>NZ_JNXR01000032.1:0-89814 GCF_000725475.1 Streptomyces durhamensis
CCCCCACCCGCCCCCGGCCCCTCCCCGCCCCATGCCGAGGCGGCCCCGTGCAGGCCTCAGCGGTCGAAGTCCAGCTCCACCTGCTCCGTCAGCGGATGCGACTGGCAGGCCAGTACATATCCGGCTTCCGTCTCCTCCGCCTCCAGGGCGAAATTGCGGTCCATGCGGACCTCGCCGGAGACCAGGAAGGCGCGGCACGTCCCGCACACTCCGCCCTTGCAGGCGTAGGGCGCGTCGGGGCGGTTGCGCAGGACCGTCTCCAGCAGGGACTCGCTCTCCCGCACCGGCCAGGTGCCGCCGCGTCCGTCGAGCCGGGCGGTCACCGTGCTGTGCGCGGGTGTCCGTGTGGTGGCGGCCGGCGCCGAGCCCGCGTCCACGTGGAAGATCTCCTGGTGGATGCGGGACCGGTCCACGCCGAGCTCGCGCAGCGCCTTCTCCGCGCCCTGCACCAGTCCGTACGGCCCGCACAGGAACCAGCCCGCCACCTCACCGACCGGCAGCAGCGCGGGCAGCAGCCCGGCGATCCGCTCACGGTCGAGCCGGCCGGACGGCAGGCCCGCCTGCTGTTCCTCGCGGGAGAGCACCGTCACCAGCTGAAGCCGCTCGGGGTAGCGGTCCTTCAGGTCGGCGACCTCCTCCAGGAACATCGTCGAGGCGGCCGTGCGGTCGCTGCGTATCAGGCAGAACCGGGCCGCCGGTTCGCGGGCCAGCAGGGTGGCGACGATGGACAGCACCGGGGTGATGCCGCTGCCGCCGACGACCGCCGCGTACAGTCCCGGCGCCGGTTCCAGGGTGAAGCGGCCGGCCGGGGTCATCACCTCCAGCTCGTCGCCGGCGTTGATCTCCTTCAGCGCGTAGGGGGAGAAGGCCCCTCCTTCCACCAGCCGCACGCCCACTCTCAGCGTGTCCGGGCCGGCGCCGGCCGGGTCGGGTGCGGGGGAGCAGATCGAGTACGTGCGACGGACCTCGGTGCCGTCGACGTGTCGGCGCAGTGCCAGGTGCTGGCCGGCCGTGTGCCGGTACTCCTCGCGCAGTCCGGGCGGGACGGTGAAGGTGAGGGCGACGGAGTCATCGGTGATCCGGTCGACCGCGGCCACCGGGAGCGGGTGGAAGCGCGCCATCACAACTCCTTGAAGTGGTCGAACGGTTCACGGCAGGCGAGGCAGCGGCGCAGGGCCTTGCACGCGGTGGAGGAGAACCTGCTCAGCAGCTCGGTGTCGGGCGAGCCGCAGTGCGGGCAGCGGACCGGTTCGGTCTCCGTCGTGTGCGTGTGCGTGTGCGTGTGCGTGTGCGTCGGGCCGAGGGTCAGCGGAACCGGGCCGGAGGCGCTGCGGACGCGCGGGGGAGCGATGCCGAACTCCCGCAGTTTGCGTCGCCCTTCGGGCGTGATGTCGTCGGTCGTCCAGGCAGGCGTGAGCACCGTGCGGACCGTGACCTGGCGCATGCCGTGGGCGCGCAGTACCCGTTCGATGTCCACGCTCATCGCCTCGATGGCGGGGCAGCCGGTGTAGGTGGGGGTGAGGTCGACCTCGACGGTGTCCCTGCCGTGCAGACGTGCCGCGCGCACCACGCCCAGCTCCTGGAGTGTGAGCACCGGCAGCTCGGGGTCGGGCACCGAGCCGGCCAGCTCCAGCAGTTCCTTCTCCAGGGCGGTGGCGGTCACCATGACGCCCCCGGGTGGCTGCGGTGCAGGTGCTGCATCTCGGCGAGCATCCGTCCGAACGGTTCGGTGTGCAGGCCCTGTCGACCCGCGCCGGCCGACCAGGCGCCGGTGCGGGCGCCCTCGGGGAGGGGGAGGGTGGCGCGGCCGAGGACGTCTGTGACGGACTCCTGCCAGTGCGCCTCCAGGCGTGTCCAGTCGGCGTCGAGTCCTTCCACCGGCTGGAACATCTCCCCGGTGAACTTCCACAGTGCCTCGCAGGCGCTGCGCATCCGCTCGTGGCTGGTCTGCGTGCCGTCGCCGAGGCGGAGCGTCCACTGCTCGGCGTGGTCGCGGTGGTAGGCGACCTCCTTGACCGCTTTCGCGGCGAGGGGCGCGAACGGGCCGTCGCCTCCGGCCAGTTCGGCGTAGAGCAGCTGCTGGTAGGTGGAGAAGTAGAGCTGGCGGGCGATCGTGTGGGCGAAGTCGCCGTTCGGCTGTTCGACCAGCTGGAGGTTGCGGAAGGCCCGCTCTTCGCGCAGGTAGGCCAGTTCGTCCTCGTCGCCGGCCAGGGACAGCAGTATCCGGGCCTGCCCGAGCAGGTCGAGGGCGATGTTGGCGAGGGCGACCTCCTCTTCCAGGACGGGGGCGTGCCCGGCCCACTCGCCCAGCCGGTGGGAGAGCACCAGGGCGTCGTCGCCGAGGGCGAGCGCGGCGGTCACCGGGACGGTGGCGGGGCCGGTGGCGGTCACAGGTGCTTCACCCCTTCCGGGATCTCGTAGAAGGTCGGGTGCCGGTAGGGCTTGTCGGCGGCCGGTTCGAAGAAGGGGTCCTTCTCGTCCGGCGAGGACGCGGTGATCGCGGCGGCCGGGACGACCCAGATCGACACGCCTTCGCCGCGGCGGGTGTACAGATCGCGGGCGTTGCGCAGGGCCAGCTCCGCGTCGGGGGCGTGCAGGCTGCCGGCGTGGGTGTGGGAGAGGCCGCGCCGGGAGCGCACGAAGACCTCCCACAGGGGCCAGTCGGTGGTGCTCATGCTCGCTCCGCTCCTGTCTCGTGTCCTGCCTCACCGGTGCCGTCCGTGCCACCGGTGTGTTTGGCCGCGTAGGCGGCGGCCGCTTCCCGCACCCATGCGCCCTCGGTGTGGGCGCGGCGGCGCTGGGTGATCCGCTGTTCGTTGCAGGGGCCGTTGCCCTTGAGGACGTCCCAGAACTCGGTCCAGTCGATCGGGCCGAATTCGTGGTGTCCGCTCTCCTCGTTCCACCGCAGGTCGGGGTCCGGGAGGGTGAGGCCGAGGGACTCGGCCTGGGGGACGCAGATGTCGACGAAGCGCTGGCGCAGTTCGTCGTTGGAGTGGCGCTTGATCTTCCACTCCATGGACTGTGCCGAGTGCTGGGACTCGTCGTCGGGCGGGCCGAACATCATCAGGGAGGGCCACCACCAGCGGTCGACGGCGTCCTGTGCCATCGCGTGCTGCTGCGGGGTGCCCTTGCTCAGGGCCAGCAGCAGTTCGTAGCCCTGGCGCTGGTGGAAGGACTCCTCCTTGCAGACCCGCACCATCGCCCGGGCGTAAGGGCCGTAGGAGCAGCGGCACAGCGGTACCTGGTTGGTGATCGCGGCGCCGTCGACCAGCCAGCCGATCGCGCCGACGTCGGCCCAGGTCAGCGTCGGGTAGTTGAAGATCGAGGAGTACTTCTGGCGGCCGCTGTGCAGCTTGTCGAGCAGCTCGTCGCGGCTGGTGCCGAGGGTTTCGGCCGCGCTGTACAGGTACAGGCCGTGGCCGGCCTCGTCCTGGACCTTGGCCATCAGGATCGCCTTGCGGCGCAGGGAGGGCGCGCGAGTGATCCAGTTGGCCTCGGGCTGCATGCCGATGATCTCGGAGTGGGCGTGCTGGGCGATCTGCCGGACCAGCGTCGCGCGGTAGGCGTCGGGCATCCAGTCGCGGGGCTCGATGCGTTCGTCGGCGGCCACGGCCGCGTCGAAGGCGTGCTGGTAGGCCGCCGTGTCGACGGTGTCCGGTGCGCTGTCCGCGGTGCGGGCCGTGCGCTGCGCGGCTGCTGTGGCCATGCGGTCCCCCTGACCTCGGGCTCTTCGGTGAACCTTTCCCGACCGATCGTTCGGTCCGTGCGCATCAATGGTGTGCCGGGCGCGGTGGGGTGTCAACCGCTGTGGAAAACTCCGCCAGGCGGCCTGTGGACAAGGGGGTCGAAAGGCGGGTATGGCCGGTGCCGGAGCCGTACCGCGTGGCAAGGACCACGGCACCTGCCCGTACCCGGGGCTGCGCCCGGCGGCCGGGGCTGAGTACCGTTCCGTGCGGACGCCGAGAGCGGCGTACGTGAATCATGGGGCGCTCGTGGCGGGCGCAGCATCACGGAGCTCGACTGCTGAGCCGAACGACTGAGCCGAAACGGGGGACGGGGCGGAATGGACGCGTACGACGAGGACCCGGAGGCGCGACCCGGCGCCGGCGGGCCGGCGGGGGCGCGTCTCCCGGAGGGCGCCCCGGTCGACAAGGACCCCACGGCGGGTGCGCCGGCTGTGGATGCGCCCGTGAGCGCGGATACGCGGGCGACGGCGGATGCGGCCGGCCGTGAGGGTTCGGCGGCGGGCGAGGACTCCCGTGACGCGGACGCTGGGCAGCCGGCCCAGCCGGCCCAGCCGGCCCAGCCGGCCCAGCCGGCCCAGCCGGCCCAGCCGGCCCAGCCGGCCCAGCCGGCCCAGCCGGCCCCGGGTGCGGACAGCGCGCCGGGAGGCCGGCAGGCCGCGCCGGGCGCCTGCGCACCGCAGGCCGGCCCGGCCGAGGCCGCCGCGCCGCACCCCGCCCCCCGCACCGGCGTAGCCGCCCTCTCCCCCCGCTACCAGGTCGCCGCCGCGCTGGCGCTGGCGGTGGTGGGCGTCGCCGCCTGTGTGCATCTCCTGATGGTGTTCCTCAGCCTCGCCCCGGCGAACACGGTGACCAAGCAGCACGGAAGGGCCGTCGAGCAGTGGGTGTACCCGGAGTTCGAGCAGAACTGGAAGCTGTTCGCCCCGAATCCGCTGCAGCAGAACATCGCCGTCCAGGTGCGGGCCGAGGTGCGCATGAAGGACGGCACCCTGCGCACCACCGGCTGGAGGGACCTGTCCGCCCAGGACGGCGCCGCCATCGACGGGAACCTGGTGCCCAGCCACACCCAGCAGAACGAGCTGCGCCGCGCCTGGGACTTCTTCGTCGCGACGCACACCGCCGACAACCGTCCCGTCGGCATGCGCGGTTCCCTCTCCGAGCAGTACGTGAGCCGGATCGTGGTGATGCGCCTGTACCGGACCGATCCGATCAGCCGGGACGGCGTCATCCGGCGGGTTCAGGTCCGTGCCAGCACCACCAATGTGCAGCCGCCCGCCTGGAGCCGCGAGCGGGTGTCCGACAAGCCGGTCTACCGGGTGATGCCCTGGTGGACGGTGACCGCCGACGAGGCAGCCGGAGGTGTGCGGTGAACGGGTTCTCCCTGCCCCTCTCGCGCGGGATCGCCCGCGTCACCGGTGCGGCCCTGGGGCCGTACCAGAGCGCCGTGGTCCGCATCGGGTTCGCCGGGACCTGGCTGCTGTTCCTGCTGCGCGAGTTCCCCCACCGCCAGGAGCTGTACGGTCCGGCCGGACCGTGGGGCTGGAACCTCGCCAAGGAGCTGACCGCCGACAACCACGCCTTCACGGTCCTGCTGTGGTCCGACGGGCAGCTGTGGTTCGAGTGCTTCTACGCGCTGGCGATCCTCGCCAGTGCGGCGCTGCTGCTCGGCTGGCGCACCCGTACGGCGTCCGTGCTGTTCATGGTCGGCGTGCTGTCGCTGCAGAACCGCAGCGTCTTCGTCGGCGACGGCGGCGACAACGTCCTGCACCTGATGTCCTTGTACCTCGTGTTCACACGGTGCGGACAGGTGTGGTCGCTGGACGCGCGGCGGGCGGCGCACGCGGAGGCGGCACGCGCGCGTGGTGAGCGCGATTCCGCCGACCGGGTGGGGCCGTCGCTGTGGGCGGTGTCCGGCCTGACGCTGGTCCTGGCGACGTGCACCGGCCGGTTCGACAACGGCTGGCTGATCCCCGCGCTGCTGTGGACGACCTGGGCGGTGCTGGGACTGTGGTGGTCCGTCGGCCGCTGGGTGAAGTCCCGGGAGCCGCGGATCCTGCTGGACGTCATCGCCAACGTCGTGCACAACGGCGCCCTGTTCGTGATCATGGCCGAGGCCTGTCTGATCTACGCGACGGCCGGCTGGTACAAGATCCAGGGCTCGCGCTGGCAGGACGGCACCGCCGTCTACTACCCCCTCCACCTGGACTACTTCTCGCCCTGGCCCGGGCTGGCCGACCTGATGTCCTCCAGCGGCACGATCATGATGGTCGCCGCCTACGGGACGGTCATGGTGCAGGTCGCCTTCCCGTTCACCCTGTTCAACCGGCGGGTCAAGAACGTCCTGCTGGTCGTGATGATGCTCGAGCACGCGGTGATCGCGGTCGTGCTCGGCCTGCCGTTCTTCTCGCTGGCGATGATCACCGCCGACGCGGTCTTCCTGCCGACCTCGTTCCTGCGCCGGCTGGGCGCGCTGGTGGCGGGCGCGCGTGGGCGGATCGCCCGGCGCGGTGACCGCACGGTGCCCGCGCCCCGCTCCCCCGAAGACGAGCCCGGTCACAGGCCCGAAGGCAAGCCCCGCACGCCCGAGGAGAGCGCGGAGGGCCGCGTAGGGTTCACCGCATGACCGACCCGATGAGCCGCTGGCGCGAGCACGCCGGTGCCGCCGTGCTGCTCGACGGCTTCCACGCCCTCAAGCACGCGCTGCGCTTCGGGGCCGAGGTCCCGGTGGCGGTCGCCACCGACCGGCGGGCAGCGCTCGCCCTCGCCGAGGAACTGGCCGAAGACGTACGGGACGCACTGGACGCGCTGCTCACGCAGGTGTCCGCGGAGACCTACGCCTCCCTCGTCCCGCGGCCCCACCCGACCGGTGTGGCCGCGCTCGCCGTACGGCCGTCACGCGAGGCCAACCTGCGTGCGCTGGCCCGCACCCCCCGAACCGCCCCGGTCGTGGTCCTGGACAACCCCCGCAACCTGGGCAACGCCGGTGCCGTGATCCGGCTGGCCGCCGGTTTCGGGGCGACCGGAGTGGTCACCACGGGCACGCTCGACCCCTGGCATCCCACGGTGGTGCGCGGCGGTGCCGGCCTGCACTTCGCGACCGCGGTGGAACACCTCGGCGTCGACGAACTGCCGGCCGGGCCGCTGTTCGCGCTCGACCCGGAGGGCGCGGACATCCGCGGCACCGAGCTGCCCGACGACGCCGTGCTGGCGTTCGGCTCCGAGCGCAGCGGCCTGTCGGCCGAGCTGCGCGCGCGTGCCGACCATCTGCTGGCCCTGCCGATGCGCCCCCAGGTCTCCAGTTACAACCTCGCCACCAGCGTGGCGATGACGCTGTACCACTGGAGCGCGGCCGGGGGCGCACCCGCCGCGGACTGAGAGGGCTCAGACCTCCCGGCGGACCTCCACCACCCGGAACCGGTTCGCCACGAACGCGCCGTCGCACAGTGCGGCGTTCGCCGCGGGGTTGCCGCCCGAGCCGTGGAAGTCGGAGAAGGCCGCCGTCTGGTTCACGTACACCCCGCCGGTCAGGTTGAGCGACAGCTGGGCCGCCTCCTCCAGGCACACCTCCTCGACGGCCTGCTCGACCTCGCTGTCGGTGGTGTAGGCGCCGACCGTCATCGCGCCCTTCTCGCGGACCGTGCGGCGCAGCAGCTCCACCGCGTCGGTCACCGAGTCGACGGCGACGGCGAAGGAGACCGGCCCGAAGCACTCGCTCATGTAGGCGGCCTCGTCGTCGGGCTTGGCGCCGTCCAGCTTGACGAGCACGGGGGTGCGGACCACCGCGTCCGGGAACTCCGGGTTAGTGATCTCCCGGGAGGCGAGGGCGACTTCACCGAGGCCGGCGGCGGCTTCCAGGCGGGCCTTGACGTCGGGGTTGACGATGGCGCCCAGCAGCGCGTTCGCGCGCGCGTCGTCGCCGAGGAGGCCGTCGACCGCGCGGGCGATGTCGGCGGTGACCTCGTCGAAGGTCTTGGCGCCCTGCTCGGTCCGGATGCCGTCCCGGGGGATCAGCAGGTTCTGCGGGGTGGTGCACATCTGGCCGCTGTACAGGGACAGGGAGAACGCCAGGTTGGACAGCATGCCCTTGTAGTCGTCCGTGGAGTGCACGATCACGGTGTTGACGCCGGCCTTCTCGGTGTAGACCTGCGCCTGGCGGGCGTTGGCCTCCAGCCAGTCACCGAAGGACGTCGACCCCGTGTAGTCGATGATCCGGATCTCGGGGCGGACGGCGAGGGTCTTGGCGATGCCCTCGCCGGGGCGCTCGGCGGCCAGCGCGACCAGGTTCGGGTCGAAGCCGGCCTCGGCGAGCACATCCCGGGCCACCTGCACGGTGAGCGCGAGCGGCAGCACCGCGCGCGGGTGCGGCTTGACCAGGACGGCGTTGCCGGTCGCCAGGGAGGCGAACAGGCCCGGGTAGCCGTTCCAGGTCGGGAAGGTGTTGCAGCCGATGACCAGGGCGAGGCCGCGCGGGACCGGTGTGAACTGCTTGGTGAGGGCCAGCGGGTCGCGCTTGCCCTGGGGCTTGGTCCACTCGGCCGTCCCGGGCGTGCGGATCTGCTCCGCGTAGGCGTACGCCACCGCCTCCAGACCGCGGTCCTGGGCGTGCGGGCCGCCCGCCTGGAACGCCATCATGAAGGCCTGGCCGGAGGTGTGCATGACCGCGTGCGCGAACTCGTGCGTGCGGTCGCTGATCCGCTTGAGGATCTCCACACAGACCACGGCCCGCATCTCGGGGCCCGCGTCCCGCCAGGCCGGCTGCCCGGCCTTCATCGCGGGCAGCAGGGCGTCGATGTCCGCGTGCGGGTAGGTCACGCCCAGCTCGATGCCGTACGGCGAGACCTCGCCGCCCACCCAGTCGTCCGTGCCGGGCTGGCCGAGGTCGAGGCGGTTGCCCAGCAGGGCGTCGAAGGCCGCCTTGCCCGCCGCCGCGTCCAGGCTGCCGTTCTCGCCGTAGGCCTTCGGGTGCTCGGGATGCGGGGACCAGTACGCGCGCGTACGGATCGCTTCCAGCGCCTGGTCCAGGGTGGGCCGGTGCTTCGCGATCAGCTCGTGCGTGGTCAGTTCGGCGGCCATACGGGACCAACTCCTCGTCTGGAGAACTCTTCGTCGAGTTCATTGACCTGGGCAGAAACATGGGCAGGGACGGCCGGTCAGAGCTAGAGTAACCGAACGATCGGTCGGGACAAGGGGGTCCGGCGCATCTGTGGAAAACGTCGTGCGGGAGGATCGCGCACATGACAGCACTCGACCTCAGCAGCCCCGTGGCCGTCGTCGGCACCGGCACCATGGGCCAGGGCATCGCCCAGGTCGCGCTGGTCGCCGGCCACCCCGTGCGGCTGTACGACGCAGCCGCCGGGCGCGCCCGGGACGCGGCCGCAGCGATCGGCGCCCGCCTCGACCGGCTCGTGGAGAAGGGAAAGCTCCCCGGCGCCGACCGGGACGCCGCGCGCGCCCGCCTGCAGCCCGTGGAGAGCCTCATCGAACTGGCGGACTGCGGACTCGTCGTCGAGGCCGTCCTGGAGCGGCTGGACGTCAAACAAGAGCTCTTCGGCGCGCTGGAGGACATCGTCGCCGACGACTGCCTGCTCGCCACCAACACCTCCTCGCTGTCGGTGACGGCCATCGGCGGCCCCCTGCGCCATCCCGGCCGCCTCGTGGGCCTGCACTTCTTCAACCCGGCACCGCTCATGCCGCTGGTCGAGGTCGTCTCCGGGTTCGCCACCGACGTCACGTCGGCCACACGCGCGTACGAGACCGCCCGCTCCTGGGGCAAGACCCCGGTGGCCTGCGCCGACACCCCGGGTTTCATCGTCAACCGGATCGCCCGCCCGTTCTACGCCGAGGCCTTCGCGGTCCACGAGGCCCAGGCCGCCGACCCGGCCACCATCGACGCGATCCTGCGCGAGTCCGGCGGCTTCCGGATGGGCGCCTTCGAACTGACCGACCTGATCGGCCAGGACGTCAACGAGTCCGTGACCCACTCCGTGTGGCAGTCCTTCTTCCAGGACGTGCGCTTCACCCCGTCCCTGGCCCAGCGCCGGCTGGTGGAGTCCGGCCGCCTCGGCCGCAAGACCGGGCACGGCTGGTACGACCACGCCGAAGGCGCGGAGCGGCCCGAGCCGCACACCGCCGACAAGGAGCAACCGCCCGCGTACGTCGTCGCCGAAGGCGGCCTGGGCCCCGCGGCCGAGCTGCTCACGCTGATCCGCGAGGCGGGCATCCAGGTCCGCGAGGAGGACGAGGACAACGGCACCCGCCTGGTGCTGCCGAGCGGTGGCCAGCTGGTCCTCGCCGACGGGCAGACCGGCGTGGAGTTCCGGGACGTCGTCTACTTCGACCTCGCCCTGGACTACCGCACGGCCACCCGCGTGGCGCTGTCCGCCTCCCCCGACACCTCACCGCGGACCCTCGCCGAGGCCACCGGCCTCTTCCAGGCCCTCGGCAAGGACGTCAGCGTCATCGGCGACGTCCCCGGCATGATCGTCGCGCGTACGGTCGCCCGGATCATCGACCTCGCCCACGACGCCGTCGCCAAGGGCGTGGCCACCGAGGAGGACATCGACACGGCCATGCGTCTCGGCGTGAACTACCCCGTCGGCCCGTTCGAGTGGGACCGCAGGCTCGGCCGCGAGTTCGCCTTCGACGTCCTGGACGAGATGCACGAGCGCGACCCCTCCGGACGCTACGCGCCCTCCCTCGCGCTCTACCGCCACGCGTACGCCGTCGAGGACAGGCGGGAGGGCACCTCATGACCACGGCCAAGCGTGACACGTACACGCCCGAGACACTGCTCTCCGTGGCCGTGCGGGTCTTCAACGAGCGCGGCTACGACGGCACCTCCATGGAGCACCTGTCCAAGGCGGCCGGCATCTCCAAGTCGTCGATCTACCACCACGTCAGCGGCAAGGAGGAGCTGCTGCGCCGGGCGGTCAGCCGGGCCCTGGACGGTCTGTTCGCCATCCTGGACGAGGAGCACGCGTGCGTGGGGCGGTCCGTCGACCGGCTGGAGTACGTCGTGCGGCGCATGGTCGAGGTGCTCATAGGCGAGCTGCCGTACGTGACGCTGCTGCTGCGTGTGCGCGGCAACACCGAGACCGAGCGGTGGGCGCTGGAGCGGCGGCGCGACTTCGACCACCGGGTCGCGGAACTGCTGAAGGCCGCGGCGGCCGACGGGGACGTCCGCGGTGACGTCGAGGTCCGCCTGGCCACCCGGCTGGTCTTCGGAATGATCAACTCGATCGTGGAGTGGTACCGGCCGGACCCGCGGGGCGCCGGCGAGCGCGAGGTGGCCGACGCGGTGGTCCAGCTCGTCTTCGCGGGCCTCAAGCAGAGCTGACCCCAGGCCGCGGGCACGCCCTCGACCGGGCCCGCGGCACTTCCCCGGTTCACGCCTGCGGCGCACCTTCGGGCCGTGCCTCCGGCACTCCCTTCGCCACGTCTCAGGCACCCCCCGGTCGCGCCTCGGGCACTCCTCAGCTCAGGCCTCCGGCTCCAGGTCGTCCTCCTCGAACACCAGCAGCGTGCGCGTGCTGAGCACCTCGGGGATCGCCTGGAGCCGGGTGAGCACCAGCTCGCGCAGCGCCCGGTTGTCGGGCGTGTGCACCAGCAGCAGCACGTCGAAGTCGCCGCCCACCAGCGCGATGTGGGAGGCGCCGGGCAACTGTCTGAGCTGCTCGCGGACCGTGCGCCAGGTGTTCTGGACGATTTTCAGCGTGACGTACGCCGAGGTGCCGTGCCCCGCCCGCTCGTGGTCCACACGCGCGCTGAAGCCCCGGATGACTCCGTCCTCGACGAGCCGGTTGATCCGCGCGTAGGCGTTGGCGCGCGAGACGTGGACACGTTCGGCGACGGACCGTATCGAGGCGCGCCCGTCCGCCTGAAGGATCTTCAGGATGTCCTGGTCGATGGCGTCCAGCGGGCGCGGGGGCAGCGGGACGCCGTCCTGCGGTCCGTCGGCCATTTGTTCAGCTGCCATTGCCCCCCGCTCCCTCGGCGTGGACGTCCTGCGTTCATTCCAGGCTGTGGAGAACCGTTTGTCCACAGCCTGGAGGGGGCTGTAGCCAAAATGTGCCGACGACCGAACAATCGGTTGGTGAGGCGCATCAGAGTCGACGCGCCTCCCGTAGCCGCTCCCACGAGGAGGTGCCGTCATGACGGTTCTGGAGCAGCGGGGCGCGTACCGGCCTTCGCCGCCGCCCGCCTGGCAGCCCCGTATGGACCCCGCGCCGCTGCTGCCCGACGCCGAGCCCTACCGCGTCCTCGGCACCGAGGCGGCCGCCGAGGCAGACCCGGACCTGCTGCGCCGGCTCTACGCCCAGCTGGTGCGCGGCCGCCGCTACAACACGCAGGCCACCGCGCTCACCAAGCAGGGCCGCCTCGCCGTCTACCCCTCCACCACCGGCCAGGAGGCCTGCGAGGTCGCCGCCGCCCTGGCCCTGGAAGAGCGCGACTGGCTCTTTCCCAGCTACCGCGACACCCTCGCCGTCGTCGCCCGGGGCGTGGACCCCGTCGAGGCCCTCACCCTGCTGCGCGGCGACTGGCACAGCGGCTACGACCCCCACACCCACCGCGTGGCCCCCCTCTCCACCCCGCTGGCCACCCAGCTCCCGCACGCCGTCGGCCTCGCGCACGCCGCCCGGCTCAAGGGCGACGACGTGGTCGCGCTCGCCCTGGTCGGCGACGGCGGCACCAGCGAGGGCGACTTCCACGAGGCACTGAACTTCGCCGCCGTCTGGCAGGCGCCGGTCGTCTTCCTCGTCCAGAACAACGGCTTCGCGATCTCCGTCCCCCTCGCCAAACAGACCGCCGCGCCCTCCCTGGCCCACAAGGCCGTCGGATACGGCATGCCGGGCCGGCTGGTCGACGGCAACGACGCCGCGGCCGTGCACGAGGTCCTCAGCGACGCCGTACGGCACGCGCGCGCCGGCGGCGGCCCGACCCTGGTGGAGGCGGTGACGTACCGGATCGACGCCCACACCAACGCCGACGACGCCACCCGCTACCGCGGCGACGCCGAGGTCGAGGCCTGGCGCGCCCACGATCCGATCGAGCTGCTGGAGGCGGAACTGACCACGCGCGGGCTGATCGACGAGGCCGGCATCGAGGCCGCCCGGCAGGACGCCGAGGCGATGGCCGCCTCCCTGCGCGAAGCCATGAACCGCGACCCCGAACTGAACCCGATGGACCTCTTCGACCACGTCTACGCCGAGACCACCGCCCAGCTGCGCGAACAGCGCGCCCTGCTCAGGGCCGAACTGGACGCCGAGCAGGAGCAGCACGGCACGCAGGAAGGCGGGGCCCGATGACCACCGTCGCCGTCAAGCCCGCCACCATGGCGCAGGCCCTCACCCGCGCGATGCGCGACGCGATGGCCGCCGACCCGTCCGTGCACGTCATGGGCGAGGACGTCGGCACCCTCGGCGGCGTCTTCCGCGTCACCGACGGCCTCGCCAAGGAGTTCGGCGAGGACCGCTGCACCGACACCCCCCTCGCCGAGGCCGGCATCCTCGGCACCGCTGTCGGCATGGCCATGTACGGCCTGCGCCCGGTGGTGGAGATGCAGTTCGACGCGTTCGCCTACCCGGCGTTCGAGCAGCTCATCAGCCATGTCTCCCGGATGCGCAACCGCACCCGCGGCAAGATGCCCCTGCCGATCACCGTCCGTGTCCCCTACGGCGGCGGAATCGGCGGCGTCGAGCACCACAGCGACTCCTCCGAGGCCTACTACATGGCCACCCCGGGCCTGCACGTGGTCACACCCGCGACCGTCGCCGACGCCTACGGCCTGCTGCGCCAGGCCATCGCCTCCGACGACCCGGTCGTCTTCCTGGAGCCCAAGCGGCTGTACTGGTCCAAGGACTCCTGGGACGCCGAGCACCCCGCAAAGGTCGAGCCCATCGGCCGCGCGATGGTGCGCCGCCCCGGCAGCAGCGCCACACTGATCACCTACGGCCCCTCCCTGCCGGTCTGCCTGGAGGCCGCCGAGGCCGCGCAGGCCGAGGGCTGGGACCTGGAAGTGGTCGACCTGCGCTCGCTGGTGCCGTTCGACGACGAGACGGTCTGCGCGGCCGTGCGCCGCACCGGACGCGCGGTCGTCGTCCACGAGTCCACCGGGTTCGGCGGACCGGGCGGCGAGATCGCGGCCCGGATCACCGAGCGCTGTTTCCACCACCTGGAGGCGCCGGTGCTGCGCGTGGCCGGCTTCGACATCCCCTACCCGCCACCCATGCTGGAGCGGCACCACCTGCCCGGCGTCGACCGCATCCTGGACGCCGTGGCCCGGCTGCAGTGGGAGGCCGAGGGCTGATGGCACAGGTGCTGGAGTTCAAGCTCCCCGACCTCGGCGAGGGACTCACCGAGGCGGAAATCGTCCGCTGGCTGGTCCAGGTGGGTGACGTCGTCGCCATCGACCAGCCGGTCGTCGAGGTGGAGACGGCCAAGGCGATGGTCGAGGTGCCCTGCCCCTACGGTGGTGTCGTCACCGCCCGCTTCGGCGAGGAGGGCACCGAACTGCCGGTGGGCGCACCGCTGTTGACGGTTGCCGTCGGTGAACCGGCCGCGCACACCGAGCCGGAGGGCTCCGGCAACGTCCTGGTCGGATACGGCACCTCCGACGCGCCGGCCCGGCGCCGGAGGGTGCGGCCGACGCCCGTGGTGACGGGTACCGCGAACGGCAGCACCGGTCCGGGCGGCGCACGGAACACGAGCGCGCCCTCGAAGACCGGCCCGGACCCGCGGCCCGACCAGGCCGCGGACCCCACCGGTAAGGCGACCGACGGGACGGCCCACGCGCGCGTGCACGCACTCCACCTGGAGGGCCCGGTGCCCGTGATCTCCCCCCTGGTCCGCCGGCTGGCCCGCGAGGGCGGTGTGGACCTGCGGCAGCTCGCAGGCTCGGGCCCCGACGGACTGATCCTGCGCTCGGATGTCGAGGACGCCCTGCGGGCCGGGGCCGCCCCGGGCAGCCGTACGGCCGGGGCACCCGCCGCGACGCACAGTCCCGTCGTGGCCCCGCCGGCACCCGCCGCGGCCTCGGCCACGCGCGCCGCGGGCATCCGCATCCCCCTCAAGGGCGTTCGCGGTGCCGTCGCCGACAAGCTCTCCCGCAGCCGCCGGGAGATCCCGGACGCCACCTGCTGGGTCGACGCCGACGCGACCGAACTCATGGGCGCGCGTGCCGCGATGAACGCCGCGGGAGGGCCGAAGATCTCCCTCCTCGCGCTGTTCGCCCGCATCTGCACGGCCGCGCTCGCCCGGTTCCCCGAACTGAACTCCTACGTCGACGTCGAAGCCCGCGAGATCGTCCAGCTCGACCAGGTCCACCTCGGGTTCGCCGCGCAGACCGCGCGCGGGCTCGTCGTACCGGTCGTCCGGGACGCCCACGCGCGCGACGCCGAGTCGCTGACCGCCGAGTTCGCCCGGCTCACCGAGGCCGCCCGCACCGGGACGCTCACCCCAGGGGAGCTCACCGGCGGAACCTTCACACTGAACAACTACGGGGTCTTCGGCGTCGACGGCTCCACACCGATCATCAACCACCCCGAGGCGGCCATGCTCGGCGTCGGCCGGATCGTCCCCAAGCCGTGGGTCCACGAAGGAGAGCTGGCGGTCCGCCAGGTCGTCCAGCTCTCGCTCACCTTCGACCACCGGGTGTGCGACGGCGGCACAGCGGGCGGCTTCCTTCGCTACGTGGCGGACTGCGTGGAACACCCGGCGGTGCTCCTGCGCACCCTGTGACACCCGCGGGGAAGGCCCCCTCGGGAGACACGAGCAGCACCCCTCGGGACATACTCGGGGGGTGACCGACAACGCCCCCGCCGCCCCCGGGACGCCGGTGCCGTACGACGCCGTCGTGCTGGCCGGCGGCGCCGCCCGGCGGCTCGGCGGAGCCGACAAGCCCGGCCTGCGCGTCGGCGGCCGGGCCCTGCTCGACCGGGTCCTCACGGCCTGCGCCGGCGCGGGGACGACCGTCGTGGTGGCCGACCGGCGGCCCACCGCGCGGCCCGTCCGCTGGGCGCGCGAGGAACCGTCCGGCGGCGGACCGGTCGCCGCGCTGGCCGCAGGCCTGCGGCTCACCACCGCCGAACACGCCGTCGTCCTCTCCGCCGACCTGCCCTTCCTCCAGCCGGACACGCTGCGGCGCCTGCTGACCGCCCTGTGCGGCACCGGAGCCGACGGCGCGCTGCTCACCGACGCCGACGGCCGCGATCAGCCCCTCGTGGCCGCCTACCGCACCGCCGCGCTCCGCCGCGAGCTGGCCGGCCTCACGGCCGGCCCGGACGGACTGACCGGGCTGCCGCTGCGCCGGCTGACCGGCGCCCTCCGCCTCACCCGTGTCCCGGACCTGCTCGCGTCCTTCGACTGCGACACCTGGGACGACATCGCCGACGCCAGGGCACGCATCAGGGAGCATGGGCACGTGTTGGATGAATGGATCTCCGCAGTCAAGGACGAACTGGGCATCGACCTGGATGTCGACACCGGCGTCCTGCTCGACCTGGCCCGCGACGCCGCGCACGGCGTGGCCCGCCCGGCCGCCCCGCTGACCACCTTCCTCGTCGGCTACGCAGCGGCCCAGGGCAAGGGAGGCCCCGAGGCCGTCGCCGAGGCCGCGCGCAAGGCGGCCGCGCTCGCGCTGCGCTGGGAAGAGGAGAACAACGAAGGCGACAGCGGGGGCCCGAGTGCCCCGGACGCCGGATGACCGCCCCCGGAACGCGGGCCGGAGCGCCCGCCGAGGACCGCGACGACCTCGATGTCGAGGAGGCCCTGGCTCTGGTGAGGGAAGCCAAGGACGACCCCGGGGGCCAGGGCCAGGTGCCCGCCCCGGCGCCCGGAGCACACAGCGAGCGGCACCGGGCCACCCCATGGCCCGAGGCCCGCGAGACCGCCGCCCGCGCCGCCCGCGCCCGGGTCCGCCCCGCCCCCGTCACCGTGCCGCTCGCCGACGCCCTCGGCCTCACCCTGGCCGCCCCCCTCAACGCGCTGACCGATCTGCCCTCCTTCGACACCTCCGCGATGGACGGCTGGGCGGTCGCCGGACCCGGCCCCTGGGACGTACGGGACGAGGGAGTGCTCGCCGGGCATGCGCAGCCCGAGCCGCTCAGCGACGGCGAGGCGGTCCGCATCGCGACCGGGGCCCGCATCCCCGCCGACACCACCGCCGTCCTGCGCAGCGAACACGGCCGCGTCGACGCACAGGACCGGCTCCACGCCACCCGCGAGATGGCACACGGCCAGGACATCCGCCCGCGCGCCCAGGAATGCCGCAGCGGTGACCAGCTGCTGCCCATCGGCACCGTGGTCACCCCCGCCGTCCTGGGACTGGCCGCGGCGGCCGGATACGACACCGTCACCGCCGTACCGCGCCCGCGTGCCGAAGTCCTCGTGCTCGGTGACGAACTGCTCACCGAGGGACTGCCGCGCGACGGGCTCATCCGGGACGCGCTCGGCCCCATGCTGCCGCCCTGGCTGCGCGCGCTCGGTGCCGAGGTCCTGGCCGTGCGCAGGATCGGCGACGATGCCAAGGCCCTCCAGCGGGCCGTCACCGGCTCCCGGGCCGACCTCGTCATCACCACCGGCGGCACGGCCGGCGGCCCCGTCGACCACGTCCACCCCGTCCTGGAACGCATCGGCGCCGAACTCCTCGTCGACGGCGTCAAGGTGCGCCCCGGCCACCCCATGCTGCTGGCCCGCACCAAGGACAACCAGCACCTCGTCGGCCTGCCCGGAAACCCCCTCGCGGCCGTCTCCGGCCTCCTCACGCTCGCCGAGCCGCTGCTGCGCACCCTCGCCGCCCACCCCGCCCCGGAGCCGTACGCGCTGCCGCTCAGGGAGGCGGTCCAGGGGCACCCGTACGACACCCGGCTCGTCCCCGTGATGCTGCGCGGCGACCTTGCCGTACCGCTGCACTTCAACGGTCCGGCCATGCTCCGCGGTGTCGCCGCTGCCGACGCGCTGGCCGTCGTACCGCCGGGTGGGGCACCGCAGGGGGAGGAGGCGGAGCTGATCGCCCTGCCGTGGGCGGCGGCCGGCATCGAGGTGTGTTTCACGTGAAACTTCCGGGCCATGACGCCATCGCCCGCCAGGCGGGCGAGCATCTGGTGACCCAGCGGGTGAAACTCCCGAGGAAAGTGGTGGACCGCCCGATCCGCCAGGTCGTCAAACGGCTGCTCATGGCCCTGCTCGTGCTGGTCGCCACCGCGCTGGTCGTCTACGCCGACCGCGACGGCTACCGCGACAACGCCGATGGCCCGGTCGACCTGCTCGACGCCTTCTACTACGCGACCGTGACGCTCTCCACCACCGGATACGGCGACATCACCCCGGTCAGCGACGGCGCCCGGCTCACCAACATCTTCGTCATCACACCCCTGCGCGTGCTGTTCCTGATCATCCTGGTCGGCACCACGCTGGAGGTCCTCACCGAACGCACACGGGAGGAATGGCGCCTGAACCGCTGGATGCTTTGCCTGATCAGCGCTGGGGCACAGCACGCTGAATGGTGATCAACCGGTCCCCGGTCTGGAGAGTTTCTGTTCGGGGATCGGTGTAGTCCAGCATCTCCTTGCGTCGCATGACGGCGACAACAAGATCAGAACTCTGACGCGGAGACTTCCCTACCTCGTCCGTGGTCACTGGGCGCTCCACAAGATCTAGTCCGCTCCCGTACGTCATCAGGTCCTCCAGGACGTCCGCACTGCGCGCACTGGACATGGCCAGGCCGAGCAACCGGCCGGCTGAACTGGAGCTGGTGATCACGGCGTTGGCGCCACTCTGCTTCAGCAGGGGAATGTTCTCGTCCTCCCGGACGGCAACGACGATCGAGGCTCTCGTATTGAGCTGCCGAGCAGTGAGGGCGACCAAGGTTGCGGTGTCGTCGCGCTGGGGAGCCACGATGACGTGAGCCGCCTGGTGCAGCTCTGCTCTGCTCAGCGTCTCTGTGCGGGTGGCGTCGCCGTGTACCGCGGCGAGCCCATCACTGGTGGCAAGGTCCACTGCCTTCTTCTGCGGATCGACCACGACGATTTGGTCCTTTGACTTCCCCTGCCCCAGAAGAGTCTCGACGGCATGACGGCCCTTTGTGCCATAGCCGACCACAACGACATGATCCCGGATGCGAGCGCGCCAACGCTCGATCCGGACCTGATTCCGCGTGCGTTCGGTGAGGACCTCCAGAGTGGTGCCGACCAGGATGATCAGGAACAGCACGCGCAGGGGCGTGATGACGAAGATGTTGGTGAGCCGGGCGCCGTGGCTGACCGGGGTGATGTCGCCGTATC
Source organism: Streptomyces durhamensis (assembly GCF_000725475.1). Taxonomy (NCBI): domain Bacteria; kingdom Bacillati; phylum Actinomycetota; class Actinomycetes; order Kitasatosporales; family Streptomycetaceae; genus Streptomyces; species Streptomyces durhamensis. The sequence continues at coordinate 19,022 of NZ_JNXR01000032.1, forward strand.
CGGTGGTGGAGAGCGTGACGGTCGCGTAGTACGCCGAGTCGATCAAGTCCACTGTGCTGTCCGCGCTGTCTCGATAGCCGGCACGGTCCACCCAGACGAGCAGCGTCGTGAGGACAAGCAGCAGCAGTGCCAGAGACAGGCGCCGAAGCACCTGTTGCAGGGGTGGCAGCGTCGCGCCGACCGGCAAACGGACTGATTGACCGTCCTCAGTTCTGGACCAATAACGGAGGGAGCGCAGGAGCGGGAGACGAGTCCTGCCCGACCCTGGTTGCTGTGGGGCACTCATCGTGCGTTTCCTCTGCTGTCGGTGTCGTGATGCTGGGGACCACTCCGACATTGTTGCCCTTGGCTTCCGGCGCTGGATCACCGAAGAGCGGGAACAGCGAAAGCCCGCACCAAGACGGTGGGGGCTTTCGCTGTTCCCGTTCAGTGACGTCCACCCGCCACGGACGCCACGCGTGCTTACGGCACGCGACTCTCCAGGTGAAGGGTGGTTGCAGGCTAGACCGCCACAAGCCGTGCTCGGTCTTGGAAGCGGTGAGCTCCAGTGCGCACAGTGTCCCCAATCCTTGCTGGCGGCGCATACCACCCTTCACTCGATTAGCTTCTTTTCCCTCAGCCTTCAATATGATGATATAAGCACATGGCTAGAGTTATCTTCGGACGGGTGAACATTCGTTCTGTCCCTGGTAGGGATACTTACGAGTCGCCTGCGGTTGGGCAACGGCAATCTGATGAACACAAGATGGCCTTCACCTTGCTGGTGCAAGAGCTAAAACGTCATCAGATGTCTTGGGTGGACGATGCGCTGAAGTCGGAGACGTCAGATCCCGAAGTTCGAGCCGTGAAACGTGATTCCGTCATCTGTGCCACTGCAGAAGGTTCTCTTTTTGCCCTTCATCAGCATGGGCGATGGCTAGCCATGTACGTCTCGAATGAGGCCACGCCGCGTAACGCGGCAGACACTGTACAAACTTTTTTGCGCCACGTAGCCGAGGGTGCGGAAATCAATGCAGGACTGATCATTGACGTTGATCTAATTTGTTCCCGCCGCCGTCTGTCGGCAGGCATCAAAAGCCTTGGATTTATCAAGGAGCTGTCCATGGCCTTGAAGCCTGCAAATCCTGGTGATACATACCGGGAGGCTCGGGAGCGCATGAGGGAGCTGGCGGCCGAAAGGAGGCTGGAGATCTATGAAACTCAAGAGCAGGCAGGCCTGAATGTTTCGGATTTGGAGCTATACAAAATTGGCTCAGAAGTAGAAAAGGGTGGCATGTCCGTGTCGGCCCAGTCGACGAACGGTGGTCGGTGGGAATCAGACGGTGATCCTGAGGAGTATGAGGTCAAGGATTCTGGCGGGCCGCGGGAAGTCGTAGAACTATTGGCGCTCCTATTTGCACTAGCTTGGCTGATGCAGAACTGGCCTTGGCATGGAGAAACGGGGCTGCTTTGACCGTTAAACAGCAAGGCGGTGAAGCCGCGTATCCTCCGGAGCCACGCGGCTGGACAGAGGGCGATAAGGCGCTTAACAGATTCCTATCCTTCGCTGGCCTTGCCCCCAAAAACTGGTCAGTCGCTACGCTGCTTTTCGCGCTTGCGGGTGGAGCGGGTGGAGCGTGGCTGGTGTACATCGACTCCCCTAAACTTGCCGATGTAACCCGCGTCGCCGCCGCTTTGCTCGGTATCATCATGGGTGCGGTGATTGGTGGGCTGGCCATGATGGCAAGGGCCTTGGATACTCAACTCCTGAGGAAATTGAGGATGACCAGCCAAACGCCTGTTGCTAAGTTCTTTTCCCCTTTTCTTGCCTTGATTTTCCTAGGTGTGCTTTCGGGTATCTTCCTGCTTCTGGTGGCGGGAATGCCTGACTGTTTGCTTAAAGGGTTTAGGGTTGCGTTTGGTGGCGTTGCTGGCTTCCTTACCCTTTGGACTCTGACAAGCCTTTTGCCGGCACTGGGCTCGCTACTCTTCTTTATGGATCTGATGGAGGAAGCAGCCCAAGTGAAGGACATCACGTAATCGCTCGGGATAAAGATGCCTCACTGTCGGCGGGCCTCACCGGAGCGAGCAGCAAGGGAATGTAGTTGGCGATCGGATCGCTGAAGGCAACATCCCGCCGGAGGCCCGGCATTAGTAGGCGACATCCGAGACTCGTGCGATCGGGTGAGGACTGGGCACGGTCATGCCGTGTCCGGCGCACGTCGGGTTGGTCACCCGTGAGCGTGTGCATGCCGTGGTCCGCCTCGACGGACCGACCGGACCCGACGACGAACCCCCGGCCTGGGCAACGGCCGAACTGCTCACAGGCGCCGTATGCGCCTCCGCGCGGCGGGTCATGGGCCGCACCCCCTACAGCCCGGCCGCTGGTGAGCTGAGCCTGCTATGGGGCGCCCAGATCGACGTACGGGCCCTACGGGCCGACGGTGGCGACCCGGATGACGACGCGGTGGCCGCGTACGTGGCCAAGTACGTCACCAAGGGCGCGAGTGACAGGCGCCGGCACCGACTACCCGCTTTCGACCTGGGGCGACATCGAGTCGGTGCCTGTGAGTCAACACGTCCGTGCCCTCATACGGACGTGTTGGCGCCTCGGCGGCCTTCCCGAGTACGCCTGTCTTCGCCTTCGAGACTGGGCGCACACCCTCGGCTACCGGGGCCACATCCTGACCAAATCCCGGGCCTACTCCACCACCTACGCAGCACTCCGCGCTGAGCGGGCCCACCACCTGGGCCACACCGACCTACCGGGTGCGATCACGGAACGGAACTGGCGCTACGTCGGCTCTGGCCACACCCCCGGCGCCGCCCTCATCGCGGCAGGTATCGCGAACGATCTCGTACTCAATCGCGAGATGGCCGCCGAGGACTGGGTGAACCGTGAGGGGAGGTCCGCTTGAGACTTCCCCTGGAAGGAGACGACGACTGGCGACGGGCGAACACGATCCTCGGTCTGCCCATCGCCCCTCGTCCTGCCTGCCGGGTGCCGGAGGCTATTGAGAGCCGTCCTCAGACTCCGCTTCCGGCTGCTTCCCCTTCGACCTCCACACCGGAGTCAGACGCTCGCGTACGGGCCTCCCGCGTCCGACTGCGGGTGCGACCAGTACGGCAACCAACAGGTCCTCGACGTACGCGCGCTGCTCGCTGAGCAACAAGCCGCCCCAAGCCTCTGCGAGATCGACCGGCGCATTCTGCGCTGCGTGTTTGCTCCGCAGGACGCGGTTTCGCTCATTCCTGAGACGGCGCTTCTCGGCTTCGAGTTCTGCAAGCTGTGTGAAGTACGTCTCGGCGGTGATGATCCGGGCCTTGCGAGCCTGTTTCAGATCCTCGATGTCCTCGTCGACCCGCTCCAGCTCCTCTTCCTTGTCCCACGTCGCGACCTCCGGCTCGGCCTGCCGCTTGGCCGCCTCCTCCTGGTGCTTCGCGATCACCATCATGGAGACGGCCTTGTCCGTCTCCGGACCACCGATCTTCGTACCGCCGCAGCCTGACGGGACGCTGCCGCTGCTGGGGCACGTGTAGTAGAAGTAGCCCTCCGGTTTGTTGCGGCTCTTCTCGGCCTTTCGGACCCGAAGCGGCGCGCCGCACCCGTCGCGGTCGCATCTCAGAGTGCCCCGCAAGAGGTACTTACGTGTGTTGTGTCCAAGACCCGGCTCAGGGTTCGCCCCGAGCAGCTCTGTGACGGCCTCCCATTCGTCGACGGAGATCACGGGTTCCCACTGCCCGACGACGGGTTTGCCCTCGGTGTCCAAGACGATCTCGACCCGCTTGTTCTCTGTGCCTGTCACCGGGTCGATGTCGATGACCTGCCGGGAGCGGTAGCCGCAAAGGCGGGGGTTCCTCACCACTGCCTTGAGCCCTGGATGCGACCACTTCCGGCCGGTCGACGTGGTCACTCCAGCCTCATTCAGCTTCCTGATGACGGCGGAGATCGGCTTTCCCGCGAGCAGCCAATGGACGATCCGTCGTAGCCACTCGGCCTCATCCAGGTCGAGAGTGCGCTTGTCCTTCTTCCACCCGAAGGGCCTGACTCCGCCGGTCGGGATGCCGGCCTGTTGCAGCGCACGGTGCTTGCGCGTCACCCGGCGGGCCGTGTCGGCGGACTGCTTGTTGGCGGTAGCGGTGACGATGCGCGCGACCGTGCGTCCGTTGTCGGTCAGGAGATCCAAAGTGCCCGTGATGTCGAGGATGGGACGCTTGAAGTTCTCCACGACCTCGATCGCGTCCTCAAGGTGCCGGTTGTCGCGCGTGAGGCGGTCGATGTCGTAGACGATCAGGCCGTCCAACCGTTCGCCGTTCGGCGCGACGCCTCGCTTCAGGTCTTCGAGTGCGCCCTCGAAGACCGGACGGATCACGCGGTATCCGATCTCTCCGTTCGGTAGACGGACGCGCTTGCGCTTCCACGCGCTCGTGTCGGGCTCCTCGTAGGTGTAGACGTACCGCCCCCCGCGCGACTCGACGAAGGACCGGTTGTCCTTTTCCTGCTCGTCCCGGCTCCGGATGTCCCGCCCTGTCATCGGTCGGAATGCGGCCTTGCCCTCCGTGGTGCCGGTACCGTCGCTCTCACCGGTACCGGGCCCCTCGTCCACTTCGAAGGAGAGCCGGACCAGGCCGGCCCAGTTCTGCCCCTGTAAGTCGCCCCAACGGGCGCGTTGCACAAGGTCGTTGTCCATGGGCCTTAGGGTACTTTCGAGAAAGCGCTGGAGGTCCACCTTGCGTGACCACACCGTCGTCATCGGGTTCGGTACCAAGGGCCGGTCGGCGATCCAGACCGTCTGCGCGACGGGGCTGAAGAGGGATCAGGTGGTCGTGGTCGACCCGAGCGCCAAGGCGGTCGACGCCGCGAACGCCGAGGGCTATGCGGGAGTCATGGGCGACGCGACCCGCAGTGACGTGCTGAAACGGGCCGAGGTGCACAAGGCCCGGCAGATCATCGTCGCCCCGCAGCGCGACGACACCTCCGTCCTCGTCACGCTGACGGCACGGCAGCTCAACCGGAGCGCGAAGATCGTGGCCGCCGTGCGCGAGGAGGAGAACGCGCCGCTGCTCAAGCAGTCCGGGGCCGACGCCGTCATCACCAGCGCCAGCGCGGCCGGCCGGCTGCTCGGCCTCTCCGTGCTCAGCCCCGCCGCCGGCATGGTCATGGAGGACCTGATCCAGCAGGGCAGCGGACTGGACCTCGTGGAACGCCCGGTCGTCCGCAGCGAGGTGGGCAAGCGGGCGCGTGAGACCGACGACCTCGTCCTGAGCGTCGTACGCGGGCACCGGGTGCTCGGTTACGACGACCCGGCCGTCGGCACGCTCCAGCTGACCGACCGGCTCATCACGATCGTCCGTGTCACTCCGGGTGCCCAGACCGGCCCGGGCACCCGGCAGATGTCCCGCGACTGACGGGGCGCCCCGGGCCCCCGGGAGCGAGCGGGTCCGCCTCGAAGACGCCGTCCACGGGGAGTAGCGTCGCGCGCATGCATGCGATCACGATTCCCGAACCTGGTGGTCCTGAGGCGCTGGTGTGGGCGGAGGTCCCCGACCCGGAGCCCGGCGAGGGCGAGGTACTGGTCGAGGTGGTGGCCAGTGCCGTCAACCGTGCCGACATCCTGCAGCGCCAGGGCTTCTACAACCCGCCGCCCGGTGCGTCCCCCTACCCCGGCCTGGAGTGCTCCGGCAGGGTCGCCGCGCTCGGCTCCGGCGTGTCCGGCTGGGCCGTCGGCGACGAGGTGTGCGCGCTGCTCTCGGGCGGCGGCTACGCGGAGAAGGTCGTCGTACCGGCCGGGCAGCTGCTGCCCGTGCCCGACGGGGTCGGCCTCACGCAGGCGGCCGCGCTGCCCGAGGTGGTCTGCACGGTCTGGTCCAACGTGTTCATGATCGCCCACCTGCTGCCCGGCGAGACGCTGCTCGTGCACGGCGGGTCCAGTGGCATCGGCACCATGGCCATCCAGCTCGCCAAGGCCGTCGGGGCCAAGGTCGCGGTGACGGCGGGCACGAAGGAGAAGCTGGAGCGCTGCGCCGAACTGGGCGCGGACATCCTCGTCAACTACCGGGAACAGGACTTCGTCGCCGAGATCAAGCAGGCCACCGGGGGCGCGGGGGCCGATGTGATCCTCGACAACATGGGGGCGAAGTATCTGGACCGCAATGTCCGGGCGCTCGCCGTCAGCGGACGGCTCGCGATCATCGGCATGCAGGGCGGCGTCAAGGGTGAGCTGAACATCGGCATGCTGCTGGGCAAGCGGGCCGCGATCAGCGCGACCTCGCTGCGGGCGCGGCCGCTGACCGAGAAGGCGGCGATCGTGGCGGCGGTGCGGGAGCATGTGTGGCCGTTGCTCGCCGGGGGGCATGTGCGGCCGGTCGTGGACCGTGAGCTGCCGATGCCGGAGGCGGCCGAGGGGCATCGGGTGGTGGAGGAGAGCGGGCACGTCGGCAAGGTGCTGCTGGTGGCCCCCTGAGGCCCTGAGGCCCTGACGCCCCGGCGGCACCACTGCCCGCGGCTGTGCGGGTACGACTGCCCGTAGCTGCGCGGGTACGACTGCCCGAGGCTGTGAGGGTACGGCTGCCCGCCGATGGGTGGGGTACGTCGGTGCCGTCAGCCTCGGCGGAGTCGGAGGGCCAGGAAGGCCAGCCCCAGGCCGAGGCCTATGAGCACCAGACCGCTGCCCAGCGGGAGGAGCTGCAGGACCGGTTCGGTGGCGTTCCCGCTCTGCTGGGCGGCGGCGCTCTGGGCCGGGGTCCGGGCGGGGTCGAGGCCGGCCTGGTCGGGGACGGCCGAGGCCGACGGCGTCACGGTCGGGAGGTCCGCGGTCTCCGGCTCCTCCGGCCGGCCGCTGTCCGGAGCGGGGGTGGTCACGGGATCGTCGTCGCCCTCCTCCGCGGCCGGCGGCCCGTCCGGCCGGCCCGGCCGCAGCCGTCCCTCGCCCGCGCGGCTGCCCGCACGGGACGGCTCGACGGCCACCGGGCGGTACGAGGCGGAGGCGGAATCGGTGGGTATGGGGTCGCGCGAGGCGGTGACGGGACCCTGGTGGCCGTGACGGTGGCCGGGCGGGTCCGGGTGCTCGGCACCGGCCCCGCCCGAGCCTGCGTCCGCCGGCAGCTCCGCGGACGCCGAGCCCGCGGTCTGCCCCGCATGGCCGGGGCGGCCCTCGTCCGCGGGGGCGGCCCGGTGCGGGTGTCCCGGGGCGGCGGACCCGACCGGGGACTCGGCGCCGTACGCGACGGTGGCGTACAGGGGGACGGTGCCGTACGCGGGAAGAGCCGCCGCGAGGACGAGCAGCAGCCGTGCACAGGGGAACGTGATGCGCAGCCATGGAGTCACGTCGGTGACCTCCCGGAGCCCGGATGGCGTGATCGATGGATGACCGACGGAAATAAGCCTCACATTCAATGGCAAACAGGGCATTTCAGAATGCTCCGTTGGGTCTAAACGGTGGATCAGCCCCATGAGGGGGCACCACGGTGATGAGGTGTACGGGTGCGAGAGAATGGCGGCATGGAGATGCCGAGGAACGAACGGTCGCCGGAGAACCCCCAGATCCTCGTCGTGGGCCAGGACGGGATGGCGCTCGGCGGCGGCAACGGGGACGACGACTCCCGCGAGATTCCGGTGACGGAGCAGGTCGAGCAGCCTGCCAAGGTCATGCGGATCGGCAGCATGATCAAGCAGCTCCTGGAGGAGGTGCGCGTGGCTCCGCTGGACGAGGCGAGCCGGGTGAGGCTGAAGGAGATCCATGCCAGCTCCGTGAAGGAGCTGGAGGACGGCCTCGCGCCGGAGCTGGTCGAGGAACTCGAGCGGCTCTCCCTGCCGTTCACGGATGACGCGACCCCGAGCGACGCGGAACTGCGGATCGCGCAGGCCCAGTTGGTGGGCTGGCTGGAAGGCCTCTTCCACGGGATCCAGACGACGCTGTTCGCCCAGCAGATGGCCGCGCGGGCCCAGCTGGAGCAGATGCGCCGCGCGCTCCCGCCGGGTGTGTCCGGTCACGAGGGCGGCGACGACCCCCGCGCAACGGGCCGCTCGGGCGGTCCGTACCTGTAACGGGCGCAGCGACGAGCGACCAGCGACGAGCGGAGCCCGGCACGGAATCGTGCCGGGCTCCGCTCGTCGCGTGTGGGGCGGATGGTGTCAGGCAGGGTTGCCCGTCGAGACGGTCACCTCGATGGTGCCCGGGTCCTTCTGGCTGACATCCGAGCCCTGGGAGGGGAACTGGTTCAGGACCGTGCCGTCGCCCCAGGTGTTGTCGTCCTGCTTGTCGACCTTGATCTTCCAGCCGGCGGCCTGGATGCAGTCCTTCACGGAGTTGATGTCCTTGTACCGGAAGTCGGGCAGCTGGACCTTGTTGGGGTCGTCCCAGGCCTCCGTCGGACTCGTGCACTTCTCCTTGTCGATCACCCGGCTCCTGTCCGGCCCGCGATAGCCGGCCTTCCGGGAGCTGGACGCGGAGGCACTCGCCCCGCCCTTGCCGGCCTGGTCGTCGCTGCCGCTGTTCAGCGTCAGCGCGACGACCAGGGCGACGACCGCGACGAGCGACACGGCGACCGAGCCGATGATCACCGGCTTGTTGCTCTTGCCCCCGCCGGAGCCCGCGGCGGACGGCTGCTGCGCGACCGTGTACGGCGGCGGGGTCGACGCGGCCTGCGGAGCCTGCGGGCCGTAGCCCATCGGAGGCGGCGTCTGGTAGCCGCCCTGCTGCGGGTAGCCGTAGGACGGGGCGGGTGTCTGCGGCGCGCCGTACGGGCCGGGCGTGTACGGCGTCTGGACCGGTCCGGGGGCCGTCGGGGCGCTCTGGCCGACCGGCGGGAACACCGCGGAGCCGACGCCCGCACCACTCTGCGTCGGCGCGGCGCCCGACACGATGCTCGGCGCGGCCGCCTGGAAGGAGCCGGCGACGCGCAGGCACTCGTCCCGCATGGCCTCGGCGGTCGGGAAGCGCTCGTTCGGGTTCTTCTTCAGCGCGCGGGCGACCAGGGCGTCCACCGCCGGCGGCAGGGACCGGTTGATCGACGAAGGAGCCACCGGCTCCTCCTGGACATGCGCGTAGGCGATCGCCAGCGGTGAGTCGGCGTCGAACGGCAGCCGCCCGGTGACCAGCTGGAACAGCATGATGCCGACCGAGTACAGGTCGGAGCGGGCGTCCACGCCACGGCCGAGGGCCTGCTCGGGGGAGAGGTACTGCGGGGTGCCGACGACCATGCCGGTCTGCGTCATCGACGTCACACCGGACTGCATGGCGCGGGCGATGCCGAAGTCCATGACCTTGACCACGCCGCGCTTGGTCACCATCACGTTGCCCGGCTTGATGTCGCGGTGGACCAGCCCCATCTCGTGGCTGATCTCCAGCGCGGCCAGCACGTCCGCGGTGACCTTGAGTGCCTTGTCGGCCGGCATCGCGCCGTACTGCCGGATGTCCTCTTCGAGGGCCGAGCCCAGCGGGCGGCCCTCGACGTACTCCATGACGATGTAGGGCGTCGTCAGACCACCGAGATCGTCCTCGCCGGTGTCGAAGACCGAGACGATGTTGGTGTGCGTGAGCTTGGCCACGGCCTGGGCCTCGCGCCGAAAGCGCTCGCGGAAGGCCTGCTCCCGGCCGAGTTCCGTGTGGAGCGTCTTGATCGCGACCTGGCGGTCGAGCACGGCGTCGTACGCCAGGTGCACCGAGGCCATGCCGCCCTCGCCGAGCAAGTCGCGCAGCTGGTAGCGGCCACCGGCCAGCGCCTGTCCCGCGTACCGCCCGTGTGCGCCGTCCTGGCTCATCTCTCCGCGTCCCCCACTGGCCGCCCGGCGCCTTCGCTCATCGCGCGGGCCTTGATCGAATGTGTCATTCCCGGCCAAGTCTGCCCCAGGGCACTGACACGTCAAGCTCGGTGCCCGTTCCGTGACCGTACGCGCAAGAAGCGTCGCGCAAGCGTTACAGGGGGCGTACGACCAGTGCACAGAATTTGCACGACAGCGCGTGCTACGGGTTTCATGACCGGTCCGGCTCCGGCCGGTCCGGGTTCCGGTTCCGAACCGGTGGCCCGCGCGGAGGCTGTAGCGTGGCCGACGGAGACCGTGACAACACCGCGCGCACCGCGGGCAGAAACGACGGCGAGGACTGATGGCACAGACGCAGCGCGCCCAGGGCCCGTCCGACCCCGAGGCGAGTGGCGGCGGTATGTCGGACGCGCCGGAGTTGTGGGGCAACGGCGGGCTCGTCGGCGACGGCCGGTACCGGCTGACCCACCGGCTGGGCCGGGGCGGCATGGCCGAGGTGTTCGCGGCCGAGGACGTCCGTCTGGGCCGTACCGTCGCGGTGAAGCTGCTGCGCGCCGACCTGGCCGAGGACCCGGTCTCCAAGGCCCGCTTCACGCGCGAGGCGCAGTCCGTCGCCGGCCTGAACCACCACGCGATCGTCGCCGTGTACGACTCCGGCGAGGACTTCGTCGGCGGCCAGTCCGTGCCGTACATCGTGATGGAGCTGGTCGAGGGCCGCACCATCCGCGATCTGCTGCTGAACGCCGAGGCACCGGGTCCCGAGCAGGCCCTGATCATCGTCTCCGGAGTGCTGGAAGCGCTCGCCTACTCGCACCAGCACGGCATCGTGCACCGCGACATCAAGCCCGCCAACGTGATCATCACCGACAGCGGTGCCGTCAAGGTGATGGACTTCGGCATCGCCCGCGCCCTGCACGGCGCCTCGACAACGATGACGCAGACCGGCATGGTCATGGGCACGCCGCAGTACCTCTCCCCGGAGCAGGCGCTCGGCAAGGCCGTGGACCACCGCTCCGACCTGTACGCGACCGGCTGCCTGCTGTACGAACTCCTCGCGCTGCGGCCCCCGTTCACCGGCGAGACCCCGCTGTCGGTGGTCTACCAGCACGTCCAGGACATCCCCACGCCCCCGTCCCAGGTCTCCGACGCCGTGCCGCCGGAGCTGGACGGCCTGGTCATGCGCTCGCTCGCCAAGGAGCCCGACGACCGGTTCCAGACGGCCGAGGAGATGCGCGGCCTGGTCCAGTACGGCCTGCAGATGCTCTACGAGCAGGGTGCTCACACCGGCACCTGGAACACCGGCCCGGTGGAGGCCCACGACGGCCGGCACACCCCGGCGGCCGGTTTCGCGGGCACCACCGCGATGCAGCACCCGGGCGACTTCGGCGCCGGGACCGCGCAGATCCCGCAGCCGATCCTGCCCCAGGGGTACGGCCACGGCGACGACGGCGGCTTCGAGGGGCACGGCAACAAGGGCAGCGGCCGCGGCAAGCTGTGGATCCTCGCCGTCCTCGCGGTCATCGCGATCGCGGCGGGTGTCGCGCTGGCGCTGAAGAGCGCGGGCACCGGCACCGGCACCCACCCCGGTACGGACACCAAGCCGGCGACGACGCACTCGAAGTCCACGAAGGACCACTCGGACTCCCCGACCCCGTCGGACGACAACACCAACCAGCCCACGGACACCGACACCGACACCAGCTCGGACACGAGTTCGGGCGGGGGCGGCTACCCGCCGTCGGACCCGCAGACCTCGCAGTCGCAGTCCACGGGCCCCACCGACGAGCCGTCGGACCCGCAGACCTCCCCGTCGCAGTCCACGGACCCCACCACCGGCGGCACGGACACCGGCACCACCACCGGCGGCACGGACACCGGTACCACCAACGCCGGCACCGACGCGGGCACCACCGACGGCGGCACCACCGTCGGGAACACGGCGGACGGCGGCACCACCGTCGGGAACACGGCGGACGGCGGCGCGGGCGACCCCACCGGTTGAAGGACGCCCACCGCGCCCGTGACCGCGTCACCCTGAGGTGATCCGGGCCGTCGCCGCGGGCGCGGGCATGCCGAGGTGTCCCGGCCCGTGACCGCGGGCGCTCACCGTACGAACGCGTCGCACACCGCGTCGTACTCGCGTGTCCACCACACCGCGAGCGCCGACGCGGCCGGGAACTGGCAGTCCGCGCGCGTGTCGCCCCTTTCGTAGTGCCAGCGCAGCATCCAGAAGTCGTTCAGCCGCTCCCACCACACCCGGTGCACGGCCGCCGTCAGCTCCGCCGGTGTGGCGCCGGCCGCGCGCCGGTACGCGCGCGCGTAGGCGCGTACTTTCGGCAGGTCCAGGGCGCCCGCGGGCCGGACGAAGAAGATCGCGGCGGCACGTACGGCCTCCTCGGCGCGGGGCTGCACGCCGAGCCGGTCCCAGTCGACGATGGCCGCCGGGGCGTCGTCCTTGTAGAGCAGGTTGAACGGGTGGAAGTCGCCGTGCACCCAGCCCACCGAGTCGCCACGCGGCGGCCGCCGGCCCGCGTGCTGCTCCAGCAGCGCCCGCCGTTCCAGCAGCCGGTGCCGGGCGAGCTCGTCGAAGGCGTCGGCGGGGCGGTGCCGCCGTACGTGGGCGAGCAGGTCGTCGATGAGGGCGAAGGTGTCGTCCGGATCGGCGCTCTCCACGGGGTGGGGGCTCGTAGCCGGGCGGGTGCGCCCCTTGGGGGGCATCACGCGCTCCAGACAGGCGTGTACGGCCCCCAGGAGCGCCCCCAGGCGTGCGCTCCCCCGGAGCGTGAGCTGGCCGCCGTGTCGGTGCCTGCCGTCGATCCAGGGGTGCAGGGCGTAGGCATGGCCCCCCACGACGGCGACCGTACGGCCCTCGCGGTGCGCGAGCGGTACGGAGACCGGGACGCCGAGGTCGGCCAGGCGCTGGGTGGCGCGGTGCCGGCGCTCGATGGCGGCCGGGTCCGCGGTGTCGGGGTCGAAGTGGTGCTTGAGGAAATAGCGGCCGCGGGTGGTGCGCAGCCGGTAGCCGCGGTTCAGCAGGCCCTGGTCGACCGGCTCACAGGTGAGGGCGGTACCGGCGGCGTACAGGCGGAGCAGGGCGCTGAGAGGGGGCGCATGGGGTACAAGGGGTGGTACACAAGAGCGCGGCACGCCGCAGATGCTAGGGCACGAAAAGCCGCTGTGAGCTGGGGCTTGTCACAGGCAGTCGCCGATGATCGCTTTCGGTCACGCGGCAGGCTTTATCAGAGAGTTCCGGCACTTCCGCTTTTTTCCGCCTGCATTCGGGCGGCATAAGCGGCGGCCTGGGGATGGCGCCGCATACCGAGTTCCGCGGCGGACTCGACACGCAATTCTTGATCGACTTCTCGGGGAGACGCAAACGTTTGCCGGTCCGCGAGATGAAATACGCTGATTTTTCGTGCTTCGCGCACGGGATCGGTCTCCGACACAAACTCTTCCCGAGAGCTGGGTGTGCGGGATAACGTGCCGGTGCTCCGGCCTTTCGCAAGGCTGTGACCAGCACGCTTCCAGCCTTCTCCGATTTACTTGGAAATCCAAGCAAAATCGCAGGTCAGGTGGGGTTTCACAGAAATGTGGAGCACTGGGTAACGTGATGGTTGCAGGGCGCTCGCCGGGGCACCTGTCACGCCTGTTCCCGGCCGAGTGGCACCCACCCCGTGCCCGGTGGTCGAGACAGGTGAGCCGCACTGGCCTACCGGCAACCCCGGGGGCCGGAACGACGGAGGAGCACACGTGACCGTGGACAGCAGTGCCGCGCGCAAGCCGCGACGCAGCGCCGCAGGCAAGGCCGGCACCACCGGCACCAAGACTGGCACCACCGGGGCGAAGACCGGCAGGGCCGGGACCGCGTCCGGAGCCACCGGCACCAAGCGCACCACGCGCGCCGCCGCGAAGCAGAGCGCCGAGCCGGAGCTCGTGCAGCTGCTGACGCCCGAGGGCAAGCGGGTCAAGAACGCCGAGTACGACGCCTACGTCGCCGGCCTCACCCCCGAAGACCTGCGCGGTCTGTACCGGGACATGGTGCTCACCCGCCGCTTCGACGCCGAGGCCACCGCCCTGCAGCGCCAGGGCGAGCTGGGCCTGTGGGCCTCCCTGCTCGGCCAGGAGGCCGCCCAGATCGGCTCCGGCCGCGCCCTGCGCGACGACGACTACGTCTTCCCGACCTACCGCGAGCACGGCGTCGCCTGGTGCCGCGGGGTCGACCCGACCAACCTGCTCGGCATGTTCCGCGGTGTGAACAACGGCGGCTGGGACCCGAACAGCAACAACTTCCACCTGTACACGATCGTCATCGGCTCCCAGACGCTGCACGCCACCGGCTACGCGATGGGCATCACCAAGGACGGCGCGGACAGCGCGGTGATCGCCTACTTCGGCGACGGCGCCTCCAGCCAGGGCGACGTGGCTGAATCGTTCACCTTCTCCGCGGTCTACAACGCGCCCGTGGTGTTCTTCTGCCAGAACAACCAGTGGGCGATCTCCGAGCCGACCGAGAAGCAGAGCCGCGTGCCGCTCTACCAGCGCGCGCAGGGCTTCGGCTTCCCCGGCGTGCGCGTGGACGGCAACGACGTACTGGCGTGCCTCGCGGTCACCAAGTGGGCGCTGGAGCGCGCCCGCGACGGCGAGGGCCCCACCCTGGTCGAGGCGTACACCTACCGCATGGGCGCCCACACCACCTCCGACGACCCCTCCCGCTACCGGGGTGACGAGGAGCGGCAGTCCTGGGAGGCGAAGGACCCGATCCTGCGCCTTCGCCGCTACCTGGAGGCCTCGAACCACGCGGACGAAGGATTCTTCGCGGAACTCGAGGCCGAGTCCGAGACGTTGGGCAAGCGAGTGCGCGAAGCGGTCCGCGCCATGCCCGACCCGGACCACTTCGCCATCTTCGAGAACGTGTACGCGGACGGGCACGCGCTCGTCGACGAGGAGCGCGCGCAGTTCGCCGCCTACCAGGCGTCGTTCGCGGACGCAGCTGAAGGGGGTCGCTGAGATGGCCGAGAAGATGGCGATGGCGAAGGCCATCAACGAGTCGCTGCGCCGCGCCCTGGAGGAGGACCCCAAGGTCCTGGTCATGGGCGAGGACGTCGGCAAGCTCGGCGGCGTGTTCCGGGTGACGGACGGCCTCCAGAAGGACTTCGGCGAGAGCCGTGTCATCGACACCCCGCTGGCGGAGTCCGGCATCGTCGGCACCGCGATCGGCCTCGCCCTGCGCGGCTACCGCCCGGTGGTCGAGATCCAGTTCGACGGCTTCGTCTTCCCGGCGTACGACCAGATCGTCACCCAGCTCGCGAAGATGCACGCGCGCTCGCTGGGCAAGGTCAAGATGCCCATCGTCGTCCGCATCCCCTACGGCGGCGGCATCGGCGCGGTCGAGCACCACTCGGAGTCCCCCGAGGCGCTGTTCGCGCACGTGGCGGGCCTGAAGGTCGTGTCTCCGTCGAACGCGGCGGACGCGTACTGGATGATGCAGCAGGCCATCCAGAGCGACGACCCGGTGATCTACTTCGAGCCGAAGCGCCGTTACTGGGACAAGGGCGAGGTGGACCTCGAGGCGATCCCGGCCCCGCTCCACAAGGCGCAGGTCGTCCGCGAGGGCACCGATCTGACCCTGGCCGCCTACGGCCCGATGGTGAAGCTCTGCCAGGAGGTCGCGGCCGCCGCGGCCGAGGAGGGCAAGTCCCTGGAGGTCCTGGACCTGCGCTCGGTCTCTCCGCTGGACTTCGACGCCATCCAGGCCTCGGTGGAGAAGACCCGCCGACTGGTCGTGGTCCACGAGGCGCCGGTGTTCCTCGGCTCCGGTGCGGAGATCGCCGCACGGATCACCGAGCGCTGCTTCTACCACCTGGAGGCGCCCGTCCTGCGGGTCGGTGGCTACCACGCCCCGTACCCGCCGGCGCGTCTGGAGGAGGAGTACCTGCCGGACCTGGACCGCGTGCTCGACGCCGTCGACCGCTCGCTGGCGTACTGAGGAGAGGGTCGTGACGACGATGACGGAAGCGTCCGTACGCGAGTTCAAGATGCCGGACGTCGGCGAGGGACTCACCGAGGCCGAGATCCTCAAGTGGTATGTCCAGCCGGGTGACACGGTCACCGACGGCCAGGTGGTGTGCGAGGTCGAGACCGCCAAGGCGGCCGTCGAACTGCCCATCCCCTACGACGGTGTCGTGCGCGCACTGCACTTCCCCGAGGGCACCACGGTCGACGTGGGTACGGCCATCATCGCGGTGGACGTGGCGGGCGGAGCGGCGCCGCCGGTGACGGAACAGCCCGAGGCGCAGCCCGCGCAGCCGGCCGAGGAGGAGCCGAAGGCGCAGGGCCGCCAGCCGGTCCTCGTCGGCTACGGCGTGTCGACCTCCTCCACCAAGCGGCGCCCCCGCAAGGGCCCCGAGGTCACCGTCCCGGCCCCGGCACAGGCGATCCAGGCCGAGCTGAACGGCCACGCGCCGGTCATCGACAAGGCCCGCCCGCTGGCCAAGCCGCCGGTGCGCAAGCTGGCCAAGGACCTCGGCGTCGACCTGGACACGGTCACCCCGTCCGGCCCGGACGGCATCATCACGCGCGAGGACGTCCACGCGGCGGCCACGCCGAAGGCCGCCGAGCCGGTCGCCACCGCCGCCCCGGCCGCCACCGCCCCGGTGACACCGGCGCCGGTCGCCTCCTACGACGGCGCCCGGGAGACCCGCATCCCGGTGAAGGGCGTCCGCAAGGCCACGGCGGCGGCGATGGTCGGCTCGGCGTTCACGGCGCCGCACGTCACGGAGTTCGTGACGGTCGACGTGACCCGCACGATGAAGCTGGTCGAGGAGCTGAAGCAGGACAAGGAGATGCAGGGCCTGCGGGTCAACCCGCTCCTCCTCGTCGCCAAGGCCCTGCTGGTCGCCATCAAGCGCAACCCCGAGATCAACGCGTCCTGGGACGAGGCCAACCAGGAGATCGTGCAGAAGCACTACGTCAACCTGGGCATCGCGGCGGCCACCCCGCGCGGCCTGATCGTGCCGAACATCAAGGACGCGCACGACAAGACGCTGCCGCAGCTGGCCGCCGCACTCGGCGAGCTGGTGTCGACGGCACGGGAGGGCAAGACCTCCCCCGCGGCCATGCAGGGCGGCACCGTCACGATCACCAACGTCGGTGTCTTCGGCGTCGACACCGGCACGCCGATCCTCAACCCCGGCGAGTCGGCGATCCTCGCGATCGGCGCGATCAAGCTCCAGCCGTGGGTCCACAAGGGCAAGGTCAAGCCGCGTCAGGTGACGACGCTGGCGCTGAGCTTCGACCACCGCCTGGTGGACGGCGAACTGGGCTCGAAGGTGCTGGCGGATCTCGCGGCGATCCTGGAACAGCCGAAGCGGTTGATCACCTGGGCGTGACGATCCGGCGCCGACAGCGTCGGAAGCACGAGGGGACGGCCGCAACATGGACTTGCGGCCGCCCCCTCTTCTTCGGGGTCCGGCTCTCAGCTCCGGTGGAGCACGTACACCGGCGCCACGCACAGCTGTGAATTGTGGGCCTCCAGCCGGACGATGGCCTCGGCGACCTGGTCCGGCATGGCGTAGGCGACGGGGGCGCCCGGTTCGGCGGATGCACCTCGGCCTCTTCGAGAGAGTAGGAACCCTCCCGCTGAACCGTCTCGATCACCGAGAACTCCGGACATCGCCGCTCGGGGTCCCTTCGCCGGTCCCCTGGCGGGCGGGCACGCCTCTCAACTGCCGTAGATTTACCGCATGGTAACGGGGGAGAAGACCGCAGCCCGGCATGCGAAACCCAAGGCGACGGCGGGGGTGGGGCGCGCCTCTGCGCTCATGGCCGCCGGCACTGTCGTCTCGCGGGCCAGCGGTCTGATCCGGCAGGTGCTGCAGGGGGCCGCGCTCGGGACCGGGCTGCTCGCCACCACGTACAACACGGCCAACACCGTGCCGACCAGCCTGTACACCCTGTTGATCGGCGGCGCGCTGAACGCCGTGCTGGTGCCGCAGCTGGTGCGGGCCCGGGCGACGCATGCCGATGGCGGGCGGGCGTACGAACAGCGGCTGGTGACGCTCGTCGTCAGCGTGCTGGCCGTCGGGACGCTGCTCGCCGTGTGGGCAGCGCCGGAGATCGTGAGCCTGTACATCAGGGATACGCCCAAGGAGCACGCGGCGTTCCGGCTGACCGTCGTCTTCGCCAGGTTCCTGCTTCCACAGATCTTCTTCTACGGGCTGTTCGCGATCCTCGGCCAAGTGCTGAACGCACGGGAGAAGTTCGGCGCCATGATGTGGACGCCCGTGCTCAACAACGTCGTCCTCGTCTCCATGTTCGGCGTCTATCTCGGGATGATGACCGTCCCCCACTCCGTCGCCGACGTCACGGACGCCCAGGTCCGCTGGCTCGGTGTCGGTACGACCCTCGGGATCGCCGTGCAGGCCCTGGCCCTCGTTCCCTTCGCGCGTGCCGCCGGTTTCCGGTTCCGGCCGCGGTTCGACTGGCGTGGCGCGGGGCTCGGATCCGGGGTCCACGCTGCCAAGTGGACGCTGCTGTTCGTGCTGACCAACCTGGTCGGGCTCACCGTCGTCACCAACTTCGCCACGGCCGCCGACACACGACTGCCGAACGCGGGCGTCGGCTACACGGCGTACAGCACCGCGCAGACGATCTGGATGCTGCCCCAGTCGATCGTCACCGTCTCCCTGGTCACGGCGCTGCTGCCGCGTATGAGCAAGGCGGTGGCCGAAGGGCGGATCGGTGATCTGCGTGCCGATCTGTCCCGGGCGCTGCGGGTCAGCGGGGTCGTCATCGTCCCTGCCGCCTTCCTCTTCACCGCGCTCGGGCCGGACATCGCCACCCTCCTGTTCGCCCACGGTGCCGCCGATCCCGCCAGCGCCGCGCCGCTCGGCCATATGCTCCAGGCCTTCGGGCTCGGGCTGATCCCGTTCTCGGCGCAGTACCTGCTGCTGCGCGGTTTCTACGCCTTCGAGGACACCCGTACGCCGTTCTTCATGGCCGTGTGGACCCAGGCGGTGAACATCGCGCTCGCCACCGCCTGCCATCTGCTGCTGCCGGTGCGATGGGCGGTCACCGGCATGGCCGGTGCCTACAGCGTCTCCTACGTCGCCGGACTCGTCCTCACCGCCCGCCTGCTGGCCCGCCGCACCGGTGGCCGGCTCGACGACGGCACCCTGCGCCGCACCTACGCCAAGCTGCTGTGCGCCGGAGGCGTCGGCGCCCTGGCCGGCTGGGCGGCGGCACGGGGCTGTGCTGGTGTGCTGGGGGACGGCACGGCGGGGGCGGTCCTGACGACCGTCGCCGGCACGCTCGCACTGGGTCTCGGCTATCTGGTGGTGGGCAAGGCGCTGAAGGTCGGTGAGCTCCGGCGGATTCCCGGGCTCCGCTGACGGCGGGCGCTTCGACTCCACTCCTGGCGACCGCCCCTGACCTTCCATCAGGGACGCGTGAGGGTTCGGTCGGGGACGTCACGGATGGTGGTGGAGTGGCCGCGGCGGCACGCTGGTGACATGACGAAATCCGCTGCCGCTCGCCCTGGTTCCTCTCCCGTCCGCCGTGCCGCTGCCGTCGCGGGCGCCGCCGTCCTCGCCGGTACGGCGGCGGTGTGCGCGCCAGGTGTCGCCTACTCCGCGCCGGGTGTCGCCCACCCCGCGCCGCGTGTCACCGCCGCCACGGCGACCGATTTCGGTGACTGCCCGACCCTGCCCGGCGGCGTCGACCCGAGCCGGTGGAGATGCGAAGTGCACACGGCCGCCCCGCGGTTGACCCTGGGCGGCGTCACGGTGAGCCTCGCCCCGATCACCATGACGCACGCCGAAGGCCCGATGCCGGACGGCAGCGACGGGCAGGTGTGGGGCGCGATGCACAGCTCGCCCACCGCCCTGCCGGGAGGACTGACCGGCACTCCCGCAGGCGATCGCACGGCCGTCCTGGGGCTGGCGATAGCGCCGGAGTACGGCGGCCGGTCCGACTTCTACACCGGACGGTTCAGCCTCCGGTTCCGGCTCCTCGGCCCGCTGGTGCCGCACGGCTGCACCATCGGGGCGGGCGATCCCGTCGACTTTCAGCTGAAGCGCTCAGGTCCGTCCCGGTGGGTCTCCCAGGACCCTCCGGTGATCGAGTTCTCGGCGTACGACGACACGTTCGCGGCCCCGGCCGCCGGACACTGCGGGCCGCTCACCGCAGCCCTGAACCGGCGACTCGGTCTGCCGGCCGCCCAGGGGAACCGGCTGTCGTACGACGCCTCGTACACCTTCAAGACCTACGACCAGCTCCCCGCCGACCACGACAAGGAACAGAAAGGGGGGAACCTTTCGCGCTGACCCGTACTCCTGACCCGGCAGCGCGGGCCCGACGGGGGACCGCACCGGCCCGAGAGGGATCACGGATGGCACCGCACAGCGAACGTCCGCTGCCGAACGACGGGCGTGCCGAGCACCGTTGGCCGACCGTCCGCGGCATCCGGCTGCATCTCGCCGAGTACGCCGGCACCGGCACGCCGCTGCTGATGCTGCACGGCTTCCCGCAGCACTGGTACGCGTGGCACAAGGTCGCCGGGCAGCTGTCCGACGGGTACCGGCTGCTCTGCCCGGACCTGCGCGGCTTCGGCTGGTCGCAGAGCACACGGCGCGGATACGACATGGACGGCCTGGCGGACGACGCACTCGCACTGCTCGACGCGCTCGGGCTGGAGCGGGTCGGGCTGGTCGGGCACGACTGGGGAGCGCATCTCGGGTTCCGGCTGTGCCTGCGCGCGCCGGAGCGCTTCACCGGTTATCTCGCGCTCAACATGTCCCACCCGTGGCCCCGGCACCGCGCGGTGCTGCCGAACCTGTGGCGGCTGTGGTTCACCGCGTTCGTCGAGTACCCGGTGCTGGGGCGGGCCGTGCTGCGGCACTGGCCCGGCTTCACCCGCTTCCTGCTGCGCCACCAGGTCGCCGACCCGGCGGCCGTGTGGACGGACGCGGAGATCACCGAGTACGTCGGGGCCACCTCGTGCAGCGCAGCCGCCGTCCAGTCCCTGTTCTGGCAGTACGTCCTGCACGAGATACCGGCGCTGGTGCGGGGCACCGCGCGGCGGCAGCGGCTGACCGTGCCGACGCTGCTGCTCGGCGGTGCGCGGGACAACGTCGTCGTGCCGTCGATGCTGGCGGGCGCCGAGCCGTACGCCGACGCGCTGCGGGTGCGGCTGGTGCCGGGGGCCGGTCACTATCTGCCGCAGGAGCGTCCGGAGCAGGTGGTGGAGGCGATCCGTGAGCTGTTCACCCCATTCGATCCGGACACACAGGAGGTCTGACGTGGCGCAGGAGGTCTAGCGCAGTGCCGCCCGCTCGGCGAGCCGGTCGATGAACGCCCGTCCGCGCCGTTCGCCGAGCAGCCGGCCGTAGAGCCACTGGGCGGGTCGCAGGACGGTGGGGCGGGTGGCGCCGAGGACGGCGAAGCGGGTGCCGTCCGCCTCCGGGGTGGCCGCCATGCCGCCGACGACGAGGCGGGACTGCATCAGGCACCAGCCGGGCGCGAGCCGGACCTCGAAGGGCTCCGTCAGGCCCGAGCGGCCCACGGCCAGCGCCGGTGTGCGGTCCGTGTCGCCGGGCGGCACCCGGAACTCACGCAGAAACGGCAGCAGGTGCGGCAGTTCGGCCTCCAGGTCCGCGGCCACCGCCCACACCCGGCCGTAGGGCAGCGGCAGATGCTCCTCGGCGTACAGGCCGGCGTGCAGCCCTGCGGCCAGCACCCGCAGCCGCAGTACCGGATCGGAGGAACTCATCGTGACCACGCCTTCCGGAAGGAGGAACGGGCCCGGCTCAGCCGGGACTTGACGGTACCCTGGGGTACGCCCAGCAGACCGGCGACGGTGGCCTCGTCCAGGCCCTCCAGCTCGCGCAGGACCAGAACCGCGCGGTGCCGGACCGGCAGCCGTGCCAGGACGTCCCGGACGTCGGCCGGCAGTTCCCCGTGGGCGTCCGCGCGCAGTCCGCCGAGCCGGGCCAGGTCGGCGGGGTCGGCCGGTTCCTCGGCCGGGGCGCGGCGGGCGACCCGTACCGCCTCGCGCACGGTGGCCGTACGCACCCAGCCGTAGAAGGCCTGCGGATCGCGGAGCGTGCGCAGGCCCTTGAAGACGGCGAGCAGCGACTCCTGGACGGCGTCGGCCACATCGTGCGGCGCGATCGGGCGGCACAGCCGGGTCACGTACGGCGTCACCAGTGTGAGCAGTTCGTCCATGGCCAGGGCGTCCCCGTCCTGCGCGGCCCGCACCAGCACGGCGGCCGCGTCCCAGGGGGCTGCCCGGCCGCCGTCCTCCCCCTGGTCCCCCTGGATGTCCTGGCGGTCCATGCCCGGATCAGGCCCTCCGGAGCAGCGCGTTCAGCAGGGACGCGCCCCGTTCGGCGTCGTCCACGCTGACCGCGAAGTCCGTGCGGCGGCCCCGGGGGCGTATGACCAGGCAGTCGCCTGCGCGGAGCATGACCGTCGTGCCGAGGCCGCTGAGGCGGTAGCCCCAGCCGCCGACCTGGGACGGCAGCCGGTGCTCGGCGCGGGCGGACTCGATGGCGGCCGGGGACCAGCGGCGGACGGGCCAGCCGAGCGGGCCGAACGACACCTCCAGACCCGCCTCCGACACCTTCGCCTGGGCCGAGGAGAAGACGGCGCCGGCGAGGGCGGTGACGCCGCAGGCCGCGCACACCAGCCGCAGGGCGACGGAGCCGGACAGGCCGACGGCCAGCGCCACCAGGGCGCCGACGGCGACCAGGCCGGTCAGCGCGGCCGTCAGCTGCAACCAGGGGTTGGCCGCACGGGAGAACCACACCAGCCGCTCGCCCTCGGGCAGGTTCAGTTCCGGGGCGGCGGTGACCGGTGTGGGGGTGGGCCGGGTGCTCCAGCGCCAGGCCACCACGCCGGCGATCACCGCCGGCACCAGGATCAGCACGATGTCCAGGGCGGGTTCGCGGGCCTCGTGCCAGTCGGTGCGGCCGAGGTTGGCGCGGACGATGGACGCCTGCGCGCCGACGAGCAATGTCGCCAGGGGCGCCAGCGCGATCAGCCGCCAGGGTCGTACGGCCGGCCAGGAGCGGCGCCGGCGCACGCTCACGGCGATGGCGATCAGCAGCCAGACGCCGGCCGGGAAGAGGGAGGCCGCCCACAGCGGCGCCGAGCCGTCGGGGGTGTCGCCGCCGCTCCAGTGGGTGGCCAGTCGGTCGGGCAGCCGGTCGTGCGCGGCCCAGGGGAGGGCCACGAGCAGGGCGGCGACGGCCACCGCGCATCCCGCGCCGCCCCAGCGCGCGGCGCGGGTCCGGCCGCCTTTCGGATCGTGCCCGTTCGTCATGTCGTCCCCCGGATCATCTCGATGAGGTCGGTGCGGCTGTAGCCGAGCCGGGATGCCTCCGCGATCAGCTCCCGCACCCTGATCTGCAGTCCGGAGCGTTTGTCCGCCCCCTCGGCGACGGTGATCCCGCGGCCCCGGCGGAACTCCAGCAGGCCCTCGTCCCGCAGTTCGCGCAGGCCGCGCAGGACGGTGTTGACATTGATGTCCAGCGCGGTGGAGAGGTCGCGGGCCGAGGGCAGCCGGTCACCGGCGCGGCACTCGCCCTCGGCGACGGCCCGCCGGATCGCCGCCGCGACCTGCTCGTGCAGGGGGCGGGTGTCGTTCTTGTCCAGACGCAGCAGCATGGTGCTAATGAAGCTAGCACTATCAGCTTCATCGTGCATCCGGCGGGGTCTTCCGGGCAGCAGAACGGGCCCGTCGCTCGCGCGACGGGCCCGTCAGTGCCTGGTGGCGGGTCAGCCCAGCTTGGCGAAGCTGTAGTTGAGGAGCTTCGTGGCGTCCGCCGCGCGCTGTGCGTACGAGGTGGAGGCCAGGACCGTGCCGATGACCGTCTTGCCGTTACGGGTGGCGGCGAAGACGAGGCAGGCACCCGCCTCGGGGCCGGAGCCGGTCTTCACGCCGATGGCGCCGCTGTAGCTGGAGAGCAGCGTGTTGGTGTTGGTCCACGTGCCCATCGTGCGGGTGCTGCCCGTCTTGGTGATCGTCTTGGCGGTGTACGCCTTCGTCTTGACGATCGTGCGGAACGTGGAGTTCTTCATCGCGCTGCTGGCGATCTTCGTCAGGTCGCGCGGTGTCGAGTAGTTGCTGCCGTTGCCGATGCCGTCGAAGGAGTCGAAGTGCGTGTTCGTCAGGCCCAGGCTCTTCGCGGCGGCGTTCATCTTGCCGATGAAGTTGCTGACGCGCGCGGCACGGGTGGAGCCCGAACCGTAGGTGTCGGCGAGCGCGTAGGCGGCGTCGCAGCCGGACGGCAGCATCAGGCCGTACAGCAGCTGGCGGACGGTGACCTTGTCGCCGACGATCAGGTGGGCCAGCGAGGCCTGGTTCTTTACGACGTAGTCGCTGTACGCCTGCTGGATCGTCACCTTCTTGTCGAGGTTGAGGTTCGACTGCGCGAGCACGACCTTGGCGGTCATGATCTTGGTGGTGGAGCCGGTGGAGCGGCGGGTGTCCGCCGTCTTGGTGTACAGCGTCGAACCGCTCGCGTTGTTCATCACGTAGCCGCCCTTGGCCACGATCGAGGGCGTCGTGACCGCCTGAGCGGGCGCCGCGGTGAGGGCACCGGCCGCGAGCAGTGCGCCGGAGGTGACGGCGACGGCGGCGGCTCTGCGAAGACGTGTGGCGTGTGTGCCCTTGATGCCGGTAATCAAAGTAAAATACCCCGATTGTCGTGAATGCCCCTGGAGTGCGGCCCAGTTGAGGTGGCGGGAGCAGGGAGCCGCACGTGTGAGACACGTAAGTAGCACAGAAAGTTGTGCCGTCGCTGCGCGGGGCCCCCGTTTCACGTCCGGATGCTGGACGTCGCCGCCGTATGCGTACGTGTTGTATCTATCCTGTGGGCATGCAGACGGCCGTACAGCAGCCCACACGCCGGCACGACAAGCCGCCACCCGCCGCCGACCGCGTGTACGCCCACGTCAAGCAGGGTGTCCTCGACCGTCGCTACGAGGGCGGGACCCTGCTCACCGAGGGCGAGCTGGCCGAGGCCGTCGGGGTCTCCCGCACGCCCGTGCGGGAGGCGCTGCTGCGGCTGGAGGCCGAGGGCCTGATCCGGCTCTACCCGAAGAAGGGCGCCCTGGTGCTGCCCGTCTCGGCGCAGGAGATCGCCGACGTGGTGGAGACCCGCCAGCTGGTCGAGGAGCACGCCGCCCGCAAGGCCGTACCCGCCCCGCCCGGTCTGCTGCAGCGGCTGACCGAGCTGCTGGAGCTGCAGAAGACGCAGGCCGCCGCAGGTGACCTGGCCGCGGCCGCGGTGACCGACCGCTGCTTCCACGCCGAGATCGTGCGCAGCGGCGGCAACGAGATCCTGTCCCGCCTCTACGACCAGCTGCGCGACCGCCAGCTGCGGATGGGCGTCGCCGTCATGCACTCCCACCCCGACCGGATCGCCAAGACGCTCGCCGAGCACGAGGAGATCCTGGCCGCGCTGCGCGCCGGGGACGCGGAGGCGGCCGTCGAGGTCGTGCATCGGCATGTGAGCTGGTTCGAGCACCTCGCCCGGGGTGAGGTGCGATGAGCGGCCCGTCGAGGAACGTCACTCTTCCGGGTGATCCGCCGGGCGGCCGGCGCGCCGTCACCGTGTGGTGCACGGGCGTCGCCGTCTACTTCGTCGCCGTCATCTTCCGTACGTCCCTGGGCGTGGCCGGACTCGACGCGGCCGACCGCTTCCATGTGGGCGCCTCCGCCCTGTCGACGTTCTCCATCCTGCAGCTGCTGGTCTATGCCGGCATGCAGATACCCGTCGGCCTGCTGGTCGACCGGCTCGGCACCAAGAAGGTGCTCAGCATCGGCGCCGTACTGTTCACGGCCGGACAGCTCGGCTTCGCCTTCTCCCCCTCGTACGGCACCGCCCTCGCCGCCCGCGCCCTGCTCGGCTGCGGTGACGCGATGACCTTCATCAGCGTGCTGCGGCTCGGCAGCCGCTGGTTCCCGGCCCGGCGCGGCCCGCTGGTCGCGCAGCTCGCCGGGCTGGTCGGCATGGCGGGCAACCTGGTCTCCACGCTGGTCCTCGCCCGGCTGCTGCACGGCATCGGGTGGACCCCGGCGTTCGCCGGCAGCGCGCTCGCCGGTGTCGTCGTCCTCGTCCTGACCCTGCTGTTCCTCAAGGACCACCCCGACGGGCACGAGCCCGAGCCGTCGCCGCACCAGGGCGCGGCCTACGTCCGCCGGCAGATCGCCGCGGCCTGGCGGGAGCCCGGCACGCGTCTCGGGCTGTGGGTGCACTTCACCACCCAGTTCCCGGCGATGGTGTTCCTGCTGCTGTGGGGCCTGCCGTTCCTGGTCCAGGCACAGGGGCTCAGCCGCACCACGGCGGGTGAGCTGCTCACCCTGGTCGTGCTGTCCAACATGGTGATCGGGCTCGTCTACGGCCAGATCGTCGCCCGGCACCACGCGGCCCGGCTGCCGCTGGCGCTGGGCACGGTCGGGACGACCGCGCTGCTGTGGGCGACGACGCTGCTGTACCCGGGCGAGCACGCGCCCATGTGGCTGCTGGTCGTGCTGTGCACGGTGCTGGGCGCCTGCGGGCCGGCCTCCATGATCGGATTCGACTTCGCGCGGCCGGCCAACCCGCCCGAGCGACAGGGCACGGCGTCGGGCATCACCAACATGGGTGGGTTCATCGCCTCGATGACGACGCTGTTCGCGGTCGGGGTGCTGTTGGACGCCACCGGGGACGACTACGCCGTGGCGTTCAGCGCGGTGTTCGTGCTGCAGGCACTCGGGGTCTCGCAGATTCTGCGGCTGCGGGGGCGGGCCGCGCGGCGGGAGCGGGAGCGGTTGGTGGCGAGCCGGGTGGAGACGGTGCACGTCCCCGCGGCGTAGCCGCGTCCTCCCCGCGCGGTGCTCCGCCGGCGGCGCTGCGCCCGTGCTCCTGCCGTCAGGGCTACGGCGTCACCGCGAAGTTGCGCAGGATCGCCGCCACCAGGTCCGGGTCGCCCTCCGTCTTCACACGGTCCGCCACCGCCTCCGGGGCGACTCGGCCGCAGGCGAGGCGGACGTACGTCTCCCAGTCGAGGGTGAGGGTGGCGGCCGGGCCGAGGGCCGGGGTGGTCTCCAGGGTGCCGCGGCCCTGGATGTCGACGCGGATCGTGCGCAGGAACTCCACCGGGCCGTGCACGTCGAACACGATCGCCGAGCTGCGCGGCGCGTCCGCGTCCTTCGCGACGACCTTCGGCAGCGCCTCCAGCAGGACGTCCCGCGCCACGGCCGCACCGGGCGAGTCCAGGTTGCCGGGCCGGCCGAGGGCCGTGCGCAGGTCCTGCTCGTGCACCCACACGTCGAACGCCCGGGTGCGGTAGGCCTGCTCCAGCGTGATCTCCGAGCTCAGCGGGCCGCGCACCGTGGTGCCGGGGTCGCGGGACTCGCCCCGCAGCTGGCGGTTGCGGCGGATGACCGTGTACTCCAGCTCGGCCGTCATCTCCGGCGCCGTGTGGTGGCGGCGGACGTCGACCTGGACCTCCATGTACCGCTGGTGCTCGGTGGTGACGTGGAAGAGGTCACGGGGCAGCGAGTGGATGGGACGCGGGTCGCCGAGCATCTCGCAGTCCAGGCCGATCACATGGGACACGAGGTCCCGCACGGACCAGCC
This sequence comes from Streptomyces durhamensis, assembly GCF_000725475.1. Classification (NCBI taxonomy): domain Bacteria; kingdom Bacillati; phylum Actinomycetota; class Actinomycetes; order Kitasatosporales; family Streptomycetaceae; genus Streptomyces; species Streptomyces durhamensis. Next base: position 46,391 of record NZ_JNXR01000032.1, read on the forward strand.
CGGGCACGGGGTCCGCCGGTTCCACTCGCCTTCCGCGAGCGACTGGACCATCTCGGATATCGCGTCGATGGAGTGGGTCCAGGCGTCGGCGTAGGGCTGGAGGGTGGGATGCAGACTCACGGAACGGGACCCCTCGGCGGTCGGTACACGGGCAGGTTGTGGCGGCGTTGCCAGCGGGCGGCGGCTGCACTTCGGTGGGTGTCTGGGACGCTAAGTTACGCTGCTTGCAGGCACCCCGGCAGTGCTTTCGTGTGACGATCGTAGGCCTGTATGGACGACTCGAATGCCAGGACGGTGGTAGTGTGCGCGCCTCGCTGATCCAGATCGCCGTGAACGAGGACGAATCGGTCGACTCCCGGCGGCAGCGGGTGGCCGCCCTGGTGCGGGAGCAGGCCGGCGCCGACCTCGTGGTCCTGCCCGAGCTGTGGACCACCGGTGCCTTCGCCTACGAGGAGTTCGGCCGGGAGGCCGAGCCGCTCGAAGGGCCGACGTACGAGACGATGGCCAAGGCGGCGAGCGACGCGGGCGTGTGGCTGCACGCCGGCTCCATCCCCGAACGGGACCCCGACGGCCCCCTCTACAACACCTCTCTCGTCTTCTCCCCCTCCGGTGAACTGGCTGCCGCCTACCGCAAGATCCACCGCTTCGGCTTCGACAAGGGTGAGGCCGTGCTGATGGGCGCCGGGCGGGACCTGGTGACGGTCCGGCTGCCCGGGACCACGCTCGGCGTGGCCACCTGCTACGACCTCCGTTTCCCCGAACTCTTCCGCGGACTCGTCGACGCCGGCGCCGAGACGCTGGTGATCCCGGCGGGCTGGCCCGAGCGGCGACGCGCGCACTGGACGCTGCTGGCTCAGGCGCGGGCGGTGGAGAACCAGGCGTTCGTGCTCGCGTGTGGAACGGCCGGGACCCATGCGGGAGTTCCGCAGGCGGGTCACTCGATCGTGGTGGATCCGTGGGGCGAGGTGCTCGCCGAGGCGGGCCCGGACGAGGAGGTCCTCACGGTCGACTTCGACCCGGCGAAGGTGGCGGCCACCCGCGAGCAGTTCCCGGCCCTGAAGGACCGGGTCCTGGGCCTCGAACCCCCACGCCGCTGAGCGGACTTCAAGCCGCGGACGGATCTCCGGCCGCCGACGGATCCCCGGCCGTGGACGGGTCTGCGCCACTGGCGGGGCCGCAGCCGGCGGCGGGGCCGATCGGGAACCGTGGGAGTCGAGCGGCTGCCCGCCAGGGCCGTCAGCCGGTCTCCCGTTCCTTCTGCGCCAGGTGGATCACGCATACCGCCACCGCGATGAGCAGGGCCGGGTCGGCGTCCTCGCGCACGATGTCGACGCCGTACGTGTCCCGCAGGTGCAGCCAGCGGCGGGAGATCACCGCGAGGAGTTCACCGTCGTACTCGATGGCGAACTCGTGGTCGAGGATCTTGCCGCTGACGTCCAGCTCGGTGCCGTCGGCCAGGGACACCCGGTAGTGGTTGCGCAGCAGGGACAGCCGTTTGCGCCGGATCGTGGCCAGGCCCTCGCCGTCCCGCTCGATCACCATGGTGTCGCGCAGCGCGAACATCTTCTGGTGGATGTCGACCAGGACGCGCCCCTGGGCGTCCTTCAGCTCGAAGGTGTCGCGCAGCCGCATGGCCTTGCCGTCGACGAGGAACACCTTCCGGCCGTGCTCGTCCTCGATCCAGTAGTCGTCACCGATGCCGAGAAGCCGGTCGCGCACGAGGAGTCTCATGCGGTGACCGTTCCCCGCCGCGAGCGGGTCATCACGGTCCCGTCGGTCCGAAACGCCTGCGATAACCCGATGGGCTCAGCCCCGTCTCCCGGCGTAGCCGGGCCCGCAGATTGGCCGCCGTGCCCAGTCCGCTGCGGGCCGCGACGACGTCCAGGCGCTCCTCGCCCCGCTCGATCAGCCGGCAGGCCAGCGCCACCCGCTCCCCGGTGAGCCAGGCCAGCGGCGTCGTGCCCAGCTGGCCCCGGAAGCGGCGGTGCAGCGTGGCGGGGCTGACGGCCGCGCGGGCGGCGAGGTCCGCCACCGCCAGCGGCTCACCCAGCCGTTCCTGCGCCCAGGCCAGCAGCGGGCCGAGCGACTCGTCGGGCACGTCGGGCACCGGGCGCTCCACGAACTGCCGCTGGCCGCCGTCCCGGTGGGCGGCGAAGACGAGGCGCCGGGAGACATGGTTGGCGATCTCCGCGCCGTGGTCCCGGCGCACGATGTGCAGGCCCAGGTCGAGCGCCGAGGCGCTGCCGGAGGCGGTCAGGATGTCGCCGTCGTCCACGAAGAGCACGTCCGGCTCCAGGCGCACCCGGGGGAAGCGGCCGCGGAAGGCCTCCGCCCACATCCAGTGGCAGGCCGCCCGGCGCCCGTCCAGCAGGCCCGCCTCCGCGAGGGTGAACGCGCCCGAGCAGAAGCCGACGAGCCGGGCGCCACGCGCGTGTGCCCGGCGCACGACGTCCAGGACACGCTCCTCGCGCGGGACCTCGGTGTCGGGCCGGTTCGGCACGATCAGCGTGTCCGCGTCCTCGGCGGCCGCCAGCCCGGCGACGCCGGTGAGCGTGAAGAAGCCGTCCCGCATCCGGGTCTCCGGATCGGCGGCGCACAGCCGGAAGTCGTACAGGTCACGCCCGAGTTCGGGCCGCCGCAGCCCGAAGACCTCGATGGCGCAGCTCATCTCGAAGGGGTTGGAGTTCTCGTCGACCACCAGCACGACGCGGTGAGAGGATCCTTGCGGCATATGCGATTCCTAGCACTCGTACGACGGCCCCGGCCACCCGCACGATGAACCCATGGAACCGATCTCCCTGGAACAGGCCCTCGCCTCCTTCACCGAGCGGTGGAGCCCCCGCATCGTCACCACCGTCAACGACTACGACGTGCGCGTGGCGAAGGTGGAGGGCGAACACCTCTGGCACGTCCACGACCACACCGACGAGTTCTTCCTGGTCCTCGACGGCGAACTGCACATCGGCCTGCGCGAGCCGGCCGGGGAGCGCACGGTCGTGCTGTCCAGGGGCTCGGTCTTCACCGTCCCGCGCGGCACCGAGCACAAGCCGTTCGCGCGCGTGCCCACCACGATCCTCGTCATCGAGCCCAGCGGCACCCTCACGGTCGGCGACCGGCACGAGGAGGTCCCGGACCACGTGGACGCGACCACCGGCCACGCCCTGCCCTGACCGGGCCCGGGGAGCGACTTTTCCACAGGCGCCGGATCGGCTGTCGGAGTCGGGTGGCACTCTTGGAGCCATGACCGACTCCGCACCCCGACGCGCCCGCGTCCGCGCCCCCGAACTGGTCGGCAAGGGCGGCTGGCTGAACACGGGAGACACCCAGTACACCCTCGCCGACCTGCGCGGACGCATCGTGGTCCTGGACTTTTGGACCTTCTGCTGCATCAACTGTCTGCACGTCCTGGACGAGCTGCGGGAGTTGGAGGAGAAGCACCGGGACACGGTGGTGGTCATCGGTGTGCACTCGCCGAAGTTCGTGCACGAGGCCGAGCACCAGGCGGTCGTGGACGCGGTGGAGCGGTACGGGGTGGAGCACCCGGTGCTGGACGACCCCGAGCTGGCCACCTGGAAGCAGTACGCGGTGCGCGCCTGGCCGACGCTGGTCGTGATCGACCCGGAGGGGTACGTCGTCGCCCAGCACGCGGGCGAGGGGCACGCCCACGCCATCGAGCGGCTGGTCGAGGAGTTGGAGGCCGAGCACGAGGCGAAGGGCACCCTGCGCCGTGGCGACGGCCCGTACGTGCCGCCGGAGCCCGAGCCGACGACGCTGCGCTTCCCCGGCAAGGCGCTGCTGCTGCCGTCGGGGAACTTCCTGGTCAGCGACACCACCCGGCACCAGCTGGTGGAGCTGGCCGAGGACGCCGAGACCGTCGTACGGCGGATCGGCTCCGGCATGCGCGGGTTCGTGGACGGCGGCCCGCAGGAGGCGTCCTTCAGCGAGCCGCAGGGTCTGGCCCTGCTGGACGGCGGCTGCGTGGTCGTCGCCGACACCGTCAACCACGCCCTGCGCCGCCTCGACCTCGCCACCGGCGCGGTGACGACCCTGGCCGGCACCGGAAAGCAGTGGTGGCAGGGGTCCGCCACCTCCGGTCCGGCCCGCGGGGTCGACCTCTCCTCACCCTGGGACGTGGCGGTGTTCGGCGGCAGGGTGTGGATCGCCATGGCGGGCGTCCACCAGCTGTGGACGTACGACCCCGCGGCGGGAACGGTCGCCGTCGCGGCGGGCACCACCAACGAGGGACTGGTCGACGGCCCTGCCGCGCAGGCCTGGTTCGCCCAGCCCTCCGGCCTGGCGGCCACCGCCGACCGGCTGTGGCTCGCCGACTCCGAGACCAGCGCCCTGCGGTGGGTGGATCTCGACGGACGTGTCCACACGGCGGTCGGCACGGGTCTGTTCGACTTCGGCCATCGTGACGGCGCCGCCGGGCAGGCGCTGCTCCAGCACCCGCTGGGCGTCACCGCGCTGCCGGACGGTTCGGTGGCGGTCGCCGACACCTACAACCACGCCCTGCGCCGCTACGACCCGGCGACCGGCGAGGTCACGACGCTGGCCACGGATCTGCGCGAGCCCAGCGACGCCGTGCTCGCCGGCGAGGACCTCGTGGTCGTGGAGTCGGCCCGGCACCGGCTGACCCGGCTGCGGCTGCCGGAGGAGGCGGTGCGGGTGGAGTCGGTCGCCCACCGCACCCGGCGCGCCGCGACCGAAGTCGCCCCCGGCACCCTGCGGTTGGATGTCGTCTTCCAGGCGCCCGCGGGCCAGAAGCTCGACACCCGCTACGGTCCGTCGACGCGTCTCCTGGTCTCCTCGACCCCGCCCGGACTCCTGCTCAGGGGCGAGGGCGCGGATACGGACCTGTCCCGTGAGCTGGAGCTGAACCCGGCCGTCACGGAAGGCGTCCTGCACGTCTCGGCGATGGCCGCCTCCTGTGACGACGATCCTTCCCACGAGTACCCCGCCTGCCATGTCCACCAGCAGGACTGGGGCGTCCCGGTCCGCCTCACCGAGGGCGGGGCGGACCGCCTGCCGCTCGTCCTGGCGGGGATGGACGAGCAGTAGGAGAACTGTTCACAGCGTCGAGCGGATCACAGCGCCGCGACCACCGACGTGCCCTCGGCCTCCGTCTCCGTGTCCGTGTCCGTCTCTGTCTCCGTCCGGGCGTCCGCCTCCGTCTGGGTCTCCAAGTCCGGTTCCTCCTGAGGGGTAATCTTCCTGCGGAGGTTCTCCACGTCCGTCTGGATACCCACCAACTGCTTGAGCAGAGCGTCGAGGACGGCGGGGGGGACGATGGGAGTATGGCTGCCGACCTCCGGTTCGAGGTCCAGCAGCAGGTCGATGGCATCCTTGGCGCTCGCCACGCTGTCCCGCAGCAGGGTCCTGTAGTCGGCGGCTCGCTGGCTGGCGGGCCGCTGCGCGGGCGTGGACCCGCCCGCGGCAGGTACCACGGCCGGAGCCGGGGCCCCGCCGGACGGCGGCGTGCCCCCCACCCCGGCGGACGTCGGTGTGCCGCCGACCTGGGCGCCTGCCGTCGCCAGCGTCTGCCCCGGGCCGGCGGCAGCGGGTGGCGGGATGAAGGACGGCTTGGGCGAGTGCGCTTTGCGTGCCCGATCGGGGTTGGAGGCCCAGACGACGTCCCACTGGTGGAGCATCACGGGGACGCCGGTGGCGTCGCGTGTGATCCTGTCGGGCTGCGCCAGGTCGACCTTGAAGTGCACATAGGGGGCGCGGGCCGTGGCACCCGTCTTCTGCTTGTGGATGAGCTGGCGCATGGTGACCGCGTTCTCCGGCAGCGCGTCGCTCCGGAACCGCTCGGCGGCGAAGGCGAGGGTCCACAGGCCCAGCTCGTTGTGCTGCTGCGAGAGGTCCTCGATGATCTGGTTGACGTCGGCCCGGAACGGAACACCGCCCTTCTCCTTGGCGACCATCAGGGCCGACCCGACGTTCCGGGTGAGGAGCTTGTCGGCGATCAGAGCCACGCCGCCCGCCACGGCCAGCGTGCAGCGGGCGTTGACGTCACCGGACAGGGCGGGCGCCACGAGTGAGGTGAAGTCGTCCGTGGGGCACGGGTCCCACTCCTGGATGACGTCGGTGGTGAGGACACCGCCGTTGTTCCATGCATTGCGTGCCTGCGTGGTGACGTGCTTCTTGTGCGAGCGCCAGGGCAGGTCGACGAGCGGGCCGAGCAGCTCGGCGAAGCCCTTCAGCCCCATCCGCTTGCCGCCCTTGATGGCTTTGGCCTGGTCCTTGAGGGGTTCCAGGAGTTCCGGCCGGGTCAGCGCGTGCACGAGGTAGACGCTGCGCCACAGCGCGGTGCCGGGTGGGGGCACGGCACCGGAGAACACCTGCGGCAGTTCCTCCGCCGCGATCCGGCCCACGGCCAGGCCGTACACCGCCTGGAGGTCGTCCTTGTCGACCAGGGTGTCGCCCAGCTGGATCACACGTTTGAGAGCGCGGGTGGCCACCTCCACGTTCTGGGCGGCTGTGTCCCACTGCTTGAACTCTACGTGGACCGAGGCCAGGACGGAGCGGATGGCGTCGTCGAAGATGTCCTCGGCGGCCAGCAGATGCCCCGGATGCCCTTCGGAACCGACGGCGATCTGAGCCGGTACGACGCAGGTCTGGGCGATCTGGGCCGCACGCGGCCCGGGCTCGGACGTGCCGATCTCGCGCTCGAACTCATCCCGGAGCGTCCTGCGCCAGCGCCTCCGGTGATCGGCGAGCCGTTGTCCGAGCGTCGAACCGGTCGGGCCGGGCGGCACGGCGTGGTGGTTCCCGAACAGAGACGCCACCGCGAGCGTCGCCGCGTCGGCGGGTTCGGTGTCGGGGCCGGCGAGTACGGACCAGGCGCTCGCGAGCCGAGTGATGCCGTCGCGGACCACGACGGCGTAGAAGGACTCCGTGCCGTCTTCGAAGGCGATCTCGACGGGATGCGTGATCAGGTTGCGGGTCACCTTGCGGGCGAGGACGGAGGGGGCGTAGCTGTTGAGGGACAGCGTCCCGTGCACGGTCTGCCACACGTGGTTGTGCAGATGGCCGACGTCCTGGAAGCGATAGCGGACGATCGCGCAGGGCCGGTCCTGGTCGGTGAGCCCTTGGACCTGGGGGTCCGGGATCTCCATGACCTCCATGCCGGTTCGGGGCTGGATGCCGGGCAGCAGCTCGCTCAGGTGGACTCGGGTGACGACCGAGCGGAGGGTCGCGCCCTCGACGTTCTCGACCATCAGCAGGCCGGTCGGTTCCTCGGCGGTGGGCCGCAGTTGTACGGCCGTTCCGTCGGGGCCGGTGGTGGCGCGGCCGATGGCCTCCAGGGCGGGATCGGGCAGCAGCGTCACCGGATTGTCCCGGCCGGCCTTGACGACCTTCTCGATGTCGGCGTCCGCGGATGTGGCCGGCAGTTCGGGCTCGACGTTGGAGACGAGGATGGATTCGGAACCCCATGCAACAGTGAAGGAGCGGGGTGCGGGCAGGGACATGGGTGCCCTCCTGAGGTGAGAGGGAGCGGACGGGAGGCGACGAGGCGGCCTACGCCGGGACGATGGAATCCGGTGCCGGGCGCGGGCAGGCCCCGCCGGTGGGGGCCTGCCCGCCTGCGCCCGGCCGGTGGTGCGGTCAGAGGGCGAGCGGGCCCTCGGCGTCGGACAGCAGCTCGGGGAGCCACTGCCACAGGAAACGGCGACTGTGGCGCCGCGCGTGGTGCTGGTAGGCGCAGTACGCGACGAACTCGGCCGCCTCCAGGAGGCTTTCCGGACCGTCCGTGGCGCACGGTGCCCGATCCGGCGTGGGCGTGAGGTCGTACCAGGCCGGGGCAGCGGTGTTGGTGCGGACGACGGCGAACGCGGACGTGCCCTGGGCGCGATGCTGGCGGGAGAGCTGCGCGAGGAGGGCCTCGGCGGTCGCCGTGGCGGTCGTGCCGGGCGCCTGGGCGGTGCCGACAGTGGTGCCGGGCAGGCCCGCGATGACCTCGAGCCCGCGCCGCAGGACATACTGGTAGCCCCAGCGTTCGGCTCGGTTGGGGCCCCGGCGGGCGGACGTCGTGCGGGGACGGCCCTGTCCGGCGGCCAGTTTCCTGGCGCGCAGCGTGTCGCCGCGGCGGATGTTCAGCATCGGGTCCGTGTAGAGCCGCTCACGGAACTCGGCCCAGACGGAAGCGGCCGCCTTCGACTCCAGGGCCTCGGCGTCCAGGTGCAGCCATGCGGCGATGGACATGTCCCGGTCACCGGAGAGGGCACAGACATAACCCTCAGGAGGGGCGAAGTGTGCATCTCTGATCGAAAGGGACGATTGATCGCCCTCGCCGCCGGCGGCGGGAAGGGAAGACCGATTCGCGTTGGCGTTCATTGCACTACTCCATTGCACGTCCACTGAAGTGATGGAGCCTCCGCTGCGACGCGGTGCTCGCGCGTCGCAGGGACCTTGTCGCCTCACGGGAATGGCCTGCCTTCACGCAGGTATGACCATATGGCTTCGTTGATCACCCCGCGCTTGTTTTGTCGGGGTGAGATCACAAGTGATCGGTTTGGATAAGATCTTCAACCGGCTGTGTTAGTGCGTGACCTGTTTAGTGACTCAAATGAGTCAGCGCGTCGGGGTATTTGTCGAAGAGCTTGGGCAGCGGACTTTCACCGAGCCGGTCGAGCATCACCAGCGTGGATGCGACCAGGACGGCCTGGCCCAGGATGCTGTCCTTCTCGATCACGAACACGAACTCGTTTTCCGAGGTCGGCAGGCGTCGTGGCACGGTGAGGAGACCGAGTTCGCCGAACTCGCGCGAGATCTCCTCGCACAGTTCGGCGCTCAGTCGCTGGCGGCCGGGCGCCGCGTACTTCTTGATGAAGCGCATCGACAGCCGTTTGATGCCGTCGTCCACTTTGACGGCGTGGGCGATAACGGTGAAGTCCATAACTCCGCAGATTACTCAGTTAATTACGGAGCTGTGTGGCTTTCCTGGTATCGCCGTTGCGTCTGGTGCCTGAGCTGTCGCCTATACGCCGTAACCGTCGCTGTAGCCGTCGACGCGGTGATGGTGATGGTGGGGTTCCTCCTCGACCACCGGCGTCGGCGGCATCACGACCCGCCGGCGCCGGGCGATGCCGCTGAACGTCGCCACGCCGATCAGCCCCACCGCCATCAGGATCAGGCCGACGACGGTGAGGTTGACGCCGTGCATGTGCCAGTCGGTCGCGAACGTGAGGATGGCCCCCACGGCGATGAGGATGATGCATCCTCCGAGCCCCATGAGAAGTCGCCTCCCCTTTCGGTTCCGGAATCTCCGGTGCCGTCCGGGTACCCGCGCCGCTCCCGACTAGCCCTCGGCTAGCCCTCCAGGAACGCGGACAGGGCGTTCGCCAGCAGGAACGGGTCGTCGGCGCCGCACAGTTCGCGCACGCTGTGCATGGAGAGGATCGCGACGCCGATGTCCACGGTCCGGATGCCGTGCCGGGCCGCGGTGATCGGGCCGATGGTGGTGCCGCACGGCATGGAGTTGTTGGAGACGAAGCTCTGGAACGGCACGCCCGCCTTCTCACAGGCGGCGGCGAAGACGGCGCGGCCCGAACCGTCCGTGGCGTAGCGGTTGTTGACGTTGACCTTGAGGATCGGACCGCCGTTGACCCGCGGGTGGTGCGTCGGGTCGTGCCGCTCCGCGTAGTTGGGGTGGACGGCGTGGCCGGTGTCGGAGGACAGGCACACGGTGCCGGCGAAGGCCCGGGCCCGGTCCTCGTACGAGCCGCCGCGCGCGAACACCGAGCGTTCCAGCACGGATCCGAGCAGCGGGCCGTCCGCGCCGGTGTCCGACTGGGAGCCGTTCTCCTCGTGGTCGAAGGCGGCCAGGACGGGGATACGGGTGAGGGGGGTGCCGGAGGTCGCGACGGCGGCCAGCGCGGCGGTGCCCGCGTGCACCGACAGCAGGTTGTCCATGCGCGGTCCGGCGACCAGATCCCGGTCCCGGCCGAGGTAGGCCGGGGCCTCCACGGGGTGCGTCATCAGGTCCCAGCCGGTGACCGAGCCGGCCGCGAGCCCCGCCTCCTGCTCCAGGAAGGCGATCAGATCGCCGTCGCGGACGTCGTCCCCGAGGCCCCACACCGGCTGCAGATGGCGCTGCTTGTCGAGCTTGAGCCCCTCGCTGCTGACCGAACGGTCCAGGTGGATGGCGAGCTGGGGCACGCGCAGCAGCGGACGGTCCACGTTGACCAGCACGCTGGAGCCGTCGCGCAGGCTGAGCCGGCCGGCCAGACCCAGGTCGCGGTCCAGCCAGGAGTTCATCAGCGGTCCGCCGTAGATCTCGACCGCGGCCTGGCGCCAGCCGTGCGCCCCGCTGTCCGGGCGGGGCTTGATCCGCAGGTTCGGGGAGTCGGTGTGCGCGCCGACGATGTGGAACGGCGTGTGCGGATCGGCGCCCTCGGGGACGAACCAGGCGATGAGCGCGCCGCCGCGCAGCACGTACTTGCCGCCGCTCGACGCGTCCCAGGCGTCGGTCTCCGCGACCTGCCGGAAGCCTGCCTTCTCCAGCCGCTCGGCGGCGTTGGCCACCGCGTGGTACGGCGACGGGCTGGCCGCCAGGAAGGACATCAGGTCGTCGGTGTGGCCGCGGTCGAAGCGGGCTGCTGCGCTCATGGGATTCACCTTAACGACGTGCACGGGCCCGCTCCCGGAAAGAGAGCGGGCCCGCACAGTATCTACAGGGACGCACCCACGGGGACCTGCGGGTACGTATCCGGAGGGGCGTCTTCTAGAACGCGGCTTCGTCCAGCTCCATGAGGTCCAGCTCGACCGTCGAGGCGACCTTGCGGGCCAGCGTGACGCCCGGCAGGACGTTGGCCGCGAAGAACTTCGCCGCGGCGATCTTGCCGGTGTAGAAGGCCTGGTCCTTGGCGGAGGCCGAGGCCAGCTTCTCGGCGGCGATCGCGGCGCCCTTGAGCAGCAGGTAGCCGACGACGACGTCACCGGAGGCCAGCAGCAGGCGGGTGGTGTTCAGGCCCACCTTGTAGATGTTCTTGGTGTCCTGCTCGGTGGCGGCGAGGTCGGTCAGCATCAGGCCGACGATCGCCTCCAGCTCCACGGCCGCCTTGGCCAGGTGCTCGCGGGCGCCGGCCAGCTCCTCGCCGCCGGTGCCGAGCGCCAGGAACTTCTTGATGTCCTCGGCGAGGGAGTTCAGCGCGGCGCCCTGGTTGCGGACGATCTTCCGGAAGAAGAAGTCCTGGCCCTGGATCGCGGTGGTGCCCTCGTACAGGGTGTCGATCTTGGAGTCCCGGATGTACTGCTCGATCGGGTACTCCTGCAGGAAGCCGGAGCCGCCGAAGGTCTGCAGCGACTGGGCGAGCTGCTCGTAGCCCTTCTCGGAGCCGTAGCCCTTGACGATCGGCAGCAGCAGGTCGTTCAGCGCCTCCTCGGCGGAGGCGTCCTCGCCGTTCGCCTCCTTGAGCTGGATGGCGTCCTGGATCGAGGCGGTGTACAGCACCAGGGCGCGCATGCCCTCCGCGTACGCCTTCTGCGTCATCAGGGAGCGACGCACGTCGGGGTGGTGGGTGATGGTGACCTTGGGTGCGGTCTTGTCCATGAAGTTGGCCAGGTCCGGGCCCTGGACGCGCTCCTTGGCGTACTCCAGCGCGTTCAGGTAGCCGGTGGACAGCGTGGAGATCGCCTTCGTGCCGACCATCATGCGGGCGAACTCGATGATGCGGAACATCTGGCGGATGCCGTCGTGCTTGTCACCGATCAGCCAGCCCTTGGCGGGGTGCTGGTCGCCGAAGGTCATCTCGCAGGTGTTGGAGGCCTTCAGGCCCATCTTGTGCTCGACGTTGGTGGCGTAGACGCCGTTGCGCTCGCCCAGCTCGCCGGTCTCGAAGTCGAAGAGGTACTTCGGGACGAGGAAGAGGGACAGGCCCTTCGTGCCGGGGCCGGCACCCTCGGGACGCGCGAGCACGTAGTGGAGGATGTTCTCCGACATGTCGTGCTCACCGGAGGTGATGAAGCGCTTCACGCCCTCGATGTGCCAGGAGCCGTCCTCCTGCTGGATCGCCTTGGTGCGGCCGGCGCCCACGTCGGAGCCCGCGTCGGGCTCGGTGAGCACCATCGTGGAGCCCCACTGCTTCTCGGTGGCGACCTTGGCGATGTGCTTCTGGACCTCGTTGCCCTCCTCGAAGAGGATGCCGGCGAACGCGGGGCCGGAGGAGTACATCCACACGGCCGGGTTGGCGCCCAGGATCAGCTCGGCGTAGGCCCAGATCAGGGAGCGCGGCGAGGTGGTGCCGCCGATCTCCTCGGGCAGGCCGAGCCGCCAGTACTCGGAGTCCATGAAGGCCTTGTAGCTCTTCTTGAAGGACGCCGGGACCGGCGCCGTGTTGGTCTCCGGGTCGAAGACCGGCGGGTTGCGGTCGGCGTCGACGAAGGACTCCGCCAGCTCGTTCTCCGAGAGGCGGGTCATCTCCTCCAGGATGCTCTTGGCGGTGTCGACGTCCATCTCCTCGAACGGGCCGGTGCCGTACACCTTGTCGCGCCCCAGTACTTCGAAGAGGTTGAACTCGATGTCGCGGAGATTCGACTTGTAGTGCCCCATGGCGACGGCTCCGTAGAGGGATCGGCGAGGCACTGACTCCTCGCACCTAGTTCACGTACCAACAAGTAGCACGATGATGCTACCCGTCGGTAATAAGAAGCAACCCCTGCCGGTCAAGTGTGAGAAGGGTCTACTCCTTCCTGCCTGGGAACGGGGCCGTGAGCAGCGCCGCCCACTGGTCCGGGTGTTCGGCGAAAGGCAGGTGACCGCCCGGTATGCGCATCAGCCGGGCTCCCGGTATCCCCGCCGCCACCTCCCGGTGCAGCCGGGGTGCGATCAGCGGGTCGTCGGTGGGCGAGACGACCAGCGTGGGCACGGTGATCCGGGACAGGTCGGCGGTCACGTCGAGCCGCTCCGCCAGCTCCACGTGCTCCGGCGTGCCGGCCGGGACGTCCCCGCCCACCTGCTTCACCGCGCTCTCCAGCTCCTGCGGGTCCATCGCCTCCAGGGCGGCCGGGCTCAGGCTGTGGGCGAGCAGGAACCGTCCGAGGGTGTCCGGGTCGCCGGCCTCGACGAGCGACCGCCACACGCGCGCGACCAGCCGGACCTGCGCGTCCGCGCGGGCGAAGGGCGCGGTGAGCAGGAGTGCCGTGACCCGCTCGGGATGCCGCACGGCCAGCCGTATCGCCACCGCACCGCCCAGCGAGAACCCGGAGACGGCGAAGCGCGCGACTCCCTCCGCGTCGGCGGCGGCCACCAACCGGTCGGCCAGGTCGTCCAGTTCCAGCGGCCCTCTCGCGCGGGGGGAGCCGCCCGCGCCCGGGTAGTCGGCGCCGATCACGCGGTACCGGGCCGCCAGGCCGGCCATCACGGGGCCGTAGTTGGCCGCGAGGGAGCCGCCGGCGCCGTGGGCGAGGAGCAGAACGGGACGCGGATCGGTGCCGGACATGAGGTACCCCCCGGAGGACACTGTCTGTAGTGATCGATACAAAAACCGTACCAGGATTATCTAGCGATCGCTACATAAATTCTCCCGGGGGTCGTCGCGCCGCTCCCGCTCGGTACGCTTGCGCCCATGTACGGCTACGACCAGAACGTCGGTGCTCAGCAGCAGTACGCCGCACCCCAGCAGCCGATGGCCGGCGGCTACGGGCAGCAGCCGCCGCTGTATCCCGAGCCGTCCCCGCCCTCGCTCGCGGACGCGGTGCGCGCGTTCACCACCGGGCAGATGTCCGCCGAGGACTTCCAGCAGATCTTCGCGACGTCGAAGGTGTACTGCCCGCGCGGCGACACCCCCGGCTTCCTCGCCCTGCACAACACCCAGCAGCCGGTGATCCCGATGTTCACCTCGCTCAAGGAGCTGCGCCGCTACGCGGGCAAGGAGTCCAAGTACTTCGTGATCACCGGCGCCGAGGTGATCGACCTGCTGCCGACCGGCTACGGCTTCGTCCTGGACATGGAGGGCGAGCATCGGATGGTGTTCGACGCGAAGGCGGTCGAGCAGATGGTCGACTTCGCGATGCGCCGGATGTACGGCTAGAGGCCGTCGCCGCGCGGGCGGCCGGCCCGTCCCCGAGACCGCGAGCCCGGAGGGAATTCCCTCCGGGCTCTCTCTGTTGTGGGTGGCAGAAAGTTCAACGCTCAACTAAAGTGGACGCACAAGGAGGTACCGACCATGCCTGCAGTGACCGTCGAGAACCCGTTGACGCTGCCCCGTGTGACCGTTTCCGCCGATGCGGTGGCGCGTCCGGTGCTGGCTGTGACGACCGCACCGAGCGGGTTCGAGGGCGAGGGCTTCCCGGTGCGCCGGGCGTTCGCCGGGATCAACTACCGCCACCTCGACCCGTTCATCATGATGGACCAGATGGGCGAGGTGGAGTACGCGCCGGGCGAGCCCAAGGGCACCCCCTGGCACCCGCACCGCGGCTTCGAGACCGTCACCTACATCATCGACGGGATCTTCGACCACCAGGACTCCCAGGGTGGTGGCGGCACCATCACCAACGGCGACACCCAGTGGATGACCGCGGGTTCGGGCCTGCTGCACATCGAGGCCCCGCCGGAGTCCCTGGTCGTGTCCGGCGGTCTCTTCCACGGTCTGCAGCTGTGGGTGAACCTTCCGGCCAAGGACAAGATGATGGCGCCGCGCTACCAGGACATCCGCGGCGGCAACGTGCAGCTGCTGACGACTCCTGACGGAGGTGCGCTGCTGCGCGTCATCGCGGGCGAGCTGGACGGCCACAAGGGCCCCGGCATCACCCACACCCCGATCACGATGATCCACGCGACCCTCGCCCCGGGCGCCGAGATCACCCTGCCCTGGCGGGAGGACTTCAACGGCCTGGCCTACGTCCTCGCGGGCCGCGGCAGCGTCGGCACGGACCGCCGGCCGGTCCACTCCGGCCAGACCGCCGTCTTCGGCTCCGGCTCCTCGCTGACCGTCCGCGCGAACGAGAAGCAGGACGGCAACACCCCGGACCTGCAGGTCGTCCTCCTCGGCGGACAGCCCATCCGTGAACCCATGGCCCACTACGGCCCGTTCGTCATGAACACCAAGGAAGAACTGATGCAGGCCTTCGAGGACTTCCAGAAGGGCCGCCTCGGCACGATCCCGGCGGTGCACGGGATGACCGGGGGCGGGATGTAGATCCCGCCCGCTCAGGGAGAGAAAGCCCCGTCCGGGCCTCCGGGCGGGGCCTTTTGTGTGCGCGACGCAAGGAGGCGCGCCGACCCGGATGGACTAGTTCGGGAGGGCGTCGCACCGAACGGGCCCCTAGCGTCGCAAGTGCGCCGCTTCGTTCAGCAGGGCGCACGAGTGGTCGCTCCTGGTAGCCGACACCACGCACACACACCAGTTCAGGAGACACATATGAGCAGCATCCGCAGCACCCTCGCGTGCACCGCGGCCAGCGTCCTCCTCAGCGTCGGCGGCGTCGCGCTGGCCGCCCCCGCTCAGGCGCAGACGGCGCCCGCCCCGCGGAGCGTGGCCACGGTCGCCGACGACGGCACCGGTAACGGCACCGACACCGGTTCCGACACCAACATCAACAACAACAACTCCAACACGGTGACCAACTGCGGCCTCCTCAGCCTGGGATGCCTCCTGCACGGTCTCCTCGGTGGCGTCGTCGGCTGAGGAACCCCGACAGCGCACGTGCGGTCACCGCGTGAGCGGCCGTCCTGGGAAGGGCGGCCGCTCACGCCGTACGCGCGAGGCGGATCTCACCCGCCCGGCCTCCCGCGGCAGGACATGTGCCGGCGCCCGTGATCCGCTGGTGGCGTGCAGCTGTTGCCCGACCCCGTGCGCCGCCTCGCCGCCTGGTGTGCCGTGCTGCTGCTCGTCGCCGGGGTCGGCTGGGTGGGGGTGCGGCTGTGCGGGGAGTTCCGTACGGCCGTCACCCCGGTGCTGCTCGCCCTGCTCGGGACCGCGCTGCTCGGCCCGATGCACCGGAGCCTCGTGCGGGCGGGGGTGCAGGCATCCGTGGCGGCCGGGCTCACCTGTGTCGCCGTGGTGGCCGTCGTCGGCGGTGCCCTGTACATCGTCGTCGCCGCGCTCATCGACACCGGCGATCAGATCCTCGCCTCGCTGCGGGCCGCAGCCGAGGGGGTCTCGCGGCACTTCGGGGCCGCCGGCACCGGGCTCGACGACCTCGCCACCCACGCCCGCGAGCTGCTGGGCAAGTTCGGCGGTACGGCCGCGTCCAACGTCATCAGCGGGGTCAGCGTCGTCGGCGAGAGCATCGCGATGGCCGTACTGGCGCTGCTGCTCGTCTTCTTCTTCCTGCGCGACTCGCACCAGGCCGTCGTCACGCTGCGGTCGGTGGCGCCCGGCGGCACCGCCGACACCCTGGAGGCCATCGCCCGGCGCGCCTTCGACGCGATGGAGGGGTTCATGCGCGGGACGACGGTCATCGCGTTCATCGACGCCCTGTGCATCACCGTCGGCCTGCTGATCCTCCGGGTGCCCGGCGCGCTCGGCCTGGGCGCGCTGGTGTTCGTCGGCGCCTACATCCCCTACCTCGGCGCCTTCATCTCCGGCACGGTGGCCGTCCTGGTGGCCCTCGCCGACCGGGGCTTCGTCATCGCGCTGTGGGCGCTCGGTGTCGTGCTCGCCGTGCAGGTGCTGGAAGGGCATGTGCTCCAGCCCGTCATCCAGAGCAGGACCGTGCAGATGCATCCGGCCGTGGTGATGCTCACGATCACCGGCGGGGCGTCCGTCGCGGGGATCCTCGGGATGCTGCTCGCGGTCCCGCTGACCGCGGCGGCCTTCGGGGTCGCACGGGAGCTGCGGACGCGCTACGCGACACCCTCCGACGCGTCCTCTCCCCAGGCGTCTTCGTCCCAGGCGTCCTCTTCCGACGCGCCGCCCTCCGACGCCTCCCCCGACTCGTAGAGCTCGAACCAGATGCTCTTGCCCTCGCCCCGTGGGTCCACGCCCCAGGCGTCCGCGAGCAGTTCGACCAGCATCAGGCCCCGGCCGGAGGAGGCCAGCTCGCCGGGCCGGCGCCGGTGCGGCAGGTCGTCGCCCGTGTCGGTGACCTGCACCCGCAGCCATCGCGCCCCCGCCTCGCCGGTCACCTCGGCGAGCAGCAGCGCGTCGGTGTCGGTGTGGACGAGGACGTTGGTGACCATCTCCGAGACCAGCAGCACGGCCGCGTCGACCTGGTCGGCGCCGGCCCAGTCGTGCAGCAGCTCGCGCAGATGACGGCGGGCCTCGGCGATCCGGTCCGGCTCGTCCTGCGCCACCGACAGCAGCGTGCGCCGGATCGTGGGCCGTACCGTGTCCCGCAGCGGCCGGCCCAGCAGCACCAGCGCGATGTCGTCCTCGCGCCGGTCGGTCAGGGGGCCGGTGGTGTGGTGCGAGGACGGCCCGTGCACACCCTGCACCAGCGCGTCGGCCAGCGCTTCCAGCTCGGGCCCGTCGGTCCCCCGGTGGTCCTCCAGGATCGCCCGCAGCCGGCGCCAGCCGCTCTCCATGTCATGGCCGCCGGTCTCGATCAGGCCGTCGGTGCAGAGCATCAGCGTCTCGCCGGGTTCCAGGGTGAACCCGGTCGTCGGATAGTCCCCGTCCGGGTCGATGCCCAGCGGCAGCCCGCCCGCCGTCGGCCGCATCATCACCGTGCCGTCGGCCATCCGGATCGCCGGATGCGGGTGCCCGGCACGGGCGATCTCCAGCGTCCCGGTCACCGGGTCTGCCTCCACGTACACGCAGGTCGCGAAGCGGAGGTCGGTCATCTCGTCGTCGTGCGTGATGCCGTGCAGGAACCGGGACGCCCGGGAGAGCACGGCGTCCGGGCGGTGGCCCTCGGAGGCGTAGGCGCGCAGCGCGATGCGCAGCTGGCCCATGAGCCCCGCGGCCCGTACGTCATGGCCCTGGACGTCCCCCATGACCAGGGCGAACCGGCCGGAGGGCAGCGGGATCAGGTCGTACCAGTCGCCGCCGACCTGGAGTCCGCCGCCGGTCGGGATGTACCGGGCGGCCACATCCATGCCGGGGATCTCCGGGCCGAGCGAGGGCAGCATGGAGCGCTGCAGTCCCTCCGTCAGCTCCCGCTCCGACTCCGCGGCACCGGCCCGGGAGAGCGCCTGGGCGAGCATCCGGGCCACCGTCGCCAGGACGGCCCGCTCGTCGGGTGTGAACGCCACCGGATAGGTGAAGGCCGCCAACCAGGCACCCATCGTGCGCCCGGCCGCCGTCAGCGGCAGGAAGGCCCAGGAGCGGCGGCCGAAGGGCTGGGCGAGCGGCCAGGTCGCCGGATAGCGCTCCTTGTACTCCTCGGGCGAGGACAGGTACACCGCGCGGCCCGTGCGGACGACCTGGGCGGCCGGGTAGTCCGTGGTCAGCGCCATGTGCGAGAAGGGGCCCAGGTCGCCCGGCTGGTGCCCGTGCTGGCCGATGATCGTCAGCCGGTCGCCCTCCACCCCGAACACCACGAGCCCGTCCGGCGAGAAGCCCGGCATCGACAGGCCGCCGGCCACCCGCAGCACCTCCGCCGTGGACCGTGCCTCGGCCAGCGCCCGGCCCGCGTCCAGCAGGAACGCCTCCCGCGAGCGCCGCCAGTCACCGGTGACCGCGCTGCGGGCGGCCCGTGTGCCCGGGGTCGGCTCGGTGACCTCCTGGAGGGTGCCGATCAGTTCGTACGCCCGCCGCTCGGGATCGAAGGTCGGCTTGGACCGGCTGCGGACCACCCGCAGGACGTTCCCGCAGCCGTCCATGATCCGGATGCGTACCTCCGCGAGCGTGCCCTCGTCGACCGCCAGCGGGATCACGCCGGTGATCTCGTTCCAGTCCTCCGGGTGCAGGCGGGCCCGGGTCTGGGCCTCCGTGAGGGTGGTCGCCTGCGCGGGCAGGCCGAGCAGCCGCGCCGCCTCCGCATCCACGGTGACCAGACCGGCGCCCGTGTCCCAGCGCCATAGCCCGGTCGCGAGGGCGGCGAGGACGTCCCCGACGGACGGGAGGGTCTCGCCTGTACGCATTGCCCCACTTTAGGAAGACCTGATCGAGGGGTGCCACTGTAAGAACACCCGATCGGGGAGACTCACGGTTGGAGGTGTCGCCGAAGACCCGGCGCCGTCACCGGGCGGTCAGGCGTCAAGGGTGGGAGCCGATCTTGGCGTGCCCGGTACCCTTGATGGGTCCGGGCCCCGTGCCCGTTCTGGCCGGGGCGAGCACACACCCCGCAGACCTCATACACGAAGGACGATGAACGACGATGCATCGGTACAGGTCCCACACCTGCGGCCAGCTCCGCGCCTCTGACGTCGGCACCGACGTCCGGCTCAGTGGCTGGCTGCACAATCGGCGCGACCTGGGCGGCATCCTCTTCATCGATCTGCGCGACCACCACGGCATCACGCAGCTGGTCGCCCGTCCCGGCACGCCCGCCTACGAGGCCCTGGACAAGATCTCCAAGGAGTCCACGGTCCGCGTCGACGGCCGCGTTGTTTCACGTGGAACCGAGAACGTGAACGCGGA
Source organism: Streptomyces durhamensis (assembly GCF_000725475.1). NCBI lineage: Bacteria > Bacillati > Actinomycetota > Actinomycetes > Kitasatosporales > Streptomycetaceae > Streptomyces > Streptomyces durhamensis. The sequence continues at coordinate 65,863 of NZ_JNXR01000032.1, forward strand.
CCTGCCGACCGGTGAGATCGAGGTCGAGGTGGCCGAGGTCGAGCTGCTCGGCGCCGCCGCACCGCTGCCGTTCACCATCAACGCCGAGGACGGCGTCAACGAGGAGCGGCGCCTGGAGTACCGCTTCCTGGACCTGCGCCGCGAGCGCATGCACCGCAACATCATGCTGCGTACGCAGGTCATCTCGGCGATCCGGCACAAGATGGCCGCGATGGGCTTCAACGAGATGGCGACGCCGATCCTGTCCGCCACCTCCCCCGAGGGCGCGCGTGACTACGTGGTCCCGTCCCGCGTGCACCCCGGCAAGTTCTACGCCCTGCCGCAGGCCCCGCAGCAGTTCAAGCAGCTGCTGATGATCTCCGGCTTCGACCGCTACTTCCAGATCGCGCCCTGCTTCCGGGACGAGGACGCCCGCGCCGACCGCTCGCCGGGCGAGTTCTACCAGCTCGACGTCGAGATGAGCTTCGTCGAGCAGGAGGACGTCTTCCAGCCGATCGAGAAGCTCATGACCGAGCTGTTCGAGGAGTTCGGAGGCGGCCGGCACGTCACCTCCCCCTTCCCGCGGATCCCGTTCCGCGAGGCGATGCTGAAGTACGGCTCCGACAAGCCGGACCTGCGCGCCAAGCTGGAGCTGGTGGACATCACCGACATCTTCGAGGGCTCGGAGTTCAAGGCCTTCGCCGGCAAGCACGTGCGCGCCCTGCCGGTGCCGGACGTGTCCGCGCAGCCGCGCAAGTTCTTCGACCAGCTCGGCGACTTCGCCGTGACCCTGGGCGCGAAGGGCCTGGCCTGGGTCCGTGTCGGCGAGGACGGCGCGCTGTCCGGCCCGATCGCGAAGTTCCTCACCGAGGAGAACGTCGCCGAGCTGACCAAGCGCCTGTCGCTGGCCCCCGGGCACGCGGTCTTCTTCGGCGCGGGCGAGTTCGACGAGGTCTCGAAGATCATGGGCGCCGTGCGGGTGGAGGCCGCTCGTCGTGCCGGCCACTTCGAGGACGGCGTCTTCCGCTTCTGCTGGATCGTCGACTTCCCGATGTACGAGAAGGACGAGGAGACCGGCGCGATCGACTTCTCGCACAACCCGTTCTCCATGCCGCAGGGCGGCCTGGAGGCCCTGCAGACGCAGGACCCGCTGGACATCCTGGGCTGGCAGTACGACATCGTCTGCAACGGCGTCGAGCTGTCCTCCGGCGCCATCCGGAACCACGAGCCGGAGATCATGCTCAAGGCCTTCGAGATCGCGGGCTACGACCGCGAGACCGTCGAGGAGAAGTTCGCCGGCATGCTCCGCGCCTTCCGCTTCGGCGCCCCGCCGCACGGCGGCATCGCCCCGGGCGTGGACCGTATCGTCATGCTCCTCGCGGACGAGCCCAACATCCGCGAGACGATCGCCTTCCCGCTCAACGGCAACGCCCAGGACCTGATGATGGGCGCCCCGACCGAGCTGGACGAGTCCCGCCTGCGCGAGCTGCACCTGAACATCAGGAAGCCGCAGCCGAAGTAGCAGCGCCCGCCGTGCGCGCCGATCTGTCTGACTGGCTCTTGACGATCGGCGCGCACAGCCGTCTCCGGGCGCACTGACAGCCGGAGACGCACGACGGCGGCCGTCACGCCTCAGTCCCCCTGCTCCTCCTCGCCCTGCTCCTCCTCGTTGTCGGGGGACGCGCCGTCCTCCAGCAGCCGTTCGGCGATGTCGTCGGACCAGTGCTGGGCCCAGGCGCGCAGCGCGCCGACCCGGCCCTCGTCCAGCCCGTAGCGGACGAAGTCCCCGTCGGAGTAGAAGTCCGTGCCGGTCAACCGGGACTGCAGGGTGGTCAGGTCGAACGGGTCGTGGGCGTGCCTGCGGCCCAGTTCCTCCAGACCGGGCAGGGTGAACCGGGACGCGGCGGCCCGCGCGTCGATCAGGTCGACGGCCGCGCCCCGGTCGTACAGCGCCCGGATCTTCGTACCGACGGCGTCCTCAAGGGACAGGGCCGGGCCGTACCCGGTCAGCTCCGGCGGCTGCCAGAAGGCCTCCTTGTGCAGGACGAGGGCGCACGGTTCGCCGGTCGGCGGGTCGGTGACCGTCAGCTGGGCGGTGAGGGCGGTGCCGGTGCCGGCCCGGACCTGCCGGCCGCGGGCCTCCAGGGCGGCGGCGAGGGCGCCGGCGATCCGCTCCATGGGCTCGGGGCTCTCGGTGGCGAAGTCGAGGTTCGCGTGCGGGCGCCGCAGCAGACCGTGCGCCTGCAGGGCGTAACCGCCGGCGAGGACCAGCCCGTACGGGCCGCCCGCCGTGACGACGTCCGCCAGGAGCCGCCGGTGGGGTTCGGGGAGGTTCACGACATCGGTACTTTGCCAGAGATTTTTTCCGGGCCGCTGTCACACGGCCGTGCGCGGCGGTGTCAGAGAGACGTCCACACCTTCACAGCGTCTCTCCAGGAGCTGGTCATGCACACCGCCTACGTCATCGTCACCCTGCTCGCCGCGCTGATGGCCGGGTTCTCCGGGACCGTGCTGCTCCTGCGGGCCGAGTGGATCGTCAAGGCGCTCACCGACTACGCGGTGCCGCGCGCCTGGTGGACCCCGCTCGGGCTGGCCAAGGCCGCCGGGGCCGTGGGGCTGGTCGTCGGGCTGTTCGTGCCCGTGATCGGGGTGCTGGCCGGGGCCGGCCTGGTGCTCTACTACCTCGGCGCGGCCGTCACCGTGGCGCGGGCCCGCTGGTACGCGCACATCCCCTTCCCGCTCGTCTACGCCGCGCCCGTGGTCGGCGCGCTCGTCCTCGGCCACGCCGGCTGAGCCCGCGCCCGCCGGGAAATCGGCCGCCACCACCGGCGCCGGGGTCCTGAAGCAGGCCGGCCCCCGTGCACGTGAGGGCGCCGAGCCCGGGGGCTCGGCGCCCTCACCCGCATCAGTACGGGGCGATCAGCCTTCCTCGCCGCCGAAGCGCTCCTTGTAGGCGGCCAGGTCCTCGTCCGTGAGCTTGGCGAACAGCACCGGCGGGACCGTGAACGGCGTGCTGGCGGGGACGGCGGCGAGAGCCTTCGCCTCGGCCGGGGTGACCCAGACGGCGGTGTCGTCCTGGAGCGAGAAGGCCTGGCGCATGGCGGCGGACGTGGCCGGGATCAGCGGCTCCGAGACCACCGCGTACAGGTGGATCAGGTTCATCGCCGTACGCAGGGTGAGGGCCGCTGCGTCCTGGTCGGTCTTGATCTGCAGCCAGGGGGCCTTCTCCTCCAGGTAGGAGTTGCCGGCCGACCACAGGGCACGCAGGGCCGCGGCGGCCTTGCGGAACTGCAGCGCCTCCATGTGCTCCTCGTACTCGGCGAGCAGCCTGGCGATCTCCTCGCCGAGCCGGGCCTCCGCCTCACCGGGCTCCCCGCCGGCCGGGACCTCCTCGCCGAAGCGCTTCTTCGAGAAGGACAGCACACGGTTGACGAAGTTGCCGAGGGTGTCGGCGAGGTCCTTGTTGACCGTGGCGGTGAAGTGCTCCCAGGTGAAGGACGAGTCGTCCGACTCCGGGGCGTTGGCGATCAGGAAGTAGCGCCAGTAGTCGGCGGGCAGGATGTCCAGGGCCTGGTCGGTGAAGACGCCCCGCTTCTGCGAGGTGGAGAACTTCCCGCCGTAGTACGTCAGCCAGTTGAAGGCCTTGACGTAGTCGACCATCTTCCAGGGCTCGCGGATGCCGAGTTCCGTGGCCGGGAACATCACCGTGTGGAAGGGGACGTTGTCCTTGGCCATGAACTCGGTGTAGCGGACGTCGTCCGCCTCGTACCACCAGGACTTCCAGTCGCGGTTCTCCGGGTCCTGGTCGGCCCATTCCTTCGTCGCGCCGATGTACTCGATCGGGGCGTCGAACCAGACGTAGAAGACCTTGCCCTCGGCGGCCAGCTCCGGCCAGGTGTCGGCCGGGACCGGGACGCCCCAGTCCAGGTCGCGGGTGATCGCACGGTCGTGCAGGCCCTCGGTCAGCCACTTGTGGGCGATGGAGGAGGCCAGCTGCGGCCAGTCCTTGTCGTGCCGGGCGACCCACTCGCGGACCTCGTTCTCCAGCTTCGACTGGAGCAGGAAGAGGTGCTTGGTCTCGCGGACCTCCAGGTCCGTGGAACCGGAGATCGCCGAGCGCGGGTCGATCAGGTCGGTCGGGTCCAGGACGCGGGTGCAGTTCTCGCACTGGTCGCCGCGGGCCTTGTCGTAGCCGCAGTGCGGGCAGGTGCCCTCGACATAGCGGTCGGGCAGGAAGCGGCCGTCGGCCGGGCTGTACACCTGGCGGATCGCCCGCTCCTCGATGAAGCCGTTCTCGTTCAGCTTGCGGGCGAAGTGCTGGGTGATCTCGCGGTTCTGCGGGGAGGAGCTGCGGCCGAAGTAGTCGAACGCGAGGGCGAAGCCGTCGTAGACCGCCTTCTGGGCGTCGTGCGCCTGGGCGCAGAAGGCGTCGACCGGGAGGCCCTGCTCCTTCGCGGCCAGTTCGGCGGGGGTGCCGTGCTCGTCCGTCGCGCAGATGTACAGGACGTCGTGGCCGCGCTGACGGAGGTAACGGGAGTACACGTCCGCCGGGAGCATGGACCCCACCATGTTGCCCAGGTGCTTGATCCCGTTGATGTACGGAAGGGCGCTGGTGATGAGGTGTCGAGCCATCGTGGCTGCTCCCAGGTCGCGTTTTCTGCGGTTTCGAACCTTGAAATCGTAGCCGACAGGGGTGGGCCGCCCGCTTCCCGTTCTGCAGGGTGGGAAGGGGCGGCCCGAGGGGTTGCCTACGGTGACCGTGCGTTACGGACGCCAGTCGGCGAGTACGCCCTCGTAGAGCTCGGCGTCCGTCAGCTCGCGGGGGGTGGGGCCCGCGTGGAAGAAGGACGCGTTGCCGGTCTTCAGCTTGCGGAGGTAGTCGAAGGCCTTGTTGTCGTGGTCACCGAAGGCGACGAAGGAGAAGAAGAGGCCGGGGTGGGACTCGGCCGCCGCGGTGAGGGCCTGGGTCGCGGGGGTCTTCGCGTCCGGGGCGCCGTCGGTCTGGAAGACCACGAGGGCGGGGGTGCGGGGGGTCGCGTGCTCGTCCGTGTGCTTGTCGTAGTGGGCGAGTACGGCTTCCACGGCGGCGTGGTAGCTGGTACGGCCCATACGGCCGAGGCCGGCGTGGATGTCGTCGATCTTGGTCTCGTGGTCCGGGGTGAGGGTGAGGTCGGTGGTGCCGTCGACCTCCGTGGAGAAGAAGACGACGTGGACCGTGGCCTCGGGGTCCAGGTGGGCGGCGAGGGCGAGGGCCTGGTCGGCGAGGGCCTGCGCGGAGCCGTCCTTGTAGTACGGACGCATGCTCGCGGAGCGGTCCAGGACGAGGTAGAGCTTCGCTCGGGTGCCGGTGAGGTCGGTCTTCTTGAGGGTGGCCGTGGCGGCCTTGTAGGCGGCGGCGAGGGCGGGGGTGCGGGACTTGACCCTGGTGAGGGGGGTGGCGGGGGTCGGCTTCCGCGTGGCGTCGGCGTCGGCGTCGGTGTCGGCGGGTGCGGGTGCCTGCGGCGAGGGGTCTTTCGCCTCGGCTTCGCCTTCGGCGGGGTTCTCGTTCCCACCCGCACCACCCGTGCGGGTTTCGTCGTCGGCCGCGGGTGGCCCCTGCGGGGCGTCCTCGCCGTCGGCGGCCGGCGGCGCGCTCGCCACCTCGGCCTCCGGCACCGCCTGATTCTCAGGCTGGGCCTCCTCCTCGACCGGGGCCTCGGGCTCCGTCGGCGACTCGGCGGGCTGTTCCTCGATCTGGGCCGCGGGCTCCGGCTTCTCCTCGGGCTCCGGCTCTGCGAGTGTCTCGGCGGGCTGCCCGACCTGGGCCTCGGGCTCCGGCTCGGCGGTGTTCTCGGCCGCTTCCCCGGTGACCTCGGGCTCTTCCGGGGTGGAGGGTTCCGGGTGGAGGTTGTCCTCCGTGGGCTCCGACGGGCGCGGCACCTGGACGTTGTTGAAGGCCGCCGACACCAGTTCGTGCTCGTTGGGCGCCGAGCGGCGGGGCTCGGGGACGGTGGGCGTCGAGCCTTGGGGCTCAGGGGTGTTGGGGGTCTCCACGGCCTCCGCGGGCTCCACGGTCTCCGCGGTCTTAGCCGCTTCCGCAGTCTTAGCCGCCTCCGCGGTCTCCGGGGTCTCCGGGGTTTCGGAGGGCTCGGAGGGCTCGGAGGGCTTGGAGGGTTCGGGGAGGAGCCTGGAGGGCTCGGGGGTTTCCGGGGCGGGGGGTGCGGGCGGTTGCGCCGGCAGGCGGTCCGCACCCTCTGCCTCGACGGCGCGCGCCTTGCGTGAGCGGCCGAATGCGTTCCGCAGGAGAGTGAGAATGCCCATGTGCGCAACCCTTCGTGAGCTGATGCCCGTCGATCCCTGGCCAGGACGGACACGTAAGGTTAGCGAAGCGGTCAGTGGGGGGAAGCGAGCGACCGGGCCGCCGCAACTTCCTGGCGGAGCGGTTCCAGCACACTGCCGGCCGGACCTGCGAGATCCGTGCGGACCGGTGTCAGGGTCTCCGCGTCCCGTACGCCCTCCGACAGCTCCCTGAGCTGCAGGGAGATCTGGGCGACCTCGGCCGTGGACGGCGACTGCGCCCCGTGGCCGACCCGGACGCGGGCCGCCGTCGTCGCGTCGACGATACGTTCCACCGCGACGACCAGCGGCCACCAGGCGGCGGCGCGGCGACCGGTCGGCGGTGGTTCGGTCAGCGCCCGCTGGAACTCCGTACGGATCACCGACAGGTCGCGGTAGAGGCGCCGGCGCATACGGGCCCTGGCGGCGGGGTCGTCGGCCGGGGCGAAGGCCGTCTCCACGTAGGTCGCCGTGTCCGCCACCGCGTCGGCCAGGCGGTCGCCGACGCGGGTGCGCCAGCTCTCGGGCCACAGGAGGTAGCCGGCGGTCAGGGCGATGGCGCAGCCCAGCAACGAGTCCGTCAGACGGGGCAGCAGCAGTGCCGTGCCCTGGTGGTTCAGGATGTGGGACAGGAGGAGGATCACCGGGGTGATCGCCGCTGTCTGGTAGCCGTAGCCGCGCGGGGTCAGGGCGGGGATCAGCGGGGCCAGCACCAGCATCACCGGTACGTCCCACCAGCCCAGCGGGACCTCCGCCAGGACCACCGCCGCGATCACCAGGCCCGCCACCGTGCCGAGGGCGCGCAGCAGGGCGCGGGAGAAGACCGAACCGAAGTCCGGCTTCAGGACGAAGGTGATCGTCAGGGCCACCCAGTAGGAGCGCGGCACCGGGATCAGGGAGACGAGGGCCTGGGCGATGCCGATGCAGACCGCGAGGCGCAGGCCGTAGCGCCAGGAGTTGGCGGAGAGCACGACGTTGCGGGCCGCTCGCGCCGTGCGGATGCCCAGTGCCGCGGGGCGGCCCAGGCGGTCGTCGACGCCCCGGGGGTCGACGTCGGGGGCGGTGACGACCCCGGCCGTGTGGCGCAGGGCGTGGTCCACCGCACGTGCGGTCTCCGTCACCGGTACCGGGAGGTCGAGCGCTATCGGGCCCGTGTACCCGGTTTCGACGGCCTGCGCCAGGTGGTGGAGCGCCTCGGGGATCCGCTGCGGAAGGGGGCGGCCGGCCAGGTGGGCCGCGGGGGCCGCCTCCACCACGGGCGTGATGGCGTTCAACTGGGCGAGCAGACGGGTCGGTTCGACGCTGCGGCCGTGCTGGCGGGCGCGCCGGCCCAGGATCAGGTCGTAGGACTGGTTGAGGGACTGGGTGACGGCACGGCGGGCGTCGTCGTACTCCTCGGTGCGGTCCGTGCCGGCCACGGCGAGGAGCGTGGCGGCCGTGCGGTAGGTGGCGGCCACCGCCGTGCGTTCGGGCACGCCGGAGCGCACCGGCCAGGCCAGCAGGGCCAGCAGGAGGACCAGCAGGCCGCCGCCGGTCATCAGGGCCGGGGCCAGCCACCAGGGCCGGGGCAGCGGGAGACCGGCGCCCACCACGCAGTTCAGCAGCAGGAGCAGGCCGGAGACCGAGGCCACCGCGCCGATCGTCGAGATCATGCCGGACAGCAGCGCGACGCCGGTGACGGCCGCGACCGCGTACCAGCCGTGGCCGTACACCAGCGTGCCCAGCGTCACGCCGACCGCGCCGAAGAGCTGCGGGACGGCGATGTTGAGGATGCGCAGGCGGTAGGCGTCGGCGGTGTCGCCGATGACGCCGGACAGGGCGCCCATGGAGGCGAGGGCGCCGTACGCCGGGTATCCGGTGGCCAGGCCGATCGCGAGGGGGAGGGCCATGGCCACGGCGGCGCGGACGACGGCGGCCTTGTTGAGGGGGGCCTGCTGGGGGCGGAGGTTCCGGACCAGCCAGTCGGGAGGGGTGAGGCCGATGGGGAACTCGCGCGACATGCCGCCATTATCACCGGCCCGCCGCCCTCCCTCCGGCGTCATCCGCGCTGGTGGAGGGTGAGATCCACGACGAGGGCGCGGTGGTCGGTGCCGGCCACGCGCAGGAAGCGGGCGTCGGTCGTGGTGAAGTCCGGGGAGAGCAGGACGTGGTCGATCTGGGCGCCGATGACGGAGGCGGTGCGCGCGGGCCAGCTGGCGATGCGGTCGTCTCCGGCGAGGCGTGCGGCGTCGGACAGGCCGGTGTCGAGGATGCGGCGCAGGGCCGCGTGGTCCTCGGTGGCGTTGAAGTCGCCGGCGAGGATGGTGGGCGTGCGGGTGTCGGCGGCCGCGAAGGCGCGCAGCCTGCCGAGCTCGCGGTGCCACAGGCCGACCTGCTGGGGCAGCGGGGGCATGGGGTGGGCGAGTTGGAGGCGTACGGCGTGGCCGTGTACGTCGGCGACGGCGCCGGGCATGCCCATCGTGCCGCGCACGCCCGCGGTGGGCCGCAGCGGGAAGCGGCTGAGGATGAGGGAGCCGTGCGAACCGGCCGCGCGGACCGCCTGCCGGTACGGGTAGGCGGTCCCGAAGCCGCCCTCCAGCGCGGCCCGGCAGGTGTCCTCGCACTCCTCGACGAAGACGACGTCCGGACGCAGGCCGCGGATCCGCGGGACCAGGGCGGGGGCGCCGCGCCCGAACTCCACGTTGGAGGTCAGCACGCGCAGCGCGGCGAGCGGCGGACCGCCGGGCTCGGTGACCTTGCCGTACGGCTCCAGGTACCAGGCGAGCAGACCGAGTACGGCGATCCCGCACACCAGGCCCGGCCACCAGCGGGCGAGCAGCGCGCACAGCAGCGCGAAGCCGGTCGGCACGAGCAGCCAGGGCAGGAAGGCGAGCAGCTGGGGGACGGGGGTGACGCCGTCGGTGTCGGCGGTCCGGCAGCCGACCACCACGCCGACTCCGGCGAGCAGCAGTCCGGCACACCAGGCGCCGAGCCTGCGTCCGGGGCGTCGGTTCACGGGCCGAGCCTACGGGGGGGCCGTCCGCCCGCGCCAGGACATCCGCGGGGCGGGAGGTGGGGCAACTCGACGATTCCGTCCACAGGTTGTGGACACCGGTGCCGCTGCCGGTCCAGGCCCGGTGCCGGTCCCGGTCGCGGTCGCGGTCCCGGTCGCGGGCCGAGGTCGGGGTGGGCCGTCCGCCCGCGCCGGGTTCACCGACGTCGCTGGGGCAACCCGCTGACGGCATCCGCAGGTGGTGGGCAACGGCGCCGGTGTCGGTCCTCGTCCCGTGCCGGTCCTTGCCCCGGTCCCGGTGCCGGTGCCGGTGCCGGTCGTCGTCCCCGTCCCGGTGCCGGTGCCGGTCGTCGTCCCCGTCCCGGTGCCGGTGCCAGTCCTCGTCCCGGTGCCGGTCCTCGCCCCTCGGGGCGCGGGCCGGTCACGGTGTGTCCGTCCGTCCGCGCCGGGTTCACCCGCGTCGTCGCCGGCGGCAACCCGCCGACGTCATCTGCAGGTTGTGGACACCGGCGGTGCCGGTGCCGGTGCGGGTGGGTCCGGTGCGGGAGGGTTCCCGGCCGGGCGGGCCGGCCGTAGCCGGCGGGTCAGCCATGCGGCCAGGGCGACCGTGAGGCCCAGGCCGAGCAGCAGCCAGGAGACCGTGCGCAGGGTGCTGGTGAGGGCGTCGTAGACCGCGCCGACGGCCGGGTGGGACACGCCTTCGGGCAGGTCGGCGAGGGTGAGGCCGCGGCCGACGGCCAGGGCCAGGGCGAGCAGCCCGCCGCCCAGGGCCGTGCCCAGCGCGGTCGCGGCGACGGCGCGACGGCGGCGGACGGCCAGGGCGATGCCGGCGGCAGCGAAGGCGAGGGCCGCCGACGGAAGCCAGAATCCGGCGACTTCGAGCACGTGGAACCCCTTCCGGAGGGAGGCCAGTCGGTCCGCCGGGAGCACGGACACCGCGGTGTGTTCCACCGGGATGCGGGCGGCGAGCGGCACATGGTCCCGGGTCAGCTGACGCTTCACCTGGTCGGTGACGGGGGCGAGGTCGACGGTGACCGGACGTCCGGCCGTGTCGCCGTCGTCGTCGCGCAGGGCGCGCAGGATCGCGTCGTGGGTGACCCGGTTGCCGGTGTCCCAGGCCAGCTGGAAGGCCTCGGTCTGGGTGAAGGAGCGCACCGCGTCGTGCACGAACGGGCGGACGGAGCCGCGTACCGGCCGGACGTCGAGGTGCTGGTCGACCGCGCGCAGGATGTCGTCACCGACCGTGTCCGCGACGGCCTCCCGCACGTCCGGGTCGGTGGCGAGCGGCGCCATCGTGGTGACGTACCGGCCCGTGTCGGTGAGCCCGTACGCCGCCCAGGCCGCCAGCGCGCCGAACGGCACGAGGGCGCAGGACAGGGCGAGCAGTACGGCCGACAGGGCGCTCCTGAGACGTGGGGGCACGCTTCCAGGCAACGGCTCGCAGGGCGCGCACGCGAGCGGGGGGACTGCGTTCGGGCGACGGCCGGGCCGAACGGGTGTCCGCGCTCTCCGGTGGAGGGTTCACCCGAACGGGTGTTTCCTGGGGGGAGAAGGAGGCGATTGATGCGTACCACGACGCTCCTGCGGGGCCGCCACCACGTGTCGGCGGGGCCCCGCAACTGCGGCTGGAGCGGAAGTGGTTTCGCTCCTTCGCGCTCTCCGGCCCGTGGAGCCGGACCGTGACGGGGGTGAGGGAAGAGGGGAACAGGGGAGTGCGCGGGCCCCGGCTCCGATCGGCCGGGGCCCGCGCACTCCCCGTCACGGTCCGCGCGTTCAGCGCACGCGGTGGCCGAACGCGTCCTCGCGCGTGTAGTAGCGGTAGAAGAGCGTGACGAAGGTGCATCCCGCGACGAGCAGCGACATCAGCACGGACCGCCAGACCGAGTGGCCCGTCTGGATGTAGAGGAAACCGAACGCGATGCCGGCGAACGCCGTCCACAGCAGCGCGTGCAGCTCCCGTGGCATCCGCGGGGCCAGCGTCACCAGGGCGATGCACACCACCGCGAACACCAGCGCGCTGATCCACCCGAGCAGCAGGTTCCCGCCGGTGATGGCCCCGCCCTGGCGGGCGTCGGCCGCGACCCAGTAGCCGTAGAGGAGGCCCAGCACGACCGGGACGGCGATGTGGGCGATGCGATGGGTGCGCGCGTCGAAGACGTCGGGCGGGCGGGCGCGCCCCTCGGACGTCCGGGCCCCGATCTCCGGCCTGGTGCCGGCGCGGGGCACACCCCCGGGCGCGGGTGCCGCTTGAGCCATGAGAGGACTCCTCTCTCTGCTTGCCCCCCGCCTTCCAGAGCACACCGGGGGGCAGGGCCTGGCAAGTCGGCCAGGAGAGTGGCGGGTGCCCGGATGCGGCCGGTTCTCTGCCGTGTTTCGCTGGGAGACGCCGAGAAACCGGGAGGGCTGCCCGCCGTGACGGAGATGGAGTACGGGCTGCAGCGCCAGCTGCTGCGCGTACGCGGCCGGAGCGTCGCCTGGGTGTCGCCCCTGCTGCTGTTCGTCGCGATCGTGCTGCTGGACTTCAACACCACGGAGCGGTTCCGGATCATCACCTGGATCGTGCTGGTCCCCGGCACGGCCGCCGCGATCTGCGGGGTGTGGGCGACGGGCGCCTTCGCCGCACTCGCGGTGGTGACGTACGTCGTCGTCGACAGTGCCTGGCCCGGCGAGTACCAGGCCGGCCTCGGCGACTTCGTCCTGGTCGCCCTCGGCGGCCTGCTGGCCACGGTGGCCTGCGCCGTGCGCGTGCGCAAGGAGAAGCAGACGCTGCACATCCAGGACATCGCCGAGACCACCCGGCGTACCGTGCTGCGCCCGCTGCCGCCGCGCTGGGCGGGCCTCGAACACGCCGGGGTGTATCTGGCGGCCGATGTCGACGCCCGGGTCGGCGGCGACTTCTACGACATCCAGCCCGGCCCGCACGGCACCCGCCTCCTCGTCGGCGACGTGCAGGGCAAGGGGCTGGCGGCGGTGGAGACCGCCGCCGCGCTGCTCGGCACCTTCCGCGAGGCCGGCTACCACGAGAAGGAGCTCGCGACCGTCGCCGAACGCCTGGAGATCCGGATGCTGCGGCACCGCTCGCACAGCCGCGCGCTGGGCCGGGACGACGGCGACCGCTTCGCGACCGCCGTGCTGGTCGGCTTCCCCGAGGACGCCCCCGACACCGTCGAGATGGTCAACTTCGGCCACGAGGCCCCGCTCGCCGTCGGACCGCGCGGGGTCCGCGAGCTGCCCAGCGGGGAGGGGCTGCCGCTGGGCCTCGGCGACCTCGTGGACGGCCTGCCGCCCGTGCGCCGGGTGCCGTTGGCCGCCGACGAGACGCTGCTGCTGGTCACGGACGGGGTGACCGAGGCCCGTGACCGGTCGGACGACTTCTATCCGCTGGCCCGGGACATCGCCCGCGCGCTCGCCGCCGACGAGCACGGCGCCGAGCCCCGGCGGCTGGTCCGCCGGATCCGCGACGGGGTGCTGCGGCACGGCGGCGGCCGGCTGGACGACGACACCACGGTGTTCGCCGTGCGGCGGATACGGCAGGCGCAGGGCGAAGACCCCGAACAGGGACGTTTGCGGTCCTGAGGCGCGGGTTCGCGGCCGCAGCGGTTACGGTGCTGGCAGGAGAGCCGATCAGGGCCGACAGGGGCTACAGGGGGAGGACCGATGCCCGGAACCGTGCTGCTGCTCGCGGCCTCGCCGGTGGGCCGGGGGCGCCTGGTGAACGCGGCCGGTGTGCTTCCGGTGCTGGCCGCCGTGGCCCCCGCCGTGCTGTCCGGCGCCGACACCGCCCACGTCGTCGAACTCGCCGACCCGCTGGAGCCGCAGGCCGTGCTGACCCGGCTGCGTGCCGCCGCGGCCGCGCCCGGACCGCTGACCGTGTACATCGCCGGCCAGCTGCAGCTGGACCGCCGGCAGCGGCTGCCGCACCTGGCGCTGGCGCGCACCACCGCGGCCACCCTCCGCTACACCGGGCTGCCGTGGCACTGGGTCCGCGAGGAGCTGCGGTTGCGCTCCGCCGCGGACACGGCTCTCGTGCTGGACCTGCACGCGGACGGCGAGGCCTGGCGGTACGTCGCCGAGCACGGGCTGGACTGCGGGCCCCACAGCACCGTTCACGGACGGGTGGCGGCGGCGGGCGGGCGGCGCGGGCCGGCCGAGCCGGCGTACATGAAGGCGGTGGCGACGCTGTTGCGCAGTGGCCGCCGGCCGCCGCTCGCCACGTTGCACGAGCAGGCGCTGGTGCGGATCGGCGGGGCCGCTGCGGGGCGGGATCTGGTGCTCGCCGTCGCCGGGGGCGCCGCTCCCCGGCCCCCGTCCGCCCACCCGCCCGTCCGCCACGACCGGCCGCGTCCCGACGCGGCCGTCCGCACCGGGCCGCACGCCCACGCCGACACCCGCACCGGCCAGGACCCGCACGCCGCCATCAGCGCGGCCGTGCGGGACGGGCGGCATGTCGATGCCGACGGCTTCGCCGCCCGGCACGAGCAGCTGGCCGTCCGCGCTCATGGCTCCGCCTCCGACGAGGCCCTGCACTGGGCCGAAGTACGGGCCGATCTCGCGATGTTCGCGGGGGATCCGGTGCGCAGCTGCCGGGCCTGGCTGGCTGTCGCCCGGACCCGGTTGGGGGCGGGGCAGACGGGGGACTCGCCTGCCGTGGAGGCGGCCGTGGACCGCGCCCACCACCAGTGGGGCCTGATCACGGACGCGGCGCCGGCCCGCGAACTGGGTTCCGCGCTCGCGGAGTTGAGGCTGCGGGTGCCCGGCCGTCGGAGCGGTGCGCTGGAGAACGTCCGGCAGCACCTGCGCCAGCTCCAGGCGGCCCCGTAGCCTCAGGCCCCCGACAGCATGGCCAGCGCCCCCGAGACGAGGGTGCGGACGCCTGGGGTGATCGTGGGCAGGCCGGGGGCGAAGTGCGGGCTGTGGTTGCTCGGCACGGCCGCGAACTTCTCCGGGAACGTGTCACCGGGGGCCTGCTCCCAGACCTCGGCGGGGGTGGTGGTGACGAACCAGTACGAGTACGGGATCGAGCCGAGCGCCAGCTCCGGGAAGTCCTCGCTGCCCATCGCCGGGCCCGGGTCGAACACCGTGTCCGCGCCGAAGACCTCGCCGTGCACGGCGGCCACGGCGGTGTCGGTGGCCGCGTCGTTCACGGTCACCGGGAAGGTGCTGCCGACGGTCACCTCCGGCTCGCGCGGGCAGCCGGCGGCCAGGCACTCGCCGTGCGCGATGCGCCGGATCGCGGCCAGCATCCGCTGCCGTACCTCCTCGGACTGGCTGCGCAGGTTCAGTGAGATGCGCGCCTCGGAAGGGATGATGTTGTGCCGGGTGCCGGCCTCGATCCGGCCCACGGTCAGCACCGCGGACTCGCCCGCCGCCAGTTCCCGCGACACCACCGTCTGCAGCCGGGTGACCAGGTAGGCGGCCGTCACCACCGGGTCCACGGTCGCCTCCGGGCGCGAGCCGTGCCCGCCCCGGCCGTGCACGACGATGTCGACGTCCGTCGACGCCGACATGATCAGACCGGGTGCGTGCGGGTACAGGCCCGCCGGACCGGGGGCGGCGTGCTGGCCGAGCAGGACGTCCGGCCGGCCGAACCGCTCGTACAGCCCGTCCGCGACCATCCGCGCCGCGCCCTGCCCGGTCTCCTCGGCCGGCTGGCCCACCATCAGCAGCGTGCCCCGCCAGGTGTCGCGTCCGGCGGCCAGCGCGGCGGCGGCCCCGGCGAGCCAGGTGACGTGCAGATCGTGCCCGCAGGCGTGCATCACGCCGTCCGTCCGCGAGGCGTACGGCAGTCCGGTCGCCTCCTGGACCGGCAGCGCGTCCATGTCGGCGCGGAGCAGCACGGTCGGGCCGTCGCCGTTGCGCAGCCGGCCGACGACCCCGGTGCCGCCGACGCCCTCCGTCGTCTCGTACCCGGCCTTCGCCAGCCGGCCGGCCAGGGTGCCGGCGGTGCGGTGCTCGCGCAGGGACAGCTCGGGGTGGCGGTGCAGGTCGCGGTAGAGGTCCTCCAGGTCCGTCACCGGGAGGTCGGAGGTCAGGTCCAGGGCGGTGCGTGCGGCGGTGGAGGTCATGGGGGAAGGCTAGGCACCACCTGTCCGAAACGTAACGGCACATGCGTTCGAGTGAGGGGGTCCGGGTGTGCCGTGGACGAGGGGTGGTCCGTGCGCCGTCAGCGGTGGGAGGTCTGTGTCTGCGGCGCGGCGTGCACGGCCGGACCCTGGGACGCCGCCGCCCGCGCCGGGCAGGCGTTCGCCGCGAGGACGAGTGCCGTCACGGCGACCACCGCCGCGGCGACGCCTCTGGCATACCTCGTGGTGGGCCGTTCGAAGGGTGCGGATGTACGTCCGATCACGGCGACCTCGCAACACGACAGCAGCGTATTAAGCAGGCTTAATTCGCCGTTTAACCTAGGGGTGCCGCCGCCTGACGGCAAGAGCACACAGGGGAGTTGGGGGTCAGAGGATGCAGGACCGGGACGATCCGGCCGTCATCGGGCGGCGTGTACAGCAGCTGCGCACCGAGCGCGGGCTGACCCAGCGGCAGCTGGCGGAGCCCGCCTACACACCCGCCTACATCTCCACCCTGGAGGCGGGCCGGGTGCGGGCCTCCGACGAGGCGCTGCGGCACATCGCCGGCCGGCTCGGCGTGGCCTTCGAGGAGCTGTCCGTCGGCCGGCCCGCCCACCTCGCCACCGACCTCAGGCTGCGGCTCACCGAGGCCCAGCGGGTCCTCGCCGACGGCCGGGCCGAGGAGGCCGCCGTCCAGTACGCGGCGCTGCGCGCGGAGGCGGAGGGCCACGGGCTGGGCCGCGAGCAGGCCACCGCGCTGCTGGGGCTCGGGGAGTGCGCCCTGGAGACGGGGGAGCTGACGCGGGCGCGGGAGTGCTTCGAGCGGGCCGAGGAGCAGCTCGCGGACCAGTGCCTGCCGGTGCGCGTGCCGGCCGTCCGCGGACGCGCGGTCGCGCACTACCTCGCCGGTGAACTCCGCTACGCCGTCTACCTCCTGGAATCCACCCTCGACGAACTGAACCGCGGCGGACTGCACGATCCCGACGCCCTGCTTCTGCTCTACGCCGCTGTCATCGGCCCGTACATGGACATGGGCGCGCACGCCCGCGCCGCCCAGGCCGCCGAGTTCGCCCTCGCGCTCGCGCCGCAGGCCGCCGACCCCGCGCTGATCGCCCGGATGCACCGGTCGGTGGCCCGCACCCTGATCGCCGAGGGCCGGGTCGCCGAGGCCGACGCCTCCCTCGCCAAGGCCGCCGAGCTGTACCGCCAGCTGCGGCTGCGCACCGAGCTGGCCAACTGCCACTGGATGCGCGGCTACGTCTGCGCCCAGAACGGCGAACTGGAGCGCGCCGAGGCCGAGTTGCGGCAGGCGCACACCATGCTCGCGCGCAGCCGGGCCGCCCTCTACCGCAGCCAGGCCGCCGTCGAACTGGCCGACGTGCTGCACCGCCGCGGCAAGTCCGCCGAGGCCGCCGAGCTCCTCCAGGGCGTCCTCGGCGACTTCTCCTCCGAACGCGGCGCGGTGCACGCCGCCGCGGCCCACCGCCTGCTCGGCATCATCGCCGAGGACGCGCGGGACACCGAGGCCGCCGAGGAGCACTACGTCCGCGCGCTCAGCCTCCTGGAGCGCGCGGGCGCCGCCGGCGACCTGGCCGACCTGTGCCGTCTCCTCGGCGACCTGATGCGCCGCACGGGCCGCGTCGAGGCCGCCCTGGACGCCTACCGCACCGGCCTCGGCCACCGCACCGCCCCGGGCACCACCACCCTCGGCCCGGCCCCGGCCCAGCCGCCGCTGTGACCCGTGGCGCGCCGCCGCCCCTCATCCCCGCGCCGGTCCGGGGGAGCAGGGTGGTGCTCAGACCTGTGCGTGGCCCTGTCTGCGGATGTCCGCCAGGCGCAGCGCGCCGACCTGGACGGCGGCCTGGGTCGCGTCGTTCGGTACGTCGCCCAGACCGCCGTTGGTGAGGACGAAGGCGTCCGCGCCGACCCGGACGGCGGCCACCTCCAGCGAGAGCAGGGCCTCCTGCCCGTCCGTGGTCACGGCGTCGATGCTGACGCGCAGCCCCTGGCGCGCGTCCCCGACCTCCGGCAGC
Source organism: Streptomyces durhamensis (assembly GCF_000725475.1). Taxonomy (NCBI): domain Bacteria; kingdom Bacillati; phylum Actinomycetota; class Actinomycetes; order Kitasatosporales; family Streptomycetaceae; genus Streptomyces; species Streptomyces durhamensis. Next base: position 83,244 of record NZ_JNXR01000032.1, read on the forward strand.
GGGGCGTCGGTGACCTGGACGTCCTCCATGACCCCGAGTTCCGTGGTGGCGGTGAACCGCGCGCACTGCGCCGGCATCGACGCGAGCCATGTCAGCGCCGCGTCCACGTCGGAGGGGCGCCGGGCGGCGATCTGGTAGCGCAGCTGGGCGTCGTTGTCGGTGTCGTCCAGGCCGATCGCGACACGGGCGGGGCCGCCGAGGAGTTCGTCGGAGTAGAGGGCGTCCAGCAGCGGCTGGCAGGCGCCGGCCTCGGTGGTCGCCTTCAGCAGCCCGTCACGCCAGGTCGCCGCACCGTCGGTCGCCGTCCAGGGGGCGCCGAGGTCGGTCTGGGTGATGAGTGCGGCCTGGGCCTGCTCGTCGGTGAGCGTGGAACCGTCGGCCCGCGCGGTCGGCTTCGGCGCCGGGGTCTGCCGGTCGATCGTCGGCAGGGGCTGGGGCGCGGTCGCCGGCTGTTTCAGGCCGAGGGCCGCGCAGCCGCCCAGGCCGAGGAGGCCGGCGACGGTGAGCCAGGACCGGAGGCCGCGGGGGCGTATCGCGTCGATCATGGAGATGTCTCCTGGGCTGCGGACCGGTGGGGTGCCTGCTCTCACGGCACCACCGCCCCGCCCGCCCCACCAGCGCTCCCGTCCGTCCGGGTGAGCGGACGGGTGAGCGGAAGGGCGGGGGAACGAGCGGGGAGGGGGCGAGCACGGCTGGGCGGACGGCCGAGCGGACGGTGGAAAACGCCTCGCCCTGCGGCTTCCCGCATTGCTACGGTCGCCCTATGCAGCGCGCCCAGCAGTGCCCGAAGAGCACGACGACGCCGGAGACCGTCCCGGCGCGCTGACACCTGACCAGCATCGAAGCCCCGGGGCGACCGCCCCGGGGCTTCTGGCGTGTCACGGGGCGTTCGTCCCTCCGCATGAGGAGGAGCCCCCATGGACGACCGGCTGCCCGACCACCGCCGTCTCGGCCGCGAACTCGACCTGTTCGACACCGACCCCCTGATGGGTGCCGGCCTGCCGTACTGGCTGCCCGACGGCGCGGTCGTCCGGCACACCCTGGAGGAGTACATCCGTGAGGCCGAGCGCCGCGCCGGGTACCGGCACGTGTACTCGCCCGCGCTCGGCAAACGGGAGCTGTACGAGATCTCCGGGCACTGGGACCACTACAGCGACGACATGTACCCGCCGATGAAGCTGGGCCCCCATGAGTCCGAGGAGGTGGTGCTGCGGCCGAGCCTGTGCCCGCACCACGCCCTGATCTACCGCTCCCGCTCCCACAGCTACCGCGAACTGCCGCTCAGGATCGCCGAGCTGGGCGGCATGCACCGCGCCGAACGCTCCGGCGTCCTCGGCGGCCTGACCCGCGTGCGGGCCATCCAGCTCAACGACGCGCACATCTTCTGCACCCTGGAGCAGTCGGTCCAGGAGGCCCGTGCCGCGCTGGAGCTGATCGCCCGCGCCTATGCCGACCTCGGCATCGAGGCCGTACGCCACCGCCTCTCGCTGCCCGGCGCGGGCGGCAAGTACGTCGCCGATCCCGGGCTGTGGCGCCGGGCCACCGAGCTGCTGCGGGAGGTGCTGGACGCGTCCGGGGTGGCGTACGAGGAGGCGGAGGGCGAGGCCGCCTTCTACGGCCCGAAGATCGACGTGCAGATCGCCGACCCGGCCGGCCGGGAGTCCACCCTGTCCACCGTGCAGATCGACTTCCACCAGCCGGCCCGCTTCGACCTGCACTACATCGGCGCCGACGGCGCGAAGCACCGGCCGGTGATGGTGCACCGCAGCATCATCGGCAGCGTCGAGCGGGCCGTCGCCCACCTCGTCGAGGTGCACGCAGGCGCCTTCCCGGCCTGGCTGGCCCCCCTCCAGCTGGTGGTGCTGCCGGTCGCCGAGGAGCAGGCCGGGCAGGCGGCGGCGGTCGTCCGGCAGGCCCTGGAGCTGGGCCTGCGGGCCGAGCTCGCCGGTCCGGGGCAGGGCACCCTGGGCGCCCGGATCCGCGCGGCCCGCCTGGTGCCGTACCAGGCGGTGATCGGCGCCCGTGAGGCCGCGGACGGGCTGGCCGCCGTACGCCTGCGGGACGGCCGGCGCCCCGGGGAGCTGCCGGTGCCCGAACTGCTGGCCCGGATCGCCGCCCGGGTGGCCGCACGCGGCACCGCGCTGTGGGACTGACCGCGGTGCGGCTGATCGCCGCAGGGACGATGCAGGGCTGACCGCCGGGCGTTGATCTAGGGTTTGAGCGTCGGTACGACGAAGGAGTCCGCTGTGACCGGTCAGCCCATCCCCGTGATCATCGACTGCGACACCGGCGTCGACGACGCCCTGGCCCTGCTGCTCGCCGTACGCCACCCCGGACTGGACCTGCGGGCGGTGACCTGCGTGGCCGGGAACACGGACGTCGACGGCGTGGTCCGCAACACCCTGACCGTGCTGGAGCAGGCGGGCGCCCCGGACATCCCGGTGGGCCGGGGCGCCGAACGCCCGCTGATCGAACCCGCCCGCTCGGCCCGGCATGTGCACGGCTCCGACGGCATGGGCGACCTGGGCCTGCCCGCGCCGACCCGCGCCCCGGCGGACGTCGACGCCGTCACCCTGCTGCGCCGCGAGATCCTGGCCTCCCCGCGCCCGGTCACCCTGATCCCGACCGCGCCGCTGACGAACATCGCCCTGCTGCTGCGCACCCACCCGGAGGTGACCCGCAACATCGAGCGGATCGTCTTCATGGGCGGCGCGGTGGCCGTCGGGAACGCCACGCCCGTCGCCGAGTTCAACGTCTGGCACGACCCGGAGGCGGCGGCGATCCTGCTCACGGCCGGAGTGCCGATCACGATGTACGGCCTCGACGTGTTCATGCAGGTCGTCGTGGACGCCCCGGACGTCCACCGGCTGCGCGCGAGCAGCGACGCCGGCACCCGGCTGGCCGGCGAACTCCTCGCGCACCGGCCGACCACGCAGGGCGAGGCCCCGGAGGCGGAGGAGGCGGGCGGCCTCGGCGACGCGGGCGCGGTGTGCGCCGTCGCCGACCCGGCCGGCCTCACCACCCGCCTGCTGCCGGTCGAGGTGTCCCTGGCGCCCGGCCCGGCCCGGGGCCAGACGATCGTCGACCGCCGGCCCCGCCCGGGCGAGTCCGAGATCCACGAGGGCAAGCGCGAACACGCCCTGGTGGACGTGGCCTTGCAGGTCGACGTGGACCGGTACGTGAAGCTGTACCTGGAGACGGTGGAGCGCTAGTCCGTGGCAGCGGCGGTCGGGGAGGCCGCGCTGGAGGCCGTCCAGCGTTCCTCCAACCGGGCGATGCGCCGGTAAGCCGGCGCCCCCGCCCGCACCACCACGAACAGGGGGACGATGAGCGGGACCACTGCTGAGAGGCGTCCCCGGCCGGCCTAGCCCACGTTCGGGCTCGGGCTCGGGCCCGCGCCGGTGATGCCGTTGATGTCGACGGGGGTGGACGTCGCGTTCGGCGGCGGTGTGAGGACCACCTCCGGCTGGCCGGCGGCCGGGGGCGGCGGGGTCAGGTCGGAGTCGGGCAGCTTCGGCGGGGTCGTCTGCTGGAACAAGGTCTGGTCGAAGTCGACCAGGCCCGTCTTCTCCATCACCGTCATGTGGTCCAGGACCGTGTTGTTGGCCTGGTCGGCGAGGGCGCGCACCAGCGAGTTCTTGGTGGTGGACCGGATCTTCGAGATGGTGTTGAAGATCGCGCCGTGCGTCATCCGCAGGATGTTGGCGAAGTCGCTGTCGAACTTCTTCCCGCTGTCCGCCTTCAGCTGGCTGACGAAGCCCTGCTGCTGGGGACTGGGCAGGTCGGGCAGCGTGATGTTCAGCATCGGTGCGATCTTGCGGCAGGTGGTGTCCAGCGCCGCGTGCCCGTCGACCAGGTGCTTGCTGGCCGTGATGACCCCCGGCGTGGTGCCCTTCTGCAGCCCTATCTGCCCCACCGGGTACTCCCACAGGCCCGCGGCCCGCACCTTCACCACGAAGTCCCGGTCCTGCTCGGTGAGCGGGCCCCACTGGGTGTTGGCGATGACGCGGTCCTGGGCGGTGGTGACCTTGTTCAGGCCGAGCATGCCCGGGTAGGCCAGGGCCACGAGGGTCATGGCCATCGCACCGCCCACGAAGAGAGTTCCCGTCGCGTTCCGCGAAAAGCGCACCGTGCCTCCTGCCCGGTCGTGGATCCCGCCCACGGTGACGGCGCGGGGCGGTTCGGACGCACAGCAGTACGGACGCGGGAGCGATTCGTCTCTGGGGTTCGGGTAAAAATTTCCGAACGCCTCGGTCCTGGGCGGTGATTGCCATGTGTTGGTGCACATGACAAACGATTGGTCAAAGATTGACCCGTCTCCGGGAGAAGGCGGCCGAAACGCGGTCCTAGATTCGCGGCATGCCCCCACAGCCACCTTCCCGTAGGCCCGCGGCCCTCCCCGTCCTGCCCTACCGCAAGCCCACCAAGGGCCGCGACTACTGGGTGCTGGACGACGTCCTGCCCGAGATCGACGCCGTGCGGAAGCGGTGCCTGGCCAAGGACGACTGGGTCGAGGGTTACCCGTACACCTCCGAGACCTGGCCCGGTCTGCGCGCGATGCCCGGACTGGAGCCCGGCGAACTCGCCCGCATCGAAGGCCTGGTGAAGAAGGCCACCGGGGCGAAGGAGCTGTGGGTGCAGCAGACGCCCGGCGGCGGCACCCTGAACCACAACTGCGTCCAGGTGGTCGGCGAGGGCGAGAGCGAGCCCCGCCCGCACACCGACTCCCGCGCGCTGTGCCGGTACGCGGCCGTGCTCTACCTCAACCCGGGCGTCCCCAAGGACTGCGGCACCGCCTTCTACCGTCAGTCGCTGCCCGGCGGCCGGCTCGGCGGCAACATCGTCCAGGCCCCGCACAACAACCTCGTCGAGGCCCTGGGCACCCGGTTCGTGCCGGGCGATCATTTCGAGGAGGACGTCCGCGTCCCGCACAAGTACAACCGTCTGCTCCTCTACAACGCCAACCTCGTGCACAGCGCCACCCGTTACTGCGGCCGGACGCTGGAGGAGAAGCGGATGACGGCGGTCTTCTTCTGGATGGCGTGAGACGGACGACCTCCCGCCGGACAACGGCCGTCGTCCGGACCGGCCGCGGCACCGTGCGGGACGCGGCCTCCCGTCACAGGACCAGCAGCAGCGCCGCCACCGCCGTGCAGCCCGCGCACACCGCCAGCGCCACGCCCACGCAGCGCCGCCGGAGTTCCTGGTAGCGCTGCTCGTACTCGGCGCGCAGCGACGCGCACCGGGCCGCGATCCGTTCCAGGTCCGCCCGGGCCCGCTGCAGGCTGTCGGCGACGTACCGGCGTTCGATCTCCTCGCGCTGCCCCGTCGTCAGCCACTCCAGCGGCCCCGCGAACTCCCGCGCGCGCCGCTCCGCCTCGGCGATCCGGGCCTGCCAGAGCAGGTACCCCTCCACCTCGTTGGCCAGGGCGCCGTCGGAGTCCTGCCGCGGCGTACCGCTCACCCCTCGCCCCGGTCGGTCCGCGCCGGGACCTGGACCTCCTGCTCGCTCATCGCGATGTCGGGGTGGTGCAGGTCGAACGCCGGGGACTCGCTGCGGATCCGGGGCAGGGTGACGAAGTTGTGCCGTGGCGGGGGGCAGGAGGTCGCCCACTCCAGCGAACGGCCGTAGCCCCATGGGTCGTCCCTGCCCACCGGCTCGCCGTACCTGGCCGTCTTCCAGATGTTGTAGAGGAACGGCAGGATCGACAGGCCGAGCAGGAACGAGCCGATCGTGGAGAGGGTGTTCAGGGCGGTGAAGCCGTCGCTGGCCAGATAGTCGGCGTAGCGGCGCGGCATGCCCTCGGCGCCCAGCCAGTGCTGGACCAGGAACGTGGCGTGGAAGCCGATGAACAGCGTCCAGAAGCACAGCTTGCCGAGCCGTTCGTCGAGCATCTTGCCGGTGAACTTGGGCCACCAGAAGTGGAATCCGCAGAACATGGCGAAGACGACCGTGCCGAACACCACGTAGTGGAAGTGGGCCACCACGAAGTACGAGTCGGAGACGTGGAAGTCCATCGGCGGCGAGGCCAGGATGACGCCGGTCAGTCCGCCGAAGAGGAACGTCACCAGGAAGCCCGTGGCCCAGAGCATCGGTGTCTCGAAGGACACGGAACCCTTCCACATGGTGCCGATCCAGTTGAAGAACTTCACCCCGGTCGGGACGGCGATCAGGAAGGTCATGAAGGAGAAGAACGGCAGCAGCACGCCGCCGGTGACGTACATGTGGTGGGCCCACACCGTCGCGGACAGGCCGGCGATCGCGATGGTCGCGGCGACGAGTCCCATGTAGCCGAAGATCGGCTTGCGGGAGAAGACCGGGATGACCTCGGTGACGATGCCGAAGAACGGCAGGGCGATGATGTACACCTCGGGATGGCCGAAGAACCAGAAGAGGTGCTGCCACAGCAGGGCGCCGCCGTTGGCCGCGTCGAAGACATGGGCGCCGAATTTACGGTCCGCCTCCAGGGCCAACAGCGCGGCCGCGAGGACCGGGAAGGCGAGCAGGACCAGCACGGCGGTCAGCAGCACGTTCCACACGAAGATCGGCATGCGGAACATGGTCATGCCC
>NZ_JNXR01000033.1:0-86392 GCF_000725475.1 Streptomyces durhamensis
GGGTGGGGGGCCGCTGCGGGGCGGGGCCGGGGGGCGGCTGCTCGGGCCCGCGGGCTGGGCCACCGCGTTCGGGTCGGGTGGACCGGGAACCCGGGTGGGGTGGGCGGTGTATGAGAGGTAGCACCTGCTGCTGGACCACCGCCTCGAAGGGACCATGATCGTGCAACGTCGAGCTGTGCCGGCCGTGTTGGCCGCAGCCGCCCTCCTGCTGACCGCCGGCTGCTCCTCAGACGGAGGGGGGTCCCCGAGCGGCGCCGGAGGGACGCCGCCCACGGGTACGGCGCCGGACGCACCCCCCTCCGGCCGGGCCACCGAGCCGGCCCCGCCGGCCAAGGGCTCGGTGACGGTGCTGCGCACCGTGGCCGAGGGCCTGAAGACGCCGTGGGGGCTGGCCCCGTTGCCCGACGGCGGTCTGCTGGTCTCCTCCCGCGACGACGGGACGATCACCCGGATCGACGAGAAGACGGGCCGCACGACCGAGCTGGGCAAGGTCTCCGGTGTCTCCCCGGCCGGCGAGGGCGGTCTGCTGGGCATCGCCCTCTCCCCCGGCTACGCCTCGGACCACATGATCTACGCCTACTTCACCTCCGCCTCGGACAACCGCATCGTCCGCGTGCTCTACGACGAGCGAAAGCCGGCCGGTGAACAACTCGGCGCTCCCGACACGGTGTTCAAGGGCATCCCCAAGGGCGTCATCCACAACGGCGGCCGCATCGCCTTCGGCCCGGACCGCATGCTGTACGCGGGCACCGGCGAGAGCGGCGAGCGCGGCCTGGCCCAGGACAGGAAGTCCCTGGGCGGCAAGATCCTGCGTCTGACCCCGGAGGGCGAACCGGCTCCGGGCAACCCCTTCCCCGGCTCCCCGGTGTACTCGTACGGCCACCGCAACGTCCAGGGCCTGGCCTGGGACGACAAACAGCGGCTGTTCGCCTCGGAGTTCGGCCAGGACACCTGGGACGAGCTGAACGCGATCAAGCCGGGCGCGGACTACGGCTGGCCGAAGGCCGAGGGCAGGTCCTCCGACGCCGCCTTCCAGAACCCGATAGCCCAGTGGCACACCGACGACGCCTCCCCCAGCGGCATCGCCTGCGTCGACGGCGTGATCTGGATGGCCGGCCTGAAGGGGCAGCGGCTGTGGCGCGTCCCGCTGCGGGGCACGGAGGCCGCCGCGGCACCGCAGGCCTTCCTCACCGGGACGTACGGCCGGCTGCGGACGGTGGTCGCGGCGGGCGGCGACCGGGTGTGGCTGGTGACGAGCAACACGGACGGCCGGGGACACCCGAAGAAGGGGGACGACCGGCTGCTGGAGGTACGGGTGAACTAGGACTCAGCGCCCGCCGTACTCCCCTCGTCCCCGCCCGCCCCCGGCTCCGTCGCGGCCGGCGGTGGTTCGGGCAGCCGTATGACGGCCTTCCCGGACGCCAGGTCTATCGGACCCCGTCCGGGATCGTTGTCGCCGACGTCCTCGCGGGTCAGCTCAAGCCGGTTCTCTTCGTCCCGGGTGTGTTTGCGACTGGGTGCGAACAGTTCCTCAAAGGCGTTGAACACGGCCTCTCCCCCCGCTTTCTCCTCCTCATGGCCCTTTTTCCAGCCTAAGCATCAGCCCGCCGTTCCGGCAGTGAGCGTCTCGGCCGGGAACAGCCCGAGCCGATGTGCCACCGCGGCCGCCTCTCCGCGACCCGAGACACCGAGTTTGCTCAGGATGTTGGAGACATGGACGCTCGCCGTCTTCGGCGAGATGAACAGCTCCTCGGCGATCTGGCGGTTGGTGCGGCCGGCCGAGACCAGACGAAGGACGTCCCGCTCGCGGCTGGTGAGTCCGAGGGCCGCGGCGGGGTCCGCGGGGGCGAGGGCCTGCCGCGGGGTGCGGGTCAGGGTGAGGCGGGCGCGCTGGGCGAGCCGGCTGACCGCGTCGGCGAGGGACCGGGCGTCGAGGTGGGCGGCGACCGCACCCGCCAGCCGGAGCAGTTCGACCGCGCGGTCGCGCTCGTCGTCGCCCCCGGTGGGAGTACCCGCCAGGGGTGTGGCGCCGGAGGACAGGAGTGCTCCGGCGAGACGGTGGCGGACCCGGGCGAGTTCGTACGGGCGGTCCAGGCACTCGAAGGCGGTGACCACCGGCGACCAGTCGTCGGCGGTGTCGGCGCCCTCCGCCCGGCGCAGTTCGACGCGGGTCCACAGGTCGTAGGCCTGCCAGAGCGGGGCGCCGGTGGTGAGCCGGCGTACGGCTTCGCCGAGGCGGTCGAGGATCTCGGTGCGGCCCGGCTGCGCGGCGGGCAGGGCGCGGACGTCGGCCTCGGCGGTGGCGGCGGCCCGCAGCAGCGGCCAGCCGTACTGGTGGGTGCCGGGCGGGAAGCCGCCGTCCAGGGCCTGGAGCAGTTCGGCGCGGGCGTCGGCGATACGGCCTTCCTCGGCGGCGACACCGAGGGAGACCCGGGCCAGCGGCAGGAGCTGCTGGGGCATGGGGTCGTGCGTGCCGTAGTGGGCGCGGGCGGCGGCGAGTTGCCGGGCCGCCTCGGCGAGGTCGCCGCGGGCCAGCGCGAGGTGTGCCAGACGCAGGGCGCCCGCGCCACGGGGTTTGGCGCTGTGGGCGCCCCGGGTCGCGTGTGCGGCGGCCTCGGCGGCCTCGGGCCACTGGCCCAGCGAGTAGAGCGAGGCGGACAGGTTGCCCCATATCCAGGCCTCGGAGTCCAGCAGGCCGTACCGGCGGGCGAAGGCGATGCCCTCGCGCATGAGCGGCGCGGCCTCCCGGTCGCGGCCGATGCTCTGCAGCTCGGACGGCAGGTTCACATAGGCGCGGCCCGCGACGTAGTGCGCGCCCTCCGCGAGGGTGTCCCGCAGCACCTGCCGCATCTCGGAAAGGCCGGTCTCAGGGTCGCCGGAGTCGACCCTGAGACCGCCGAGGGTGAGGCGGGCGTGCAGTTCGATGTCGCGGGCGCCGACCATGCGCGCGTACTCCACGGCCCGCTCGGCGGCGGCGAAGGCCTCGGGTCCGGGCCGGTGCAGCATGGACCAGCCGGCGGCGAGGGCCAGCACCTCGGCGTGCACCTCGGACGGGGGCAGACCGCGCACCAGGTCCCGGGCGGTGGCCAGTTCCTGCCAGCCGTCGCCGCGGGCCTGGACCTGGACCAGCCGGGAGCGCTGCACCCAGAACCAGGCGGCGCGCTGGGGGTCCGGCTCCTCCTCGAGGAGGCGCAGGGCCCGCTTGGTGATCTTCAGGGCGCGGTCGCGTTCGCCGCCGAAGCGGCCGGCGACGGCGGCCTCGGCCATGAGGTCGAGGTAGCGCAGCGGGGTGGTGGCGGGGTCGCAGCCGCACGGGGGGTAGACCTCGGTGTAGTCGACCGGGCGCAGGGCCGAGCGGACCTCTTCCGGGGCGCTGTCCCACAGTTCCATCGCCCGTTCCAGGAGCCCGAGCTGCTCGGTGTAGGCGTGCCGGCGGCGGGCCACGACGGAGGCGTCCAGGACGGCGGGCAGGGCCTTGGCGGCGTCATGGGCGTGGTACCAGTAGCTGGCCAGGCGCATCACCCGCGCGTCGGCCGGGACGAGCGTGGGGTCGGCCTCCAGGGCTTCGGCGTAGCGCCGGTTGAGCCGGGAGCGTTCGCCGGGCAGCAGGTCGTCGGCGACGGCCTCGCGGACCAGGGAGTGCCGGAAGCGGTAGCCGTCGCCGGCCGGGGTGACGGTGAGCAGGTTGGCGCCGACGGCGGCCCGCAGCGCCTCGATGAGGTCGTCCTCGCCGAGCCCGGCGACGGCGGCGATCAGCCGGTACTCCACGGTGGAGCCGCCCTCGGCGACGACCCGGGCGACCCGCTGGGCGCTCTCGGGCAGCGCCTCGACCCGGACCAGCAGCAGGTCGCGCAGGGAGTCGGTGAGGCCGGTACGGCAGCCGTCGCAGGCGGCCACGGCGAGTTCCTCGACGAAGAAGGCGTTGCCGTCGGAGCGTTCGAAGATCTCGTCCACCTGGGCAGGGTCCGGTTCGGCGGCGAGGATGCCGGCGATCTGGCGGCCGACCTCCTCGCGGGTGAAGCGGGCGAGTTCGATCCGGCGGACGGTGCGCAGCCGGTCGAGTTCGGCGAGCAGGGGGCGTAGCGGGTGGCGGCGGTGGATGTCGTCGGAGCGGTAGCTGGCGAGGACGAGGAGCCGGCCGGCGCGCAGGGTGCGGAAGAGGTAGGCGAGGAGGTGGCGGGTGGAGGCGTCGGCCCAGTGCAGGTCCTCCAGGACGAGCACGACGGGACGGTCGGCGGCGATCCCTTCGAGCAGCCGGGCGGTGAGTTCGAACAGGCGGGCCATGCCCTGCTCGTCGTGGCGGCCGGCGCCGGCCTCGCCCAGGTCGGGCAGGAGGCGGGCCAGTTCCTCCTCCTGGCCGCGCGCGGCGGCGGTGAACTCCTCGGGCAGGGCGTCGCGCAGGGCGCGCAGAGCGGTGGAGAAGGGGGCGAACGGCAGCCCGTCGGCGCCGATCTCCACACAGCCGCCGACGGCGACGACGGCGTGCCCGCCGGCGGCCGTGGCGAACTCCTCGACGAGGCGGGTCTTGCCGACGCCGGCCTCGCCACCGAGCAGCAGCGCCTGCGGCTCGCCGGCGCGGGCGCGGGCGAGCGCGTTGTTCAGGGTGTCCAGTTCTTCGGTGCGGCCGACGAACACGGGACTGACGGACCTGGTCTCCACGGGCCCGAGCATCGCACGGGGTGCGGACGTCGGGGCACCGGTTTTCCACAGGTCCGGTGCGATCGTCGTACCGGCGGCCGGGAGGGTGGTGCCGACGGACGGAGGGGTCGTACGACCGGGGTGGGCAGTCGTACGACCCCGGTCCGGGAGATCCGGGAGGCGGCCGACCCCCGTACGGCCGCCCGCCGTCCCGCCCCGGTCCGCCGGGCCGGTGTTCACGCGGTGCGTGGGATCCGGTGCCGGCGGGGGCGGTCGGTATGGGACTCGGCGGCGGCGCTGTCGTGGCCGGCCGGGCCCTCGTGGCGGGCGGCGCGGTGCATCCGGGCGATCTTGCGGGCCAGGCGCTCCTGCTCGGCCTCGCGGATCAGCTGGGCGGAGCGCATCTTGTGGTACTCGATCTCGATCACGGCGTGTCCTTCGAGGAGAGTCGGTGTCGTGCGTCGCTTTCTGCGATGCCTCCACCTTCGTCTCCCAGGGGGGTGCGCCACATCGGGAGAGTTCCGCATCTTCGGCCGGCGTAGGGGCCGCACGCGCGCGTAAGGGGCCTCAGGGAGTCCCTAAGGTGCTCATGGACTCCCTAAGGCCCCTGGGGGACCTGCGGGTTCTCAGCCGGTCGAGGGCAGGCCGAGCAGGATGTCGGAGTACTTCAGACCCGCCAGCAGCAGCCCGATGACACCGAGCGAGACACCGGCCCAGGCGACGGATTTGGTCCAGGGGGCCTGGGGGCGGCCGGGGGCGCCGAAGGCGGGCCGGGCGAGCACCACCACGCCGGTGAGCAGCGCGGCCAGCGCGAACAGGCCGGCCCACAGCGCGGTGCTGTGCCAGGCGTTGCCGTAGACCGCCTTGATCTGGGTGGCGACGCCCGCGGTGGAGGGGGTCCGCAGCTGGCCGACGAGCTGCTCGCGGGCGCCGGCGACGGTGCCGATCCAGCCGCCGCTGAGCGAGACGAGGCCCAGGGCGGCGGAGACGACGGCCCCGGCACCCTGGCCGGCCCCGGAGGGCGCCTTCTCCCCGGGTTCCTGCTCCCCGACCTCTTCCTCAGGGGTGTCCGCCTGCTCGAAGTCGTCCTCGCGCGCCTCGGCCCGCGCGGCTTCCTCCTCGGTGGTGGCGGCCTCCGCCGCCGTCTCGTCGCCCTGCGCCTCGGTACCGGTCTTGGCGCCTTCCTCTGTCTTCGTAGCCATGCCCGGCACCGTACGGACCCTGTCTGAGAGGTCCCTTAATGATCGTTGTGCGCGTCCCGCGCGCGTGCCGCACGCCACTCGGGGGCGAGCACCGCCCAGACCTCGGTGCTGGCGCGCACACCCCGGTACGCGTAGTTCTCGCGGAGCACGCCCTCGCGGGTCATGCCGAGCCGCCGGGCCACGCCGATGCTGGGCTCGTTGGCCGTGGAGACGAGCCACTCCACGCGGTGCATGCCGCGCTCCTCGAAGGCCCACTCCAGCAGCACCCGCATGCCCCGCGTGACCAGTCCGCGCCCGGCCGCCGCCGGCTCCAGCCAGCAGCCGGCCTCGCACACCCCGCCGGACGTGTCCCACACGCGGAACAGCAGGCCGCCGACCAGCTTCCCGTCCAGCCAGATGCCGTGCAGGCTGCCGGCGTCGGCGCCGCGCTTGTCGGCGTAGGACTTCAGATAGGCCCGGGCGCTGTCCAGGTCGGTGATCACGTCCGGCAGCCCGATGTGCCGGCCGATGAACTCGCGTCCCCGGTCGATGTCGGCGAGGAGCTCCTCGGCGTGCCAGACCTCCAGGGGCCGCAGCTCGGCTCCGTCGTCACCCAGGGATATCGCGTACATCGTGCTGCTCGTCCTTCCGCAGTTCGTCCACCGGGACCTCGCCGAGCCTCTCATGCGCGGCGCGGCACTCGGGCGGCTCGATGCTGACGCGGGGCAGCAGGCGCTCCAGCCAGGCGGGCAGCCACCAGTTGGCGGCGCCGAGCAGATGCATCAGCGCGGGCACGAGCAGGGTGCGCAGCACGAAGGCGTCCAGGGCGACGGCGGAGGCCAGGGCGATGCCGAACATGGCGATCACCCGGTCGCCGCTGAGCACGAAGGCGAGGAAGACCGCGATCATGATGATCGCGGCCGAGTTGATGACCCGGCTGGTCTCGGCGAGGCCGACGCGCACGGCGCGCCGGTTGTCGCCGGTCTCCAGCCACTCCTCGTACATCCGGCTGACCAGGAAGACCTGGTAGTCCATGGAGAGCCCGAAGAGGACGGACACCATGATCACGGGCAGGAACGGCTCGATGGGGCCCGCCCGGCCGAGACCGAGCAGTTCGCTGCCCCAGCCCCACTGGAAGACGGCGACCACGATGCCGAACGCGGCGGCCACGGCGGCGATGTTCATCACGGCGGCCTTCAGCGGGATGCCGAGGGAACGGAACGCGACGAGCAGCAGCAGACAGCCGAGCCCGATGACCGCGCCGACGAACAGCGGCAGTTTGCCGACGATCACATCCGCGAAGTCGTCGTAGCCGGCGGTGACCCCGCCGACCTGGATGTCGAGGGAGGTGCCGGTCTCCGCGCGCGGCAGCACCTCGGTGCGCAGCCGGTCCACGAGGTCACTGGTGTCCTGCGACTGCGGCGCGGAGCCGGGGACGACGGTGAGGTAGGCGGTGCCGCCGCCGGCCGAGTAGGTGGCCGGGGTGACGGAGGCGATGCCGCGGGTGGCGCGCAGGGTGGTGTCGAGGTTGTCCAGGGCGAGCTCGTCGGCGCCGCCGTCGACCCGGGTCACCAGGGTGAGCGGTCCGTTCACTCCGGGGCCGAAACCGTCGGCGAGCAGGTCGTAAGCCTTGCGGGTGGTGGAGGCGCGCGGGTCGTTGCCCTGGTCGGAGGTGCCGAGGTGGAGGGAGAGGGTCGGCAGGGCGAGCAGCGCGACGACGGCAACGGCGAGCGAGCCGAGCAGCTTGGGGCGGCGTTCGACGAGCGCCGACCAGCGGGCGGCGAGGCCGGTGGGCAGCTCCGGGCGGGGCCCGTGCGCGGCGAGCCGGCGCCGCTCCCGGCGGCTGAGGGCCCGGGAGCCGATGTACGACAGCAGGGCGGGCAGCAGGGTGACCGAGGCCGCGACGGTGAGCACCACCGTCAACGAGGCGGCGACCGCGACGCCGTTGAGGAAGCCGAGCCGCAGGGTCAGCATTCCCAGCAGGGCTATGCACACCGTCGCACCCGCGAAGACGACCGCGCGTCCCGTGGTGGCCACGGCGTTCACGGCGGCCTCGGTGACGCTCAGGCCGCGTTTGAGGCCGCGCCGGTGCCGGGTGACGATGAACAGCGCGTAGTCGATGCCGACGCCGAGGCCGATCAGCATGCCCAGCATCGGTGCGAAGTCGGCGACCGTCATGGCGTGTCCGAGCAGCCCGATACCGGCGTAGGCGGTGCCCACGCCGACCAGGGCGGTGGCGATGGGCAGCGCCGAGGCGGCGAGCGAACCGAAGGCGAGGAACAGCACGACGGCCGCGACGAGTACACCGACCACCTCGGCGGTGTGCTCGCGCGGGGACTCCGTGAGGCCGATCGCGCTGCCGCCCAGCTCCACCCGGAGCCCGTCGCCCTGGGCGGCCTTGGCGGTGCGCACCACGGCGCGCGCCTCGGACGCGCCGATGCGGTCGGCCGGCCGGGCGAAGGTGACGGTCGCGTAGGCGGTACGGCCGTCGGCGCTGATCCGGTGCGCGCCGTGCCTGCCGTACGGGCCGGTCACCGAGGCGACGTCGGGCAGCGAGGCGATCCGGTGCAGGGTGCGGGTCATGGTCCGTTCCACGCCGGCGGCGCGGACGCTGCCGCTGACGGTGTGCCAGACGACGGTGTCGCTGTCCCCGCCCAGGCCCGGGAAGCCGTCCTGGAGCAGCTGTGCCGCGCGGCCGGACTCGGTACCGGGGACGTCGTAGTCGTTCGAGTACGACGAACCGGCCACGGCGGCGGCCGCGGTGACCCCGCCGAAGGCGAGGAGCCACAGCAGCACGGCGATCAGCCGGTGCCGGACACACCAACGGGCGAGGTCTGCCACGGACGTGCTCCCAGTGATGGTGCGTGGATCTTTGACCGGGAACGATCGTCCATGAGGTGAAGAGCCCGCAAAGAACGTATGAGGAATCGCAGGACACTCTTGCAGGCGAAAGTGATCGTTTGCCGTGATCGTGGGGTTATTCACAAGAGTGGGAGGGACATCACAGGACACTTCACCGAACTATGTCGCCCCGGGGCGCACTTCGGGACATCACAAAAGGCGTACGGCCCCGGAGGACATGCCTCCGGGGCCGTACGACAGGTGCTCAGCCCTCGCTAACGCCCAGCGTCTGGAGGATCAGCTCCTTGACGCGGGCCGCGTCGGCCTGGCCGCGGGTCGCCTTCATGACCGCGCCGACCAGGGCGCCGGCCGCGGCCACCTTGCCACCGCGGATCTTGTCCGCGATGCCCGGGTTGCCGGCGATGGCCTCCTCGACGGCGGCGGTCAGCGCACCGTCGTCGGAGACGACCTTCAGACCGCGCTTGTCGACGACCTCGTCCGGGGTGCCCTCGCCCGCGAGGACGCCCTCGATGACCTGGCGCGCCAGCTTGTCGTTCAGGTCGCCCTTCGCGACGAGCTCGGCGATCCTGGCCACCTGCGCCGGGGTGATCGCCAGCTCGTCCAGCGCCTTGCCGGACTCGTTGGCGCTGCGCGCCAGTTCGCCCATCCACCACTTGCGGGCGGAGGCCGCGTCGGCACCGGCGTCGATCGTGGCGACGATCGGGTCCAGCGCGCCGGCGTTGAGGATCGCCTGCATGTCGGTGGCGGAGATGCCCCACTCGGCGAGCAGCCGGGTGCGGCGGGCCAGCGGCAGCTCGGGCAGCGCCGCGCGGATCTCCTCGACCCACTCGCGCGAGGGCGCGACCGGGACGAGGTCGGGCTCCGGGAAGTACCGGTAGTCCTCGGCCTCCTCCTTCACGCGGCCCGAGGTGGTGGACCCGGTGTCCTCGTGGAAGTGGCGGGTCTCCTGGACGATCGTGCCGCCGCCGGAGAGCACGGCCGCGTGGCGCATGATCTCGTAGCGGGCCGCACGCTCGACCGAGCGCAGGGAGTTGACGTTCTTCGTCTCGGAGCGCGTGCCGAACTTCTCGCTGCCCTTGGGCATCAGCGAGAGGTTGACGTCGCAGCGCATCTGGCCCATCTCCATGCGGGCCTCGGACACGCCGAGGGCACGGATGAGCTCGCGCAGCTCGCGGACGTACGCCTTCGCCACCTCGGGCGCGCGCTCGCCGGCCCCGACGATCGGCTTGGTGACGATCTCGATGAGCGGGATGCCGGCGCGGTTGTAGTCCAGCAGGGAGTGGGACGCGCCGTGGATACGGCCGGTGGCGCCGCCGACGTGCGTCGACTTGCCGGTGTCCTCCTCCATGTGGGCGCGCTCGATCTCCACACGGAAGCTCTCGCCGTCCTCCAGCTGCACGTCGAGGTAGCCGTTGAAGGCGATCGGCTCGTCGTACTGGGAGGTCTGGAAGTTCTTCGGCATGTCCGGATAGAAGTAGTTCTTCCGGGCGAAGCGGCACCACTCGGCGATCTCGCAGTTCAGCGCGAGACCGATCTTGATCGCGGACTCGACGCCGGTCGCGTTGACGACCGGGAGCGCGCCGGGCAGGCCGAGGCAGGTGGGACAGGTCTGCGTGTTGGCGTCCTGACCGAGCTCGGTCGAACAGCCGCAGAACATCTTGGTCTTGGTGCCGAGTTCGACATGGACCTCAAGGCCCATGACGGGGTCGTACGACGCCAGCGCGTCCTCGTACGACACCAGGTCGGTCGTGGTGGTCACGGTGAAAACTTCCCTCTCAGCCCAGCAGGACGTCGTCGTCGCCCAGCCGCTTCAGCTCGCGGTAGAGGATGGCGAGGCCGGTGACGATCGCGACGGCGGAGACCGTGGCGTCGATCAGCCGCAGCGTGTCGTGCTCGGCACGGGCCTTCTTGATCTGCTTGGCGACACCGAACGCGCCGAACGCGGTGGTGCCCATCGACAGGTACGTACCGGACTTGGACTTCTTGAAGTCCTTGGCCTTGGACAGCTTGCTCACAGCGACGGAGCCTCCTCCAGCAGCGGGTGACCCCACTTTTCCACGAAGGCGGCCTCAACGGCGGCGCCCACCTTGTACAGGCGGTCGTCCTGCATCGCCGGGGCGATGATCTGCAGGCCCACCGGGAGGTTGTCCTCCGGGGCGAGACCGCAGGGCAGGGACATGGCCGCGTTGCCCGCCAGGTTGGTCGGGATGGTGCACAGGTCCGCGAGGTACATCGCCATCGGGTCGTCGGCGCGCTCGCCGATCGCGAAGGCGGTGGTCGGCGTCGTCGGGGAGACGATCACGTCGACCTGCTCGAAGGCCTTCTCGAAGTCACGCGTGATGAGCGTGCGGACCTTCTGCGCGGAGCCGTAGTACGCGTCGTAGTAGCCGCTCGACAGGGCGTACGTGCCGAGCATGATGCGCCGCTTGACCTCGGGACCGAAGCCGGCCTCGCGGGTCAGGGAGGTGACCTCCTCGGCCGAGTGGCCGCCGTCGTCCCCGGTGCGCAGGCCGTAGCGCAGGCCGTCGAAACGGGCGAGGTTGGAGGAGCACTCGGACGGCGCGATCAGGTAGTACGCCGACAGGGCGAGGTCGAAGGACGGACAGTCCAGCTCGACGATCTCGGCGCCCAGCCCCTTCAGCAGCTCGACGGACTCGTCGAAGCGCTGGATGACACCGGCCTGGTAGCCCTCGCCGCGGAACTGCTTGACCACGCCGACGCGCATGCCCTGCACGCTGCCGTTGCGGGCCGCCTCGACGACCGGCGGGACCGGGGCGTCGATGGAGGTGGAGTCCAGCGGGTCGTGCCCGGCGATGACCTCGTGGAGGAGGGCGGCGTCCAGGACCGTTCGGGCGCAGGGGCCGCCCTGGTCCAGGGAGGACGAGAAGGCGACCATGCCGAAGCGGGAGACCGCCCCGTACGTCGGCTTCACACCGACCGTGCCGGTCACGGAGGCCGGCTGGCGGATGGAGCCGCCGGTGTCGGTGCCGATGGCGAGCGGGGCCTCGTAGGCGGCGAGGGCGGCGGAGGAACCACCGCCGGAGCCGCCGGGGATCTTGGTGAGGTCCCACGGGTTGCCGGTCGGGCCGTAGGCGCTGTTCTCGGTGGAGGACCCCATGGCGAACTCGTCCATGTTGGTCTTGCCGAGGATGACGACGTCGGCGGCCTTCAGCCGCTTGGTGAGCGTCGCGTCGTACGGCGGGATCCAGCCCTCCAGGATCTTCGAGCCGACGGTCGTGGGCACGCCCTCGGTGGTGAAGATGTCCTTGAGCGCGAGGGGGACGCCGGCCAGCGGGCCGAGCCGCTCGCCGCGTTCCCGCTTCTCGTCCACGGCGCGGGCCTGGGCGAGAGCGCCCTCGCGGTCGACGTGCAGGAAGGCGTGCACCTTCTCGTCGACGGCCTCGATGCGGGCCAGGTGGGCCTCGGTGACCTCGACGGCCGTGAGCTCGCCGGAGGCGATCCTCTCGGCGATCTGCGCGGCCGTGAGCTTGATGATGTTGCTGTCCGTCATGGTGGTCACTCCTCCCCCAGGATCTGCGGCACCTTGAAACGCTGCTGCTCCTGGGCGGGGGCGCCGGAGAGCGCCTGCTCGGGGGTGAGCGAGGGACGGACCTCGTCCGCGCGCATGACGTTCGTCAGCGGGAGCGGGTGCGAGGTCGGCGGTACGTCTTGGTCGGCGACCTCGCTGACGCGGGCGACCGCGCCGATGATGTCGTCCAGCTGTCCCGCGAAGTGGTCGAGCTCTTCGGGCTTCAGCTCCAGACGCGCCAGCCGGGCGAGGTGGGCGACCTCCTCGCGCGTGATGCCAGGCATGCAGCGATCCTCTGGGGTGAGTGTGTGTGGTTTGAGCCCAATCCTATGGGGCGGGGCCCGGTGCCCGTGAAACGGTTTGCCGGGCCTCCCCCCTCAGCGGTGCCGGCCGTCCCAGGCGTCGCTCTTGAGGAAGTGGTTGTCGTACCGCTCCTGGACCTCCAGGAGGCTCTCCACCGTGGCCTCGCCGAGCCGGATGCGCTGGAGGTGGCGGAAGTACTCGAAGCGCTCGACCCCCGGGGTGATGACGATGAGCAGGTCGGCGGTGGCGCCGGGTGCGGCGGCGAAGGCGTGCGGCCTGTCCGGCGGGACGATGACCAGGTCGCCGCGCTCGGCGGTGACGACGTCGTCACCCGAGAGGACCTCGGCGGCGCCGTCGAGCAGGTAGAACATCTCGGCGGAGTGGTGGTGCACATGCGGGCGGGCCCCGTCGGCGCCCTCGGCGAGGGTGACCCGCACGGTGGACAGCGCGCCCCCGGTGGCACTGCTGTCGGCGAGCAGCTTGACGGTGGTGGGCGCCCGGCCGACCACCTCGGCCTCGGCGTCCCGGACGAGGACGGTGTCGTCGAAGTTCGGCACGAACAGCGACATGATGCGTTTCCCCCTGTCGGATGCGGTCAGACCGCGAAGAGCAGTCCGGCACTGATCAGTACCACGACCGCGGTGGCGAAGTGGATCCCGAACGCGACGGCTTTCGTGCCGCCGTCGCGCAGGACCGTCAGCGTGTCGCCGAACGGTACGAGCGCCACGGCGACCATGAACCACGCCTCCGCGTCTACAGCTGTTTCAGGGGCAAGGGCGCGATCATGGCGGCGGTCGCCGTGCAGGGGTGCGCCGAGCCGGCGGCCGGGCTACGGCAGGCGCGGACGTCGGTGTCGGGCACGCGGGAGGGGCTGGCGGCGGTGGCCGGGACCTACACGTCCTTCGCCCGGGCCGGCCCGCCCTCTACGACGCGATGTCCACCCGCCCGGCCGACCTGCCGTTCGCGACGGAGGAGGCCCCCGCACGGCTTTGCGAGGCGCTCGGCCAGCTGCTCGCCGCCGTGCAGCCGATCACCGCCGAGGGCGAGGACCCGGGCCCGCTGACGGAGACGTTCTGGGCGGGGCTGCACGGGCTGGCCACGCTGACGAGGAGCGGGCGGCCGGCGCAGGAGGCACACGAACGCCGGCCGGCCCTGCTGATCGCGCACTTCACGCGCGGCTGAACGGATCCAGGGGCGCGGCGGAGCGCTCCGTCAGGGGTGCGAACCGCGGTGCGGAAGGCTACTCGGCCGCCGGCAGCGCGGCCCGGGGCCGTTGCCACCCACGCGACCCCCGTGCCCGCAGCCACGCCGTCGCCTCCTCCGGCGGCATCGCCGCGGCGACCAGCCACCCCTGCACGGCGTCACACCCCAGATCCCGCAACCGCTCCCACGTCTCGTCGTCCTCCACGCCCTCGGCGACGACCAGCAGCCCCAGCGAATGCGCCAGATCCACCGTGCACCGCACGATCTCGGCGTCCTCGGTGTCGACGGCGAGCCTGGCCACGAACGACCTGTCGATCTTCAGCTCGCTCACCGGCAGCCGCCGCAGATGCACCAGCGACGAGTACCCGGTGCCGAAGTCGTCCAGCGACATCTTCACGCCGTGCCCGGTCAGGCCCGCGAGGGTGTCCGCGGCCCGCTGCGGGTCCTCCAGCAGCACATGCTCGGTGATCTCCAGCTGCAGCGCCCCCGCGGGGACGCCGTGCCGGGCCAGCCGCGCGGCGACCGACCCCGCGAAACCGGGCGTGTGGACGTCACGCGGGGAGACGTTGACGGCGACCGGGACCCGCAGCCCCTGCGCGCGCCACCTGGCGACCTGCGCGAGCGCGGTCTCCAGGACGTACTCCGTCAGATGGGGCATCAGCCCGGAGGACTCGGCGATCGCTATGAACTCGTCCGGCGGAACCTTCCCTCGCTCGGGATGCACCCAGCGGACCAGTGCCTCCAGGCCGGCGACCTGACCGTCGAAGCGGACCTTGGGCTGGTAGTGCAGCTGCACCTCGTGCGCGTCCAGCGCCCGGCGCAGGTCGCCCAGCAGGCCGAGCCGGTCCGGGGTGTTGGAGTCCCGCTTGGACTCGTACACCTCCACGCCCGTACGGTCCCGCTTGGCCTGGTACATGGCCACATCCGCCCGGCGCAGCAGGCCTTCGGCGTCCAGGGCGTGGTCGGGGAAGACGGCGACGCCGGCGCTGGCCTCCAGGACGAGGGTGAGCCCGTCGAGGTCCAGCGGGGAACTGAGCGCGGCGACGAGACCGCGCGCCACGCGCGTGGCCGACGTGGTGGAGTCGGCGACGGGCAGTAACACGGCGAACTCGTCACCGCCGAGCCGGGCGGCCTCCGCCCCGCGCGGCAGGGCCAGCCGCAGCCGGTCGGCGATCTGCAGCAGCAGCCGGTCGCCGGCGAGATGACCGAGGGTGTCGTTCACCGACCGGAACCGGTCGAGGTCGATCAGCATGAGGGCGGAGCGGGCACCGATGCGCTCGGCGTCGTCGAGGGCCGTCCAGATCCGCTCCAGCAGCCACTGCCGGTTGGGCAGCCCGGTCAGCGGGTCGCGCAGCTGCTCCTCGGCACGGGCGCGTGCCATCCACAGGCTGGAGTCGAGGGCGACGAGCGGGATGGCGAACAGCGGGAGCAGGATCGGCTCGGCGTCGGCGACGACGCACAGCAGCGGTGCGATGCCGAGCAGCGCGACGGCGACCAGGCCCTGTCTGACCAGGGCGGTACGGACCACGGTGGGCACCTTGCCGCTGCGCGGGGCGTACAGGTACCACTGCAGGCCGCGGCTGACCGCGAGGTAGGCGACGGCGACGAGCACGACCTCGGGGGCGGTGGCGACGCTCCAGGTGTCCGGACGCCAGGGCGTCTCGACGCTCGGCACCCGGCCGAACGCGCCGAGCAGCAGCGCGCCGGCGGCGATGCCGAGGAGGTCCACCGCGCCGAGCAGCACGCCCTGCCGCCAGCGGTGGCGCCGGGCGATACCGACCAGGACGACGACGGTCAGGCTGACCATGCCGGCGGGCACCCAGCCGTACAGCAGCAGGACGGCGAGGGTGAGGGCGGCGCCGGAGCCGGTGCCGCCCCACCAGCGGGCGCGGCCCAGCATGACGAGATGGCCGACGATGACGCCCGTGAGCAGGGCCAGCGACCAGCCGACCGTGCCGCACGGGAAGAGAGCGTGGTGGCCGGTGAAGGCGCGGTAGAAGCCGGCGCCGAGGACGAACGCGGCAAAGGCCACGACGGCCGCGGGCAGGGCGGGCCAGGACAGGTGCCGTTCGGTGTCGGTGTCGGTACCGGCTGCCGTGCCGGCCAGGCCGGGGGCGGGCGCGATGGCCAGGGGTATGGGCGGGTGGGCGTCGGCGGCGGCGCCCGGTCCGCCCGCGGGGGCCCGGCCGCCCGTGCGCCCGTGGCCCCGTCCCGTCCAGCGGGTCCCGCGCCAGGTGCCCACGCGACGGCGCAGGCGCAGCCATGAGTCGGGGGCGGCGCTCTCGGTCGGTTCCATTCCCGTCCCTCTCACAGCCGGCGGTGCCCACGCCACGCGGCCCGATGTCCGACGCCCATCAGCAGTTCCGCGTTGAAGAAACCTTCCGCGCACCCTGAGAGCGCACGGGGATGCCCCAACCGCAGCCGGGCACGGCAGGTGCACACCTCAACAGTAGGCCGCGGAAGGCTTCCACGGGCACCGGTCGTCGACGGTTGCCCGAATGCGCCCGGGCCACCCGTATGCAACTGATATGCACCGAACGGGTGGCCTTCAACCGCTACTCCCCGGTCGAAAGCGCGACTTCGGCCGCGGCGTCCGGCCCCTGCTCCAAGAGGACGCGGAATCCGTCCTCGTTCAGGACCGGAACCTTCAGCTGCATGGCCTTGTCGTACTTCGATCCAGGGTTGTCGCCCACGACGACGAACGAGGTCTTCTTCGACACCGAACCGGTCACCTTCGCGCCCCGGCTCTGCAGTGCGTCCTTGGCGCCGTCCCGGGTGAAGGTCTCCAGGGTGCCGGTGACGACGACCGTGAGCCCCTCCAGCGGCCGCGGTCCCTCCTCCTCGCCGGTCGCGGCGTCCTCCAGCGGGACTCCGGCGGCCTTCCACTTGCGGACGATCTCGCGGTGCCAGTCCTCGGCGAACCACTCCTTGAGGGCGGCGGCGATGGTCGGGCCGACGCCGTCGGTGGTCGCCAGCTCCTCCTCCGTGGCCTGTTCGATGCGGTCGACGGAACGGAACTCGCGGGCGAGCGCCTGGGCCGCGACCGGTCCGACGTGCCGGATGGACAGGCCGTTCAGGAAGCGGGCCAGCGGACGGGACTTGGCCGCCTCGATGTGCTCCAGCAGCGCGAGGGTGTTCTTCTTCGGCTCGCCCTTCTGGTTGGCGAAGACCGTGACGACCTTCTCCTCGCCCGTCTTGGGGTCCCGCTTGGGCAGACCGCTGTCGGGGTCGAGCACATAGGCCTTGATCGGCAGCAGCTTCTCCACCGTCAGGTCGAACAGGTCGCCCTCGTCCACCAGCGGCGGGTCGGCCGGCTCCAGCGGGCGGGTGAGCGCGGCGGCGGCCACCCCGCCGAAGTGCTCGATGTCCAGGCACTCACGGCCCGCCAGATAGGAGACGCGCTCGCGCAACTGGGCCGGGCAGGTACGGGCGTTGGGGCAGCGCAGGTCGACGTCGCCCTCCTTCATGGGCCGCAGCTGCGTGCCGCACTCGGGGCACTCGCCCGGCATCACGAACTCCCGCTCGCTGCCGTCCCTGAGGTCGACCACCGGACCGAGGATCTCCGGGATCACGTCACCGGCCTTGCGCAGCACGACCGTGTCCCCGATGAGGACGCCCTTGAGCTTGACGACCGCCTGGTTGTGCAGGGTGGCGAACTCCACCTCGCTGCCCGCGACCGTGACCGGCTCGACCTGGGCGTACGGCGTGACGCGGCCGGTGCGGCCGACACCCACCTTGATGTCGACGAGCTTGGTGTTGACCTCTTCCGGCGCGTACTTGTAGGCGATCGCCCAGCGCGGCGCGCGTGCGGTGGAGCCGAGGCGGCCCTGGAGCCGGATCTCGTCCAGCTTGACGACCACCCCGTCGATCTCGTGCTCCACCGAGTGGCGGTTCTCGCCGTAGTGCGCGATGAACTCCCGTACGCCGTCGAGGTCCTCGACCACGCGGTTGTGCGGGGAGGTGGGCAGGCCCCAGGACTTCAGCAGGTCGTAGGCCTGGGAGAGCCGGGTCATGCCCGTGTAGCCCTCCAGGGCGCCGATGCCGTGGACCACCATGTGCAGCGGGCGGGTGGCGGTGACCCGCGGGTCCTTCTGGCGCAGGGAACCGGCGGCGGCGTTACGGGGGTTGGCGAACGGCTTGTCGCCGACCGCGACCAGGCGTTCGTTCAGTTCGAGGAACTTCTCCATCGGGAAGTAGACCTCGCCGCGGATCTCCACGAGGTCCGGGACCTCGTCGCCCTTGAGGCGGTCCGGGATCTCCGCGATGGTCCGGACGTTCGGAGTGATGTCCTCGCCGGTACGGCCGTCGCCGCGGGTCGCCGCACGCGTGAGGCGGCCGTTCTCGTAGGTGAGGTTGACCGCGAGGCCGTCGACCTTCAGCTCGCACAGGAAGTGGTAGTCCTGGTCGCCGAGTTCACGCGCGATGCGCTCGGCCCAGGCGGCCAGCTCCTCGTCGTTGAAGGTGTTGTCCAGGGACAGCATGCGCTGGCGGTGTTCGACCGCGGTGAACTCCGTCGCGTACGACCCCGCGACCTTCTGGGTCGGCGAGTCCGGGGTGCGCAGCTCGGGATACTGCTCCTCCAGGGCCTCCAGGGTCTTCAGCAGCCTGTCGAACTCGGCGTCGCTGATGACGGGGGCGTCCTTCACGTAGTACCGGAAGCGGTGCTCCTCGATCTGCTCAGCGAGCTGCGCGTGCTTGTCACGTGCCTCGGCGGGCACTGCCGTCTCCGCCTGCTGCTTGTCGCCGGCCACCGTGTCGTCCTCCCGTTACTCTGGGTTGTCCGCGAGGGATCTCGCCGCCCGGACGCAGTGGGCGAGCGCCTGGCGTGCGTAGGCGGGGGAAGCTCCCGCCAGCCCGCACGCCGGGGTCACCGTGACCGCCTCCGCGAGCAGCCCCGGGTGCAGACCCAGCCTGCGCCACAGCGTCCTGACACCCATGACGCTACCGGCAGGGTCTGACAATGGCCCTTGAGTGCCGCTCACGACACCGGTGAACAGCCTCGTGCCCCCCTCGACGGCTTCGCCGATCGCGTCGTCATCACGTTCGGTGAGCAGGGCGAAGTCGAAGGAGACCGCGGCGGCGCCGGCCCGCCGCAGCAGCGCGAACGGCACGTCGGGGGCGCAGGAGTGGACGACCACGGGGCCGCCGGCGTGGGCCCCGACGACATCGCGCAGGGTGGCCTCCACGACCTGGCGGTCCACGGCCCGGTGGGTGCGGTAGCCGCTGGCGGTGCGCACCTGTCCGCGCAGGACGGCCGTGAGGGAGGGCTCGTCGAGCTGGAGGACGAGCCGCGCGCCCGGCACCCGGCGCCGCATCTCCGCGAGATGCAGCCGCAGCCCCTCGGTGAGCGAGGCGGCGAGATCACGGCAGGCACCGGCGTCGGAGAGCACGGACTCGCCGTTCCTCAGCTCCAGCGCGGCGGCCAGTGTCCAGGGGCCGACCGCCTGCACCTTCAGGTCGCCCTCGTAGCCCTGGGTGAACTCCTCCAGGGCATCCAGGTCCTCCACCAGCCAGGAGCGCGCCCGCTTGGTGTCCCGGCCCGGCCGGTCCCCGATCCGCCAGCCGCTGGGCTCCACGCGCGCGTACAGCTCGACGAGCATCCCCGCGGTACGGCCGATCATGTCGGCGCCGGGGCCGCGCGCGGGCAGCTCGGGCAGGAACGGAAAGTCCTCGAAGGTGCCGGTGACGGTCTTGGCGGCCTCGCGGGCGTCGTCACCGGGCATGGACCCGACACCGGTGGCCCCGGCGAAGCTGAACTGGCTGTTTTCGCTCACCGGGGAAGCCTACGGAACCTCGCGGCCGGGGTCAGCGTCCCGGTCGCACCGTCAGGTCGTTGACCTCGGCGTCCCTGGGCAGGTCCAGGGCCATGAGGAGCGTCGTGGCGACCGACTCGGGGTCGATCCACCGCGAGGCGTCGTACTCCTTGCCCTCCTGCTGGTGGACCTTGGCCTGCATGGGGCTGGCCGTGCGGCCGGGGTAGACCGAGGTGACCCGGACGCCGTTCGCGTGCTCCTCCTGGCGCAGGGAGTCGGCGAGGGCCTTCAGGCCGTGCTTGGAGGCGGCGTAGGCGGACCAGCCGGCGTGGGCGTTGAGACCGGAGCCGGAGTTGACGAAGATCACATGGCCGCGGGTGGCACGCAGCTGGGGCAGGAAGTGCCGGGTCAGCTCGGCGGGGGCGATCAGGTTGACGTTGAGCTGGTGGCGCCAGGCCTTGGGGGTCAGGTCGCCGACCTCGCCCAGGTCGACGACGCCGGCGATGTGCAGCAGGGAGTCCACCCGGTCGGGCAGTGTCTGGTGGGAGAACGCCCAGGACAGCTTGTCCGGGTCGGCGAGGTCGCCGACCAGGGTGCGGGCGCCGGGGAACTCGGCCGCCAGTTCCTTCGCGCGGCCCGCGTCGCGCGCGTGCAGGACGAGTTCGTCCCCGCGCGCGTGCAGACGGCGGGCGACGGCCGCGCCGATGCCGGATCCGGCCCCGGTGATCACATGAGTAGCCATGCCCGCCATGCTCGCATCAGCGCTCGCCGGTCTGCTCCTCCAGGTAGGCCAGGGCGCCGGCCGGCTCCTCGGCGAAGAAGACCAGTTCGGACAGCGGGCGGGGCAGGAATCCCTCGTCCTCCATGCGGCGGAACTGCTGCTGGAGCCCGTCGTAGAAGCCCGCGGTGTTCAGCAGCACGACCGGCTTCTCGGTGCGGCCGTGCTTCTTCAGCTCCAGGATCTCGGTGGCCTCGTCCAGCGTGCCGGTGCCGCCTACCATGATCACCACGGCGTCGGCCTTCTCCAGCAGCAGCTTCTTGCGTTCGGCGAGGTCGGCGGCGATGACCATCTCGTCGGTGCCGGGCCGCGCCTTGTTCGCGAGGAACTCCACGGACACGCCCAGCAGTCTGCCTCCGGCCTCGTGCACCCCGTCGGCGACGACCTTCATCAGACCGACGTCGGAACCGCCCCACACCAGGGTGTGACCGGCCTTGCCGAGCAGTTCCGCGAACTCGCGCGCGGGACGCGTGTACCGCTCGTCGAGGTCGGCGGCGGACAGGAAGACGCAGATGTTCATGCCCCCTACCGTACGGTCCGCCCCCGCTTCGCCGTACGCGGGAAGAAGCACGGGCCCGCCGGTGCTGTCCCGGTATGACCCGAGGACACACCATCACCATCGACGAAGAAGAGCGGCACGTGCGCGTGGTGCACGGCGACCAGGTGCTCGCGGAGACCGACCGGCCGCTGGTGCTGCGCGAGACGGGCTGCCCGCCGCGGTACTACATCCCGGCCGAGGACGTACGCGTCGATCTGCTCACCCCCTCCGACACGCACACCGTCTGCCCCTTCAAGGGCACGGCGTCCTACTGGTCGCTGCCGGACGCGCCCGACCTGGTCTGGGCGTACCCGGACCCGAAGCCGGACGTCGCCGGCATCAAGGACCACTTCTGCTTCTACGAAACCGACGTGTCGTGACCGATGAGTCGGGGCCGGTGCGGCAGTCTGCACGGGCATGGACAAGAAGACGACTTCCCGCGACGGCACGTTGCTCGCGTACGAAGTGATCGGCCAGGGGCCCACGGTGATCCTGGTGAGCGGCGCGATGTCCACCGGCGGCACCGTGGCACCCCTGGCCCAGCGGCTCGCTGACCGCTGCACCGCCGTCGTCTACGACCGCCGGGGCCGCGGGGAGAGCGGTGACACGAAGCCGTACGCGGTCGAGCGCGAGGTGGAGGACCTGGCCGCGCTGCTCGACGCCGTGGGGGGCGAGGCGGCGCTGTTCGGGGTCTCCTCGGGCGGTGCGCTGGTGCTCCAGGCGGTGGCGAGGGGGTTGCCGGCCGTCCGCGCCGCCGTCTACGAGGTGCCGTACGCCGACTTCCTGCACGGCGGCGCCGAGCGGGAGGCCGCGTACAAGGAGCAGCTGGACAAGGCCCTCGCGGACGGCCGGCGCGGGGACGCGGTGGAGCTGTTCCTCCGGCTGACGGGCCTGGCCGAGGAGATGATCCAGCGCGCCCGCCAGTCGCCGATGTGGGCCGGTATGGAGGCCGTCGCGCCCAGCCTCGCCTACGACGACACGGTCATGGGCGACGGGCTGCTGCCCCGGGACCGGCTCGCCGCGATCTCCGTGCCCGTGCTGGCGGTCGCGGGCGGGGCGAGCCCGGAGTGGATGCGCGAGGCGTCCCGGGAGGTGTCCAGGGTGGTGCCCGAGGGCACGTACCGCGAGCTGGCGGGGCAGTCCCACATGGTGGAGCCGGACGTGCTCGGACCGGTCCTGGCCGGGTTCCTCACGGAGTAGCGCCGGTCGTACCCGGACCGGGGACCGGTCACACCGCCGCGGCCGTCGCGCGTGTGGTCGACGCGATCGTCGCCGAGCCCACCACGCGCGTGCCGTCGTACAGGACGATCGCCTGGCCGGGGGCGACGCCGCGGACCGGCTCCGTGAAGGTCACGCGCAGTTCGCCGCCGACCGGCTGCGCGGTGACCTCTGTCTCGCCGCCGTGGGCGCGCAGCTGGGCGGTGTAGGTGCCGGGGCCGGTGGGGGCGGTGCCGCACCAGCGGGGCTTGATCGCGGTGAGGGCGGTGACGTCCAGGGCGGCGGCGGGGCCGACGGTGACCGTGTTGGTGACCG
Source organism: Streptomyces durhamensis (assembly GCF_000725475.1). NCBI lineage: Bacteria > Bacillati > Actinomycetota > Actinomycetes > Kitasatosporales > Streptomycetaceae > Streptomyces > Streptomyces durhamensis. The sequence goes on from NZ_JNXR01000033.1 coordinate 22,319, forward strand.
GGGAGATGTCGAGGACGTAGCGGGGCTTGCCGTCGGGGGCCGGGGTGCCGATGCGCAGGCCCTTGCGCTGGCCGATGGTGAAGCCGTAGGCGCCCTCGTGCGTGCCGACCTTGGCGCCGGACTCGTCGACGATGTCGCCCTCCGCCTTGCCGAGGCGGCCGGCGAGGAAGCCCTGGGTGTCGCCGTCGGCGATGAAGCAGATGTCGTGCGAGTCGGGCTTCTTGGCCACGGCCAGTCCCCGGCGCTCGGCCTCGGCGCGGATCTCCTCCTTGGTGGTGACCGTGTCGCCGAGCGGGAACATCGCGTGGGCGAGCTGCCTGTCGTCCAGCACACCGAGGACGTACGACTGGTCCTTCGCCATGTCGGAGGCGCGGTGCAGTTCGCGGGCGCCGTCCTCGCCCACGATCACCTTGGCGTAGTGGCCGGTGCAGACCGCGTCGAAGCCGAGGGCGAGGGCCTTGTCGAGCAGCGCGGCGAACTTGATCTTCTCGTTGCAGCGGAGGCAGGGGTTGGGGGTGCGGCCGGCCTCGTACTCGGCGACGAAGTCCTCGACGACGTCCTCGCGGAAGCGGTCGGCGAGGTCCCAGACGTAGAACGGGATGCCGATGACGTCGGCCGCGCGGCGGGCGTCACGCGAGTCCTCGATGGTGCAACAGCCCCGCGCGCCGGTCCGGAAGGACTGCGGGTTCGCGGAGAGCGCGAGGTGGACGCCGGTGACGTCGTGGCCGGCTTCCGCGGCGCGCGCGGCGGCGACGGCGGAGTCGACTCCACCGGACATGGCGGCGAGGACGCGGAGGGGGCGCTGCGGGGTCTCAGTCATAGCCCTTCCAGGGTACGGGGCCGCGGGAACCGGGACCGCCGGATATCCGTTGACGGTCACAGGGGGCGCGACGCGGGCGGCCGGAGGCGGAAGGGGAGGGCATGAGCGACGCGGATCGGCGGCTGGGGCGGCGGGCCCTGCTCGTCGGCGGCGTGGCGGCCGCCGTGGGCACGGCCGCGCTGGCCCGCGACGAGCTCAAGCACCTGTGGTGGCGGCTGCCGGGGGTGGAGAAGCCCCGGGTGGCGGGGGCCGTGGACTTCCGGGGGGCGCGCTGGGTGCCGGCCTCCCCGGCCAACTACCGGCGCGCGGACCGGCCGGACGACTACTCCGTGGACCGGGTCGTCATCCATGTCACCCAGGGCGGCTACGCGAGCGCGGTGAAGGTCTTCCAGGACCCCGCGCACGGTGCGGCGGCGCACTACATCGTGCGCAGGGACGGCCGGATCACCCAGCTGATCCGGGAGCTGGACGTGGCCTTCCACGCGGGCAACCGCGCGTACAACGAACGCAGTGTCGGCATCGAGCACGAGGGCTTCGTGGACGACGCCTCCTCCTTCACGGACGCCATGTACGCGTCCTCGGCGCGCCTGACGGCGGCGATATGCGGGCGTTACGGCATACCCGTGGACCGCGAGCACATCATCGGGCACGTGGAGGTGCCGGGGACGGACCACACCGATCCGGGGCCGCACTGGGACTGGGAGCGATATCTGAAAAAAATCAAGGTCTAGCCCCTTTTTGTCCGGAAGAGGCGGATCTATTCTGGTGGAAGACCTACGGGACGAGTGAGGGAGTTCAAGCGGAGTAGCCGACGTCAGCGAGAGATACATGATCTCTTCAACGAGAGGTACACCTTCTCCGCTGGTGCCGACATCGACGCTCGGGCTGAGAGGCCGAAAGGTCGCAAGGACTGGACCAGACGGCGACCCCCATCACCTGATCCGGACAATACCGGCGAAGGGAACCCGCCTCGTAGGTCGTTCTCGTGCGCCCGGCGTCCGTACGCGCCGCTGTCTCAGCTGAGCCCCGCCGCCCGCGCCCGCTCCACCGCCGGGCCGATCGCCTTGGCCACCGCTTCGACGTCCGCCTCCGTGGAGGTGTGACCGAGGGAGAAGCGCAGGGTGCCGCGGGCCAGGTCCGGGTCGGTGCCGGTGGCGAGCAGCACATGGCTGGGCTGGGCGACGCCCGCGGTGCAGGCGGATCCGGTCGAGCACTCGATGCCCTGGGCGTCCAGCAGGAGCAGCAGGGAGTCGCCCTCGCAGCCGGGGAAGGTGAAGTGCGCGTTGGCGGGCAGCCGGCCCTCGGACGCGGGGTCGCCGCCGAGTATGGCGTCCGGTACGGCCGTACGGACGGCGTCGATCAGCCGGTCGCGCAGGGCGCCGACCTCCCGGGCGAACCACGCGCGGCGCTCAGTGGCGAGCCGGCCGGCGACGGCGAAGGAGGCGACCGCCGGGACGTCGAGGGTGCCCGAGCGGACGTGCCGCTCCTGGCCGCCGCCGTGCAGGACCGGTACGGGGGTGTGGTCACGGCCGAGCAGCAGCGCGCCGATGCCGTACGGGCCGCCGATCTTGTGGCCGGAGACGGTCATCGCGGCGAGACCGGAGGCGGCGAAGTCCACCGGGACCTGGCCGAGGGCCTGGACCGCGTCGGCGTGCATCGGGATGCCGAACTCGGCGGCCACGTCGGCGAGTTCGCGGACCGGCAGAATGGTGCCGATCTCGTTGTTGGCCCACATCACGGTGACCAGGGCGACGTCGTCGGGGTTACGGGCGACGGCCTCGCGCAGCGCCTCGGGGTGGACGCGGCCGTAGGAGTCGACGGGGAGGTACTCGACCGTCGCGCCCTCGTGTTCACCGAGCCAGTGGACGGCGTCGAGGACGGCGTGGTGCTCGACGGGGCTGGCCAGGACGCGGGTGCGGGCCGGGTCGGCGGCGCGGCGGGACCAGTACAGGCCCTTGACGGCGAGGTTGTCCGCTTCGGTTCCGCCCGAGGTGAAGACGACCTCGCTGGGGCGGGCGCCGAGCGCTTCCGCGAGGGATTCGCGGGATTCCTCGACCGTGCGGCGTGCCTGGCGGCCGGATGCGTGGAGGGAGGATGCGTTGCCCGTGATGCTCAACCGGGCGGTCAGGGCCTCTGCCGCCTCCGGGAGCATCGGGGTTGTCGCGGCGTGGTCGAGGTAAGCCATGGTGACGCCGATTCTACGGCGACTCTCCCGCTCCCCTCGGCTGCGAGGTCCCTCTTGGCCGGGAGCGGCTTGCGCGGGACGCACTTTGGCCTGCCGGCGAGGTGCCCGGCGCTGCCTCACCGCGGTGGTGGTCCGGCTGCCGCGCGGCGGTGGTGACGATGGCGTGGGCGACGACGGCGTGGCGGCGGAGGCGGTGGGGTCGCCTGCGCCCGGCCGTCGGCCGGCTGCCCCGTCGTCCTCGGGGTCCGGCGGGGTCAGGCGGTGTCGCCCGGCGTCACAGGCTCCACGACAGGGTGTGGGAGACCTCCATCGCCACGGCCAGGACGGCCAGGTCGGCGACGCCCAGCGTCAGGCCCAGGAGGGCGCGGCCGCGGCGGGCGGTGCCGCGCCAGAGGGAGACCGCGGCCAGGACGATCGCGATCGGGCCGAGGAAGATGTTGAGGACGAGCAGGCCGAGAAGGCCGAGGATGAAGGACGCCACAGCCATGCCGTCGGCGTCGCGGGCGGTCGGCCGGGCGTCGTTGCGGCTGGTGACCGGTGCGGTGAGTTGCATGGTGCTCAGCTCCTGGAAGTCGTGGTCCTGGAAGTCGTGGCGGACGGTCAGTTGGCCGGCGTACGGCGTCGGCGGCCGTGGCGCTCGCGGATCGCGAAGACGCCGAGCCACACGGCGATGACCGCGGCCACGACGGCGGTGACGGTCAGCGGCGCGTGGGCGACGGTGCCCAGCACGACACCGAGCAGCATGAGTGCGGCGACGAGGAACAGCATGGGATCGAATCCCCCTCCGGGATACCTCGTATCGGGCCGGTGTGAAATTTCGGTGAACAGTTGTAGTAACAGTTGTTCACTGACTTCTACTCTAGCGCGCTCCACGGCTTTTCAATTCCAGAGAACAGTTGTTAACTGGATGACATGAGTCACACCCTCGGCATCCGGCAGGCCCAGAAGCAGAAGACCCGGCAGGCGTTCCTCGACGCGGCGCTCGCGCTGCTGGAGGAGCAGAGCCTGAGCAGCCTGGGCCTGCGCGAGGTCACCCGGGCCGTCGGCGTCGCTCCGACCGCCTTCTACCGGCACTTCCGCTCGACCGCCGACCTCGGCGTCGCACTGGTCGACGAGGCGCTGGGCAGCCTGCACCCGATGGTGCGGACGACGGTGTCCACCGCGGGCGACAGCGAGGAACGCATCGCGCGTGCCATCGAGTTGATCGCCCACCACGTGGACATGTACCCCGCACACGTCCGGTTCATCGCCCGGGAACGGCATGGCGGGGTGCAGCCGGTGCGGGAGGCCATCCGGGCGCAACTGCTCCGGTTCGCCGAGGAGGTGAAGGCCGAGCTGGCCAAGGACCCCGAGGCGGCCGGCTGGAGCGACGACGACCTGCTGATGCTCGCGCACCTCTACGTCGACCAGATGCTCATCACCGCCTCGCTGTTCCTGGAGGCACTGGAGTCCCCCGCCGAGGAGCGGGAGCGCGTCACACAGCTCGCCACCCGGCAGTTGCGGCTGATCAGCATCGGCCGCAGTCACTGGCCGGGCTGAGCCGCGCCCGCAGACGCGTCAGGGGCGGCGCGTGTCCGGTGCGCGCCGCCCCTCGCGGTGCCCAAGCACCGCCCGTGACCTGCGGTTTCATGCCTCGTCCGGGTCCGCTTGCCGGTACAGGGCCGTGACGGAACGGGCCGCCGCCAGCAGTTCCGCGCGGGCCTCGGGCGGATCCAGCAGCCGCACCTGGTCGGAGAACCCGAGGAGTTGGCGCACCGCGCGCAGCGCCGGGAAGGCCAGCCGGGCGGTGACCCAGTCGCTCTCGCCGTCGTCGTCGGGCGGGGCGGTCAGTTCGGCGGCCATCATCCGCTGGAACATGTCGAACCGCTCACGCCGGACCCGCACGGTCACCTCGATGCCGCCCTGCCGCTCCTCCACCTGACGCCGCAACACCTCCCAGGCGTCGGCGAGTTCGACTCCGGGCCGGCGCCGTACCGGCTCGTCCAGCGGGCGGGCCGAGCGGATCCGGTCGGCCCGGAACAGCCGCGGCACGCCCCGCCGGTCGGCGACCAGGTACCAGACCCCGGCCTTCGCGACCAGGCCGTACGGATCCACGGTGTACATCCGCGGCTCCCGCTCCCCGCTGTGCCGGTAGCGGAGCCTGAGCCGCCGGTCACAGAAGACGGCGTCCTGCATCACCTCCAGGTCGACGGACCGCTGGGGGCCGCTCTTCCAGCGGGTGGCGTCGACCAGGATGCGCCGGCTGGTCACCTCGGCGGCGGGCCGGTACGGCGCCGGCAGTGCGGCCATCACCTTGCGCAGGGCCGAGCCGAGGGCCGCGTCGAGACCCAGCGCGGCGTGCGCGCCCTGTGCGGCCAGGATGAACAGGGCGCGGGACTCGTCGGCGGTCAGTCCGGTGACGTCCGTGCGGAAACCGGCGAGGAGTTCGATGCCGCCGTGCCGGCCGCGCTCGGCGTAGACCGGGACACCGGAGGCCGACAGCGCCTCGACGTCCCGGTAGATGGTGCGGACCGACACCTCCAGCCGGTCGGCGAGTTCGTGCGCGGGCACACGGCCCCGGGTCTGCAGGAGCAGCAGGATCGACAGCAGCCGGTCGGACTTCACGCGCCCAGGATCGCGCCGGGACGGATCCGCGCGCAAATGTTGACGGCGGATGTCAGGTTATCGCGCCATCCTCAGGGCACCGACTACCGAGAGGCACACCATGACCACCAACGAGTTCGTCGACCCCCGCCCCCTCTACACCCGCGCCACCGAGCAGGCGGCGGCCCTCATCAAGACCGTACGGCCGGACCAGCTCGACGGCCCCACGCCGTGTACGGAGTTCGACGTGCGGGCCCTGTTGAGCCACATCGTCGGCGGCACCCGGCGGATCGCCGTGGTGGGCGAAGGCGGCGACGGACTGGCCGTGCGGCCCGTCGCCGACGGCGTCGAGGACGACGGCTGGGCGGCGGCCTACGACGAGGTGCGCGTCCGCGTCCTGAAGGCGTGGGAGAGCGACGAGCGGATGACGACGTCGGTGCGCGTGCCGTGGGGCGAGGTACCGGGCCATGCGGCGCTTTCGGGTTACGTCATGGAGATCGTGACGCACACCTGGGACCTCTCCGAGGCCGTCGGCCATCCGCACCGGCTCGACGCGGAACTCGCCGAGTTCGCCCTCGCCAACGCCCGCAAGGTACTGCCGGACTCCCGCCCCCGCGACGAGGACACCCCCTTCGACACCCGCCGCGAGGCCCCCGAAGGCGCCGACCCCTACACCGAACTCGCCGCCTGGCTCGGCCGCACCCCGCTCAACCGGCCCTGACCCCCCGCCGGTAGACCGACGACGGCCCGGTCCGGCCGGATCAGGCGAGCCTGGCCCGGGCCAGTTGGCGGGACTGGGCGACCAGGTGGTTCTCGCTGTCCCAGACCTCGGCGTCCTCCTCCAGGAAGCCGCCGGCCAGGTTGCGGGTGGTGATGGAGACCCGCAGGGGACCTGGGGCCGGGCGGCGGCGGACGTGGACGGTGAGCTCCACCGTGGGGACCCAGCCCTTGAGGCCGATCTCGAAGGCGGTGGGCGGCAGCGCGTCCACCGCGAGGAGGAGGGAGAGCGGGTCGGGGTCGCGGCCGTCGGCCAGGCCGAACCAGGCGCGCATCTCGCCCTTGCCCGAGGGAGCGCCCAGGGCCCAGCCGAGGGTCGCCGGGTCCAGCTTGAGCATCAGCCGGTCGGCGATGGCGTTGCTGCCCTCGATCGGGGCGGGGCCGTCCGCCGGGCCGAAGCACTGGTCCGGCGGCGGGATCGCGGGCGGCGTCGCCGTCGTGCGGACGTCGTCGGGAAGGCTCGCGAGGTCGCCGTAGGAGGCGAGGACGCGGATGCGTTCGACCTCGTCGCCCTGGTCGTCGTACTGGAAGAGCGAGGCCTGGCCGGTGGAGAGGGTGCGGCCGGTGCGGATCGTCTCGGTGCGGACGACCGCCGGACCGGGCTGCGAGGCGGTCAGGTAGTACGCGGAGACGGTGAAGGGGTCCGGGTGCGGGAGGGCGTCCGCGAGGGCGCGGCCCAGCACGGCCAGCAGGTAGCCGCCGTTGACGGCGCTGATGATGGTCCAGCCGGCCGAGAGGTCGATGTCGTAGACACCGGGCCCGCGCCGGACGACCGCGGTGTCGCGGTCGAACTCGCTGTCGCCGATCACGGCCCGCGACGGGGAGGGGGCGGAAGCTGCTTCTGGCATGGGTGAACGGTACAACAGGAAATTACTAAGCGGTAGCTTTTTCTGTTGCGCACGCGTGAACGCGGCCCCCGGGACGGCGTCGGATCCCTCTGCCGGGTGAGGTTCCGGCAATTTCTCGGTAAGTGTCCCGACTCGTCCACAACCTCGGACCCCTGATTCCCCTCTATGGGGACATGAGCCTCACCGGGACTCCGTTCCTCTACACGACCATCGTGCTGGCCGTGGTTGCACTGATACTGCCGCTCGTGCTCTGGTCGCGAGTGCGCGGGCCCAAGCCCCTGCGTGCCGCGGCCCGAGTACTGATGCTGCTGTTCGCCCAGGGCACCGCCGTCACACTGATCTTCGTTCTGGTCAACAACCAGAACAACCTGTACGACAACTGGGCCGACCTGCTCGGCACCGGCAACCACGTCCAGCAGGCCCAGGACCTGGGCCGGGACGGCACCGGCGGCATAGCGGTGAAACGGTTGCCCAAGGTCAAGCAGACCTTCACGGCGGCCGGCGGGCCCGGTATGCAGGCGGCCGGCGGGGTGCGCGTCACACAGCTCAAGGGCCGGGTCTCGGGCGTGAACGCCGAGGTCTACGTCTGGCTGCCGCCGCAGTACAACGATCCGGCCTACCGCAACAAGAAGTTCCCGGTGGTGGAGCTGCTGCCGGGCTACCCCGGTTCGGCGAAGGCCTGGTTCGGTTCCATGAAGACGCACGAGCAGCTGCTGCCGCTGATGCGCAGCGGCCAGGTGGCGCCCTTCATCCTGGTCGCCCCGCGCACCAACCTGCTGGCCGGCGTGGACACCGGCTGCGCCAACATCCCCGGCCAGGTCAACGCCGACACCTGGCTGAGCATCGACGTGCCGAAGATGGTCACGGACAATTTCCGTGCCCAGCCGGCGCCGCAGGGCTGGGCCGTCGCCGGGTACTCGGCGGGCGCCCACTGCGCGGTCAAGCTGGCCGTGGCGCACCCGGACCGGTACCGGGCCGCGGTGAGCCTGTCCGGCTACAACGACCCGATCGGCGAGCGCAACTCCCTCGCCGCGCAGAGCCCCGCCCTGCGCGCCGAGAACAACCCCTACCTGCTGTTGAAGAAGTCCGCCGTACCGCCCCGGATCGCGCTCTACGTCTCCGGCGAGTCCGGCGACGGCTATCAGGCGGGCGTGGCGCTGGAGTCCATCGCCAAGGCGCCGACGACCGTGCACGTGGTGTTCCTGCCGCGCAGCGCGGGCGGTCACAACATGGCGCTGTGGCGGCCCCAGGTCGACACGGTGTTCCGCTGGCTGACCCTGCAGATGGGCCAGAACCACGCCAGGGGCCAGGACCGTTCTCTTACCGGAACCACGGGTTCTCTTACCGGGAGCGCCGCCGGAACCACCGGGACTACTCCTCGGTCACCGTCGACCGGCGGTTCCACGCGCGCGGAGCTCGCCAGTGGAACCGCATCGCGAGCAGGCGCAGCACAAAAGCCGTGACGGCGGCGAGTCCACTGGTGAGGGGGGTCAGGACGTCGTAGTGGAGGCACAGCACGACCATCGTGGCGCCGACGATCGCTGGGACCGCGTACAGATCGCGGTCCCAGCGCAGCAGTGAGGGCACCTCGTTGGCGAGCACGTCGCGCAGCACACCGCCGCCGACCGCGGTGGCGAGGCCCAGCGTCGCCGAGGCGGTCAGATTGAGGCCGTAGCTGTACGCCTTCGTCGTACCGCTGACGCAGAACAGGCCGAGGCCGGCCGCGTCGAAGACCAGCACCCCCGTCTGGATGCGTTCCACGTGCGGGTGCAGGAAGAAGACGACGAGCGCGGCGAGCAGCGGGGTCAGGAAGTACCCGAGGTCGGTGAAGGCGGCCGGGGGCACGGCACCGATGACCAGGTCGCGGAACAGCCCTCCGCCCAGCGCGGTGACCTCGGCGAGCACGGCGATGCCGAACACGTCGAAGTTCTTGCGGACGGCCAGCAGGGCGCCGGAGATCGCGAACACGAAGATGCCGACGACATCGAGCGTGTGCTGGACGGAGGGACTGAAGAGTTGCTGCAGCTGCACCCAGGTATTCTCACCTGTCGCGGGGCGTGAACCTTACAAAGCCAGGCTCACAGGGCGGGCTTCCCCGTGGTGAAGAGCCAGGTGTCGAACAGGTCGTCCAGCTGCTGCCCGCTGACGCGCTCGGCGAGGCGGATGAAGTCGGCCGTGTCCGCGTTGCCGTACCGGTGCAGGCGGGTCCAGGCGGGCAGCAGCCTGAAGAACGCCTTGTCGCCGATGCGCTCGCGGAGCATCTGGAGCGTCATCGCGCCGCGCTGGTAGACGGCGGAGGCGAACATCGTGTCCCGCTGCGGGTCGGCGACCTTGATCTGCCAGAAGGCGGAGTCGGCCGGGCGGGCGTCGTAGGCGGCGAGGAAGGAGTCGTGCGCCGAGCGGGTGCCCTGGTGCTCGGCCCACAGCCACTGGGCGTAGGAGGCGAAGCCCTCGTTGAGCCAGATGTCCTTCCACTGCCGCACGCTGACCGAGTCGCCGAACCACTGGTGGGCCAGCTCGTGCACGATGGTCGTCTCGCTGCGCACGGCCGAGTAGGCGGGCTTGCTCTGCACCTCCAGCGAGAACCCGGCCTCGGGCATGTCGTCCACGATCGCGCCGGTCTCCTCGAACGGGTACGGCCCGAAGACCTGCGACCAGTAGTCGGTCGCGGCGGCGGTGACGGCGTACACGTCGACGCTGTTGCTGTTCTTCAGCACCGGGTCGATCGCGACGTAGACGGGGATGCCGCCGGGGGTGCGGCCGGTGCGCACGTCGAACTTCCCGATGGTGGCGGTCGCGAGGTAGGTCGCCATCGGCCTCGACTCGCGCCAGTGGGTGTAGGTCGAGCCGCCCTTGTCGTACGTCGACAGGAGCCGGCCGTTGGAGACACCGGTCAGGCCCTTCGGCGCCCGGATCCGGATGTCGTAGGTGGCCTTGTCGGAGGGGTGGTCGCTGGACGGGAACCAGGTGGAGGCGGCGTTGGGTTCACAGGCGACGAAGACGCCGTCGGCGGTCTTCATCCAGCCGTACTTGGAGCCGAACACGATGGGCCCGCCGAGCGGCTGGGGTATGCCGCCGTAGGTCACGGTGACCTCGAACGTCCGTCCGCGCGGCAGGCTTTGGCGCGGGGTGACGGTGACCTCGTCGCCCTCGCGCGTGAACGGGGTGCGTCTGCCGTTCACGTCGACCCGGGTGATGCTCAGCTGCTGCAGGTCCAGGTCGAAGGAGGAGAGGTTCTGGGTGGCGCGGGCGGTGAGGGTGGTACGGCCGTCCAGGCGGCCGGTGTCGGGGGCGTAGGCGACGTCGAGGTCGTAGTGCAGCGCGTCGAAGCCGCCGTTGCCGAGGTCCGGGAAGTAGGGGTCGCCGGTGCCGGGCGCGCCCGGGGTGGGGGCGGCGGAAGCGCCGATGACGAGGAAGGAGGCCGCCGCGGTCGCGACGGCCCCCAGGCGTGCCGAACGGGAGAGTGCCATGAGTCGTCCCTTTCGAGCGTGTACCGATCAGTGGTCGGACACGGACGACTGTGCACTCTCCCGTTCAGGCATGTGCATGACTTTGCCCAGTTGTCATGCGCTACTTGTCGGTTGACTCCTGGGATCCGGACCCGGACCCGGGCTCGGAGGCCTCGGCGGTCTCCGCGGACGCCGCCTCCTCGGACGCCGCCTTCTCGGAGGGCGTCTCCTCGGAGGGCGTCTCCTCAGAGGCGGCCACCTCCTCAGAAGCCGTCTCCTCAGAGGCCGCCGCCTCGGCTGCGGACTCCTCGGCCAGTTCCGCCGCCACCGCCGCCGACGTCTCCGCCGACTCCGCGAGGACCTCGTCGGCGACCAGCTCCGCCGCCTCCTTCGCGGCGGCCAGCAGCACCGTGTCCTGCGGGGCCTGGTCCTCGAAGTTCTCCGGGTGGTGGCAGGCGACGCGCTGACCGGGCCTGAGCTCCAGCAGCGCCGGCTCGGTGGTCCGGCAGATCTCCGTCGCCTTCCAGCACCGCGTGTGGAAGCGGCAGCCCGAGGGCGGCGAGATCGGCGAGGGCACGTCACCCTTGAGCAGGATGCGCTCGCTCTTGGCGTTCTTGCGCGCCGGGTCCGGGATCGGCACCGCCGACATCAGCGCCTTGGTGTACGGGTGCATCGGCGCCTTGTACAGCGACTCCCGGTCGGCCAGTTCGACGATCTTGCCGAGGTACATCACCGCGATGCGGTCCGAGACGTGCCGGACGACCGAGAGGTCGTGCGCGATGATCACATAGGTCAGGCCCAGTTCCTCCTGGAGGTCGTCCATGAGGTTCACGACCTGCGCCTGGATCGACACGTCCAGCGCGGAGACCGGCTCGTCCGCGACGACCAGCTTCGGCTTCAGGGCGAGCGCGCGGGCGATGCCGATGCGCTGGCGCTGACCGCCGGAGAACTCGTGCGGATAGCGGTTGTAGTGCTCGGGGTTGAGGCCGACCACCGACAGCAGCCGCTGGACTTCCTTCTTGACGCCGCCCTCGGGCTCGACGCCCTGGAGCCGGAAGGGGGCCCCGATGATCGTGCCGATGGTGTGGCGCGGGTTCAGCGACGAGTACGGGTCCTGGAAGATCATCTGCACGTCGCGGCGCATGGGACGCATGCCGCTCACGCCGAGGTGCGTGATGTCCTTGCCCTCGAACTCGATGGCACCGGCGGTCGGTTCGAGCAGGCGGGTGATCAGCCGGCCCATCGTCGACTTGCCGCAGCCCGACTCGCCCACGACACCGAGGGTCTCACCGGAGCGGACCTCGAAGTCGATCCCGTCGACGGCGCGCACGGCGCCGACCTGACGCTGGAAGAGGCCCTTCTTGATGGGGAAGTGCTTCTGCAGCCCGGTCACCTTCAGCAGGATCTCGCCGGGCGCGGCGTCCTTGGTGAGGGTGGCCGTACCGGAGGTCTCGCCCGCGGGGTCGGCCTCCGCGCCGTCGCTCTGTGCGGGAATGCTCCCTGCTTTGTCCTCTGCGTTCTCACTCACAGCTTCGGCGCAATCTCTTCGGTCCAGATCCGTTCCCGCTGCTCCTGCGACATGTGGCAGGCGGCCCAGTGCTTGTCGCCGACCCCGGTCAGTTCCGGGCGGACCGTGCGGGTCAGGTTGTCCTTGGGGACGTCGGCGTACGGGCAGCGCGGGTTGAAGGCGCAGCCGGACGGGACGTTGATCAGCGAGGGCGGGGAGCCCTTGACCGGGATCAGGCGCTCCTGCTGGTCGCGGTCCAGGCGCGGCATCGAGCCGAGCAGACCCCAGGTGTAGGGGTGGCGGGGCTCGTAGAACACCTTCTCGGCCGGGCCGCGCTCGACGCAGCGGCCGCCGTACATCACCAGGATGTCGTCGGCGAGTTCGGCGACGACGCCCAGGTCGTGGGTGATGATGATGACCGCGGAGCCGAACTCCTTCTGCAGGTCGCGGATCAGGTCCAGGATCTGCGCCTGGACCGTCACGTCGAGCGCGGTGGTCGGCTCGTCCGCGATCAGCAGCTCGGGGTTGTTCACGAGCGACATGGCGATCATGGCGCGCTGGCGCATACCGCCGGAGAACTCGTGCGGGTAGCTGTCGACCCGCTTGTCCGGCTGCGGGATGCCCACACGGTCGAGCATCTCGACCGCACGGCGCTTGGCGGTCTTCTTGTCGACGTCGTGGTGGATCCGGTAGGCCTCCACGATCTGCGCGCCGATCGTGTAGTACGGGTGCAGCGCCGACAGCGGATCCTGGAAGATCATCGCCATCTCGCGGCCACGCAGCTTGCGCACGTGGTCGGGGTCGGCGGACAGCAGTTCGGTGCCGTTCAGCCAGATCTCGCCGGAGATCTGCGCCTTGCGCTTGCCGTACTGGCCGGCGGTGTGCAGGCCCATGATGCCGAGCGAGGTCACGGACTTGCCGGAGCCCGACTCGCCCACGATGCCGAGGGTCTTGCCCTTCTCCAGCTGGAAGCTGAGCCCGTCGACGGACTTCACGAGGCCGTCGTCGGTCGGGAAGTGCACCTTCAGGTCGCGCACTTCCAGGAAGGAGGACGGCGCGGGCGAGGAGCTGGTGGGCTCGCCCACGGCCGCTCCGGTCTTGCTGAGTTCGGTCATGCGAGCCTCACTCGGGGGTCGATCACGGCGTACAGGACGTCCACCGCAAGGTTGGCGATGAGCACCGCGAGGGAGGTGATCAGGGTGACGCCCAGGATGATGGGCAGGTCCTGGTTCTTGATGGCGGTCAGCACGGCCTGGCCGAGGCCGGGGATGCTGAACGTGGTCTCGGTGAGGATCGCGCCGCCGATCAGGGCGCCGAGGTCCATGCCGAGCATGGTCAGGATGGGGGTCATCGTGGAGCGCATGGCGTGCTTGCCGATGACGACCGGCTCCGTGAGGCCCTTGGCGCGGGCGGTGCGGATGTAGTCCTCGCCGAGGATCTCCAGCATCGTGGCGCGGGTGATACGGGCGTACATCGCCGCGTAGAGGAAGGCGAGCGTGATCCAGGGAAGGAGCATGCCGCTGAACCACCCGCCGAAGCTGTCCCCGACCGAGACGTACTTGCCGTCGATCCAGTGCAGTCCGTAGCTGAAGATCGCCAGTGAGAGCAGGCCGGTGAAGTAGATCGGCAGGGAGACGCCGCTCAGGGCGACGACCATCGCGCCGCGGTCCCACAGGCTGCCCCGCTTGAGGGCCGAGAGCACACCCGCCGCGACACCGAAGATGAGCCACAGCACGGCGGCGCCGAGCGCGAGACCCAGGGTCACCGGGAAGCGGTCGGTCAGCACCGGCCAGACGGCCTGCTCGCTGCGGAAGGAGTAGCCGAAGCACGGCGCGGCACAGTGGGTGACATCGCCGCCGGCCGCGTAGGTGCGGCCCACGAAGATGCCCTTGAAGAAGTGCCAGACCTGCACGTAGATCGGGTCGCCGAGACCCAGCTTCTCGCGCACCGCCTCGACGGCGTGCGGGTCTGCCTGCTTGCCCACGAAGCTCGTGGCGATGTCCACGCCCGCCCACTTGGGGACGAGGAAGAAGATGCTGAAGACCACCAGGATGATGACCACCAGCATCACTGCGGCGGCGAACAGCCGCCTGATGAGGTAAGCGAGCACAGCTTACGGCCCGCCGCGGACCGCGGGCCCCCGGAGGTCGTCCGGGGGGCCCGCGATCTCGCCGCGCCGGCCTTCACCTGCCTTTCGTGCCGTTCGGCGGGTGTGCCGGGGTTTACTTCGTGGACTTCAGGCCGAGGTTGACGAAGTCGTAGTAACCGCTGTACGCGTTCGTCGTGTACACGTTGGCCAGACGCGAGGAGCGGATGTTGAGCAGCCGCTCGAAGACGAAGGGCAGGTAGTAGCCGCCCTCCATCACCTTGTGGTTGATCTGCGTGGCGATCTGGGTCTTCTTCGACTCGTCCAGCGTGCTGGTGTACTGGTCGAACAGACCGTCGATCGACTTGTCCTTGATCAGGGCGTAGTTGTTGTTACCGCTCTGCAGGATGTACTTGCTGCTCCACAGCGGGATGCCGTAGCCCTGGACGGTCGGGAAGTCCGGACCCCAGCCCATGATGATGATGCCGAGCTTCTTCTTCGCGACGTTCGAGGGGGAGCCGATGATGCCCGGGCTCTGCGAACCGTCGTACTGGTAGATGTCGGCGTCGATGCCGACCTTCTTCAGCGCGGCCTGCAGGGACTCGGCCGTGGCCACTTCCTGCTGCTTGTTGTTGCGGACCGCGATGGTGGTCTTGAAGCCGTTCGGCTGACCGCAGGCCTTGAGCTCCTGCTTGGCCAGGCCGACGTTGCCGTTCTTGTTCTTCGTCGCGATCTTGTACGGGTCGTACTTCTGGCCCTCGCCACCGGCGACCGACGGCGGGAGCATGTTGGTGCCGATGTCACCACCGGCGACCGGGCCACCGCGGGCGGTCTGCAGCGACACGTGGTCGGCGGCGTAGATCACGGCCTTGCGGCAGTGCAGGTTGTCGAACGGCTTGACGCTCTGCGGGAAGACCGCGTACCGGATGAAGCCGGAGACCGGGTTGTCCAGGTTGTCCTTGTGCTCCTTCAGGGCGATCTGACGGCCCTGGGCGCCGAGACCGGTCTGCGAGGCGTCGAGGTCGTAGTCGCCGTTGATGAGGCGCTGGTCCGAGTCGGCCTGGTTGGTGGAGATGTCCAGGGTGATCTTGTCCGGGTACGCCTTGCGGACCGGGTCCGAGGACGCCTTCCAGCTGGTGTTGCGGACCAGGACCAGGTTCTTGCCCGGGGCGTACGACTGGAACTTGTACGGACCCGAGGAGAACGGGTGCAGGCCGTACTTGGACTTGGTGTCCATGTCCTGGCGGACCGGCGAGCCCGAGGTCATCGCCAGCGCCTGGAGGAAGTCCGAGTTGGGCGACGGCAGGTGGAAGACGACCGTCTTGGCGTCCGGCGTGCTGATCGCCTTCAGGCCCAGGTGGTCCTTCGCGGAGTCCTTGTAGGGACCCTTGTAGGTGTTCTTCGGGTCCAGCATCTGCTGCAGGTAGATCGGACCGCCGGACAGGACGTCCTGCGCCCAGACGCGCTCGATGCCGTACTTGATGTCCTGGGAGGTGATCGGCTTGCCGTCCTCCCACGTGACGCCGTCACGCAGCGTGAAGGTGTACGTCTTGCCGCCGTCCGTGACCTTGCCCATGTCCGTGGCGAGGTCCGGGGTGAGCTTCGCGCCCTCCGCACCCGGCTCGGTCTTGTAGGTGAGCAGCTGGCGGCTGTAGTAGCGCGAGAAGTCCCACATGAACCCGTAGTAGCCGCGCGTGGTGTCCCACGAGTCGGCGTCCTGCGTGCTCACGAACTTCAGCGTGCCGCCCTTCTTGACCTGGTCGGCCTGGGCGACCTTGTTGTTCGCCGCGTCGAAGCCGGCCGCCCCGTCCTTCGAGCCGCCGTTGCCTCCGCCGCACGCCGCCGTGGTCAGCAGCCCGGCGACCACTGCGGCAGCGGCGAGGGCCTGCTTGCGCCGCCCTGAGGTGCGTTGGGTGTTCACGATCTCGGATCCTCCGGATTTGATGAGAGACCCCGTGGGTGAGCTCACGGGACGCTGGGGGTACGGCACTTCAGCGGGAGCCCTTCGGGTCGAGCGCGTCCCGCACGCCGTCGCCGAAGAGGTTGAAGGCCAGAACCGTGATGAAGATCGCCACGCCCGGGATCACCATGTACATGGGGTCCGAGTCGTAGTAGTCGATCGCGCTCGAGAGCATCTGTCCCCAGGAGGAGGTGGGCGGCTTGACGCCCACACCCAGGAAGCTGAGCGCCGCTTCGGTCAGGATGTTGGTGGGGATCATCATCGTCGTGTACACGATGATGGGCGCGACGAGGTTGGGCAGCAGCTCCTTGAAGAGGATGTAGAACTGCCCGGCGCCGAGCGAGCGGGCCGCCTCGACGTACTCGCGTTCGCGCAGCGAGAGCGTCTGGCCGCGCACCACGCGGCCGATGTAGGGCCAGCCGAAGAAGCCGATGACCAGGATCATCACGAAGACGCGCACGCCCGTGCCGGTGAGCCCCAGCATCTGGTTGGGCATGACGGAGACCAGGGCGATGATGAACAGCAGCTGCGGGAAGGCGAGGAGGCCGTCCATGACCCGGCTGATGACCGAGTCCACCCAGCCGCCGAAGAAGCCCGCCAGGATGCCGAGGACGGTGCCGAGGACGACGGCGACCACCGCGGACAGGAAGCCGACGAGCAGCGAGATCTGGGCGCCGTAGAGGATACGGGCGAAGATGTCGCGGCCGTTGACCGGTTCGACACCGAGCAGGTGGTCGCCGCTCAGACCGCCCAGCGAGCCCTTGGGGGTGCTGAACAGCGGGTCGATCAGACCCTGGTGGTAGGCGTCCGGGTCCTGCCCGAGGAGGTCCGTGATCACGGGTGCGAGCAGCGCGACCACGATGAGGAGCAGCACGACTATGCCGCCCGACAGGGCGAGTTTGTCCCGCTTGAGGCGTTCCCAGGCGATCCGGCCCAGGGACCGGCCCTGAACGGCCTTCGCGTCGGTGGCCGCGACAGCCGCTTCCTCTGCCGCACCCGGGGCCGCTTCCGCGGTCGGCTCGTGCAATGGTGCCGTCATCAGGCTGGGACCCCTCTCAACCGGCGGTAGCCGGCCCGCACTTGCCGCTGGTAGCGGCATCAAACAGTCCGTCGTACACAGGGGCGAACCCCTTGAAGGGGGAGTCTTCAACGCTTGCGCGATCAGCCGCCAGCCTTGGCGGGGAATGGATGCGCAACCGTGATGCAAGCTGGCGTTTCCTGTTATGCGGACAGGAAGTCACGGCGAACGGACGGGACCTGACGGAAGAGCCGGGGGTCCAAAAGGTGCGTATGGGCCATAAGCCCAGGTCAGTAGCCGCCGTGCACCGGTGGGTAGCCGTACCCGGCGGCGGGCGCCTGCGGCCGCGGGGAAGCCTGGGGCTGGGGCTGGGGGGCGGCCGCGTGGGCCTCACGGTCGTAGAACGGGCGGGCGCTGGCCCGCATCCACATCACGACCGGGTCGTAGTCGTCGGTCATCGCGACCGTCGACACCGGCAGGCCCTCCGGGACCGCGCCGACGGACTGCTGCATCATCGCGCGCACCGAGTCGACCGCGGCGGGCGAGGTGTCGTACACGTCCAGGCCGATGGCGAGGTACGGCGCGCCGAGCGCCGGCTGCACCCAGGCGCGGCGCAGGGAGCGCAGGGCCGGGGTGCGGTGGGCGTTCTGCGCGAGCAGGGCGTAGAACTGCGGGATCTCGATGCCGGGTTCGCTCAGCCGGAGGGGACCGGCGGGCTGGCGGTCCAGGCCCGTGGCGATGCGGCGCAGGTCCAGCCAGGGGATGCCGACGCCACCGCCGGGGCTGTGCGGGTTGAGCCAGAGACCGTAGTGGTCGGGATACAGGGTGCGGGCCACGTCGAGGCCGTCGACGACCTCGTACGACCGGTTCCAGCCGCTGGCCGAGAGCTCCTGGGCGGAGGTGACGCAGGGTGCGTACTGGAAGCCGTCGATCTCCATGTTCCCGTACTGGGCGTCCGGGGAGCCGGCCTGGCCGTGCCACAGGAGCATCCAGATCTGACCGGCGGACGGGGCGGCGAGGGCACGCAACAGGGCCTCGTAGGCGTCGTAGCGTCCGGGCGTGACCTGGCGCAGCATGTGCTCGACGCTGCCGCTGTGGCTCGCGCTCACCTGTCGTGCCCTTCTCTGTTTGATGCCCCGCGTTCGGAGACAGCTTAAGGGCCCGGCGGCTCGGGGCCTTCTGTCCGTACGCGGGCGCGGGGACGCGGTGGGTACACGCGCGCTTCCCCGCACCCCCGAGCTCCGCCGCCCCCTGGCCCGCTGATCAGTGACCGTACTGATAGAAGGGGCGGACGTTGGCCTTCAGCCATGCGGCCACCGGGTCGTCCGTCACGTCCAGGAGGACGAGGTTGACCGGCCACCGCACCGGTATCTTTCCGAGGGCTTTACCGAGGGCCTGCAGGGGAAGGGCGCGCAGGTCGCCCTCCCACTGGGAGAGTTCCACGCCCACGAACATCACCGGGTCGGCCGTCTCGACGGCGGCCAGGCAGCGGCGGGCGGTGAGGACCACACCGGTCTCGGCGAACTCGGCGGACGCGGCGGAGAGGAAGTCGACCGGGTCGTCCTGCCAGTCGGGCTCGAAGAGGCGGACCCGGCCGCCGGTGCCGGGGCCGTCGAGCGAGGTGCGGCCGGCCCGGCACAGCTCGGCCACCGCCTCGGGCGGGAGCGGGATGCCGACCAGGGCGTCGGGGTTGACCGCGATGCCGACCTGCGGGGGCAGACCGCGGGCGAACTCCACGGCGGGGGCGATGGTGTACGCCATGTGCGGGCCGGCCGCCTGGCGCAGCTGCTCCTCGGAGCTGAACGCCGGGACGTACACCTGGCCGCCGAGGTCCAGCGTGGGCAGGTCCAGCGGGCCGCTGTCCGGGCCGCCGCCGCTCGGCAGCGGGATCCACAGCAGGCTGCGCCCCAGCACCTCGATGATCCGGCCGGCCGCGGCGGGTACGCCGAGGGAGGCCGAGAGCACCTCCTCCAGCTCGTTGCCGGGCCAGCCGCCGTGCGGCTGGGGGTGCGCCTGTGCCGGGAAGTCCGCGGGAATGTCCGCCGGGAAGTCCATCTGCCTACCGCCTGCTGGAAACCACTGCTGTGACCATGAAGGCTAGCGGGTGCCCGTGACAGCCCCTCACCCTCCGCACGCCGTCCTCCCACCCGCCGGTCACGAGGCCCCTCACCCGCTGAACTCGATCCGCTGCAGGACGTCCGCCGCGGCACGGTCCAGCAGCACCGCCGAGCCGCAGCCCGCGGGCAGCTCGCCCCGCTCGACCGCGTCGAGCAGCCGGGCGGTCGTACGGCGGTGGCGGCGGAAGGCGTAGCGCGAGACGCCCCGGCCGCGCGTCCGCTGGCCGTCGCGGGCGGTCTGCGGCGGAACGTCGAGCAGGAGCAGACGGAGGGTGCCGCCACGCCGGCGCGCCTCGCGGGCGAGCCAGGCGCGCACCCAGGGCTGGGTGCCGCAGTCGTGGACGACGACGCCCTCGCCGGCGCGCAGGGCGCGGCGCAGGCGGGCGTAGTGGGCGAGGCGGACCAGGGGGCGGTAGAGGGCGTACGGGAGGGCGCGGGGCAGGCGGGTCGCGAAGCGGTCGCGGGCGTCCTGGGAGTCGATGCGGCGGCCGGTGGCCGCGCGCCGCATCAGGGTGGACTTGCCGCTGCCGGGCAGGCCGGTGATCACCACCAGGTCCGCGGGGCCGAAGCGCAGGACGTGCGGGCTGCGGCCGGCGCCCTCGCGCAGGTCGCGCACGACCGGGGCCGGGCGGTCGGCGCAGCACTCGCGGGCCGGGGCGGAGGGCTGCTTCGGCACCGGGATACCGGTGGTGGCGGCGTACGCCGGGGTGCTGGTCACCGTGATCGTCCTCCCCTGTCGGCTCGGTCATCCCATGCCCATCTAATGTAAAGAGAAGGTAATGGACGGTCTTCGGCGGTTCGGTGCGCGTAGTGCCACAGCCCGGTTACAGATGCGGGCCCTGACGGGCGGGGGTGTGGCGTGCAATGATGTGGCCGCCAACTGCATACCGGCCGCTTGAATCCGCGCGGGAGAGTTCCCAGCAGTCTTCGCTGGGGCGCCGAAGGAGCAAGTCCCTCCCTTGAATCTCTCAGGCCCCGTTACCGCGCGGGCGAGGCACATCTGAAAAGCGGGCCGCTGCGACAGTGGCTCCACCCAAGGTGCAAGCCGTGATCGTCCCTGGGCGGTCCTGGCGAACCTCTCAGGTTCCGATGACAGATGGGGAGGAACGACCTCGCCCGTCATGCCTTCGCCCTGGGAGACGACCGTCCGATGAGCAGTACCGAAATCCGTCGTACCGCGCTCGATGCCCTGCATCGCTCGCTCGGCGCGACGATGACCGACTTCGCCGGCTGGGACATGCCCCTGCGCTACGGCTCCGAGCGCGACGAGCACGTGGCCGTGCGCACCAAGGCGGGTCTGTTCGACCTCTCCCACATGGGCGAGATCACCGTGACCGGCCCGCAGGCCGCCGCCCTGCTGAACTTCGCCCTGGTCGGCAACATCGCCTCCGTGGGCGTCGGCCGGGCCCGCTACACCATGATCTGCCAGGCCGACGGCGGCATCCTGGACGACCTGATCGTCTACCGCCTCGCCGAGACCGAGTACATGGTGGTCGCCAACGCCTCCAACGCCCAGGTGGTGCTGGACGCGCTGACCGAGCGCGCCGCCGGCTTCGACGCCGAGGTCCGCGACGACCGGGACGCGTACGCGCTGATCGCCGTGCAGGGCCCGGAGTCCCCCGGCATCCTGAAGTCGGTGACCGACGCCGACCTCGACGGCCTGAAGTACTACGCCGGCCTGCCCGGCACGGTCGCCGGCGTCCCGGCCCTCATCGCCCGCACCGGCTACACCGGCGAGGACGGCTTCGAACTGTTCGTGAAGCCGGAGCACGCCGTGGAGCTGTGGCAGGCGCTGACCGAGGCCGGCGAGGGCGTCGGCCTGGTCCCCTGCGGCCTGTCCTGCCGGGACACCCTGCGCCTGGAGGCGGGCATGCCGCTGTACGGGCACGAGCTGACCACCTCGCTCACCCCCTTCGACGCGGGGCTCGGCCGGGTGGTGAAGTTCGAGAAGGAGGGCGACTTCGTGGGACGCGAGGCGCTCGCCGAGGCCGCCGCCAAGGCCCAGGAGAACCCGCCGCGGGTCCTCGTCGGCCTGATCGCCGAGGGCCGGCGCGTCCCGCGCGCCGGGTACCCCGTCGTCGCGGGCGGCGAGGTGATCGGCGAGGTCACCTCCGGCGCCCCCTCCCCCACCGTGGGCAAGCCGATCGCCATGGCCTATGTCGACGCGGCGCACGCGGCGCCGGGGACCGAGGGCGTCGGCGTGGACATCCGCGGCAGCCATGAGCCGTACGAGGTCGTGGCCCTGCCGTTCTACAAGCGACAGAAGTAGACACTGGGCGCATGGCGTCGCGTGACGTGACCCTGCGCACATCTCCCCTGCTCACGAGCAGGTCCAGCAGTCCCCCCTTCACCAGCACTCCCGCGCGTACAGGAGAATTCAGGCCATGAGCAACCCCCAGCACCTGCGCTACAGCAAGGAGCACGAGTGGCTGTCGGCCGCCGAGGACGGCGTCTCGACGGTCGGCATCACCGAGTTCGCGGCGAACGCGCTCGGCGATGTGGTCTACGCCCAGCTCCCCGACGTCGGCTCCACCGTGGCCGCGGGCGAGACCTGCGGCGAGCTGGAGTCCACCAAGTCGGTCTCCGACCTGTACTCGCCGGTCACCGGTGAGATCACCGAGATCAACGAGGACGTCGTCAACGACCCGTCGCTGGTGAACTCCGACCCCTTCGAGGGCGGCTGGCTGTTCAAGGTGCGCGTCACGGAGGAGCCGGCCGACCTGCTCTCCGCCGACGAGTACACCGCCCAGAACGCCGGCTGAGGAGTCGTAGCCGTATGACCGTCCTGAACACGTCCCTGCACGAGCTGGACCCGGAGATCGCCGCCGCGGTCGACGCCGAGCTGCACCGCCAGCAGTCCACGCTGGAGATGATCGCCTCCGAGAACTTCGCGCCGCTCGCGGTGATGGAGGCGCAGGGCTCGGTGCTGACCAACAAGTACGCCGAGGGCTACCCGGGCCGCCGCTACTACGGCGGCTGCGAGCACGTCGACGTCGCCGAGCAGATCGCCATCGACCGGATCAAGGAGCTGTTCGGCGCCGAGTACGCCAACGTCCAGCCCCACTCCGGTGCCTCCGCCAACCAGGCGGCCCTGTTCGCGCTGGCCCAGCCCGGGGACACCATCCTCGGCCTGGACCTCGCCCACGGCGGCCACCTGACCCACGGCATGCGCCTGAACTTCTCCGGCAAGCAGTTCAACGTGGTCGCCTACCACGTGGACGCCGAGACCGGCCTGGTCGACATGGCCGAGGTCGAGCGCCTGGCCAAGGAGCACCGCCCGAAGGTGATCATCGCCGGCTGGTCGGCGTACCCGAGGCAGCTGGACTTCGCCGAGTTCCGCCGGATCGCCGACGAGACCGAGGCCCACCTGTGGGTCGACATGGCGCACTTCGCCGGTCTCGTCGCCGCGGGCCTGCACCCGAACCCGGTTCCGTACGCGGACGTGGTGACCTCCACCACGCACAAGACCCTCGGCGGCCCGCGCGGCGGCATCATCCTCGCGAAGAAGGACTTCGCGAAGAAGCTGAACTCCTCCGTCTTCCCGGGCTTCCAGGGCGGTCCCCTGGAGCACGTGATCGCGGCGAAGGCGGTCTCCTTCAAGGTCGCGGCCTCGGAGGAGTTCAAGGAGCGCCAGCGGCGTACCGTGGACGGTGCCCGCATCCTCGCCGAGCGCCTGACGGCGGCGGACGCGCGTGAGGCCGGGGTGAACGTGCTGTCCGGCGGCACGGACGTGCACCTGATCCTGGTCGACCTGCGCGCGTCCGAGCTGGACGGTCAGCAGGCCGAGGACCGCCTCCACGAGGTCGGCATCACGGTCAACCGCAACGCGGTCCCGAACGACCCTCGCCCGCCGATGGTCACCTCGGGTCTGCGCATCGGTACGCCCGCCCTCGCCACCCGCGGCTTCACGGCCGAGGACTTCGCCGAGGTCGCGGACGTGATCGCCGAGACGCTGAAGCCGTCCTACGACGCCGAGGCCCTCAAGGCGCGCGTGAAGACGCTCGCCGACAAGCACCCGCTGTACCCGGGTCTGAACAAGTAAGTCCCCGGTGGGGTACCCGGAGGAAGGGTGCCCCACCACCCCCCTGTCTTGAGGAGTGACCGTGGCCATCTC
The DNA here is from genome assembly GCF_000725475.1 of Streptomyces durhamensis. Classification (NCBI taxonomy): domain Bacteria; kingdom Bacillati; phylum Actinomycetota; class Actinomycetes; order Kitasatosporales; family Streptomycetaceae; genus Streptomyces; species Streptomyces durhamensis. The sequence goes on from NZ_JNXR01000033.1 coordinate 45,783, forward strand.
GGTCTTCGACCTGTTCTCGATCGGCATCGGCCCGTCCAGCTCCCACACGGTGGGTCCGATGCGCGCGGCGCGGATGTTCGCCCTCCGGCTGCGCAATGAGGACCTGCTGGCCTCCGTGGCCTCCGTCCGCTGCGAGCTGTACGGCTCCCTCGGCGCGACCGGCCACGGTCACGGCACCCCGAAGGCGGTCCTGCTCGGCCTGGAGGGCGCCTCCCCGCGCACGGTCGACGTGGAGACCGCGGACGAGCGGGTGGAGAAGATCAAGGAGGCGGGCCGCATCCGTCTCCTCGACGCGCACGAGATCCCGTTCTCCTTCGACGACGACCTGGTCCTGCACCGCCGCAAGGCCCTGCCGTACCACGCCAACGGCATGACGATATGGGCGTACGACGGCTCGGGCGCCGAGCTGCTGTCGAAGACGTACTACTCGGTGGGCGGCGGCTTCGTCGTGGACGAGGACGCGGTCGGCGCGGACCGGATCAAGCTGGACGACACGGTCCTGAAGTACCCCTTCCGCACGGGCGACGAGCTGCTGCGCCTGACGAAGGAGACCGGCCTGTCGATCTCCTCCCTGATGCTGGAGAACGAGCGGGCCTGGCGCACCGAGGAGGAGATCCGGGCGGGCCTGCTGGAGATCTGGCGGGTGATGCGCGAGTGCGTCGGGCGCGGCATGTCCCGCGAGGGCATCCTGCCCGGCGGTCTGAAGGTCCGCCGCCGCGCGGCCGTCTCCGCGCGCCAGCTGCGTGCCGAGGGAGAACCGCTGGCCCACGCGATGGAGTGGATCACGCTCTACGCGATGGCGGTGAACGAGGAGAACGCGGCGGGCGGGCGCGTGGTGACGGCCCCCACGAACGGCGCGGCCGGCATCATCCCGGCGGTGCTGCACTACTACATCAACTTCGTCCCGGGCGCCGACGAGGACGGCGTGGTGCGGTTCCTGCTGGCCGCCGGCGCGATCGGCATGCTCTTCAAGGAGAACGCCTCCATCTCCGGCGCCGAGGTCGGCTGCCAGGGCGAGGTCGGCTCCGCCTGCTCCATGGCCGCGGGCGCCCTCGCCGAGGTCCTCGGCGGCTCCCCCGAGCAGGTCGAGAACGCCGCCGAGATCGGCATGGAGCACAACCTCGGCCTGACCTGCGACCCGGTCGGCGGCCTGGTCCAGATCCCGTGCATCGAGCGCAACGGCATGGCCGCGGTCAAGGCGGTCACCGCGGCCAAGATGGCCATGCGCGGCGACGGCTCCCACAAGGTGTCCCTGGACAAGGTCATCAAGACGATGAAGGACACCGGCGCGGACATGTCCGTGAAGTACAAGGAGACGGCCCGGGGCGGGCTGGCCGTGAACATCATCGAGTGCTGAGCACACGGGCCCGGCGCCGCGCGTGACGCGATCAGGCCCGGGCCGACAGCAGTTCCTCTCCCGCCGACAGGCACAGGCCGTCGATACGGCAAGCCGGGCCCGCCGCCCTTGCCGGGCCGGGAAATGACGGATGTTCCCCCGGGGGCTACCGCACAGTAACCGCTCACCCCTACGCTTCCGCCAACTTGACGGAAGCGAAGGGGAGTTGGGCGATGGGCGCAGGGAGACGGGTCGCGGCACTCGTGGGGGCGGCGGCTGTGCTGGTGGGGGGACCGGGCAACGCCCACGCGGCGGCGCCGAAGTTCTCCGAGACGACGGCCATCGGCACGCACAACGCCTACGACAAGGCCAAGTACACGTACTTCGCCCAGGCGTTGGACTCCGGCGCCTCACTGCTGGAGCTGGACGTGTACGTGGACAGCATCACGCACCGCTGGCGGGTCAGCCACAGCAATCCGCTGGGCGACGACAACAACTGCGAGGCCGCGAAGACCCCGGGCGAGCTGTACAGCAAGAGCCGCAACCAGGACCTCGGCAGCTGCCTGGACAACATGGCCGCCTGGAACCAGCTCCACCCCGACCACCCGCCGATCCTCATCAAGGTCGAGATGAAGGTGGGCTTCAACGGCAAGGCGGGGATGGGGCCCCACGAGTTCGACACGCTCGTGTCCCACAAGCTCGGCGGCAGCGTCTACAGGCCGGCCGACCTGCTCGGCGGGACGTACTCCTCGCTCGACGCGGCGGCCAGGGCGAACGCCTGGCCCTCCCGTGACTCCCTGAGGGGCAAGTTCCTCTTCGACCTGATCCCGGGCACGGTGGAGCAGGCCAACCCGTTCGACCACTACTGGACGGACCAGGAGTACGGCGACCACCTGCGCGACCTGTACGCGGCCGGGAACATCGCACAGGCCCAGGCCTTCCCCGCTGTGCTCGGCGCGGCGAACGGTGACCCGCGGGCGACCCGCTGGAGTTCCGACACCTCGATCCGGGCCTGGTTCGTGTTCTTCGACGGTGACGCGGCGACGTACGTCAACAACGGCTACGACACCTCGTTCTACTCGACGAACCACTACATCTCGATCATGACCGGCGCCGACGGGGTGTCCCCCGCCATCTCCTCCACCGACCCGACGGACGCCGAAGTCGCCGCCCGGCTGGCCCTGCTGGCCAAGGGGCACGCGAGCCTCATCACGTCCGACTGGTCGGCGAAGCCGGCACCGGTGCTGAGTTCGACGGCACCCAGGAGCTGACGACCACTCGGAGCTGAGGATTCCGCCGACGCCGGGGCGGGCACAACTCCTGCATGCTCCACGGCATCGACGTCAGCGCGTATCAGTCCTCCGCGTACGACACGGACGGCCTCTCCTTCGTCTTCATCAAGGCGACGGAGGGCCGTTCGTACGTCAATCCCCGGCTCGCCGCCCAGACCAAGAGGGGCCGTGACGCCGGACTGGTCGTCGGCTTCTACCACTTCCTGTGGCCCGGCGACCTCACCGCCCAGGCCGAGTACTTCGTCCAGCACGCCCCGGACCGCGCGGGCGACATCCTCGCGGTCGACTGGGAGACCACGGGCGACGGGACGCACGCCAGCAACGCGGAGAAGGACCACTTCATCCGCATACTGAAGGAGTTACGGCCGCACAACCGGGTCGTGCTCTACTGCAATCGCGACTTCTGGCTGAACATCGACACCACCTCCTACGCGGGCGACGGCCTGTGGATCGCCGACTACGTCACCGCCGGCAAGCCCCGCATCAAGGCGAAGTGGCGGTTCCACCAGTACGCCAGCGAGCCGCACGACAAGGACGTGGCCGACTTCGCCGGCAAGGCCGCGCTGAAGGAGTGGGCCACGCCCTGAGGCGGCGAGGCCTCAGCCCCGGAAGTCCGCCGGACGTTCCGGGGAGGCTTCCGCCAGGGCCTTGCGCACTCCCTCCACACCTGCGCGGAGGCCGTAGACCGGGGTTCCGGGCTGCTGGCGCCAGGAGGTGTCGAGGGGGCCCGCGTCGACCGTGTCGAAGCCGAGTTCGTCGATGAGGGCGCGGACGGTGCGCTTGGACCGTTCGTCGTCGCCGGCGACCGGGAGGGCGATGCGCCCGGGGTCGCCCGCGGGGCGCGGGCGGTCCAGGATGTCCTGGGCGTAGGTGCCGTTGAACGCCTTGATCACCGGGTGGCCGAGGTGCCGTTCGGTCCAGCGGCTCTCGGTCACGCCCTCGTCCTCGATGGCCGCGATACGGCCGTCGCGCTGCTGCGGGTAGTAGTTGCCGGTGTCGATCACCGCCACGCCCTCGGCGGCGCCGTCCAGCAGACCGGAGGGCAGGTCCGGGACCGCCTTGAGCGGCACGGTGACGACCACGACCTGGGCTCCCCTGGCCGCTTCCTCGGCCCGGACCGCGGTCGCGCCGGTCTCCTCGGCCAGTTCCCTCAGTGTCTCGGGGCCGCGGGAGTTGGCCACGAAGACGTCGTGGCCGAGGGCGGTGAGCCGCCGGGTGAGGTTGCCGCCGATGTTCCCCGCGCCGATGATGCCGATCTTCATGACAGACCCTCCAGGGTTCTTCCATGCATGTGCATGCGTCTGTTGTCGGGCGACAACCCCGTCGGCGCGGGCACTATTCCGCGCCGCGGCGATCGGACGAACGGGCTCAGGGGCGTACGACGATCTTGCCCGTGTGGCGGTTGGACTCCATCAGGCGGTGCGCGTCCGCCATGGTGCCGAGGCCGTCGAACACCTCGGCGATCACCGGGCGCAGGGTGCCGTCGGTGAGGCCGGAGCCGACGTAGTGGGCCGCGCGGCGCCGGCCCTCGGCGGTGCCGGTCACGGTGAAGTTGCTGTAGCCGTGGACGGTGACGGGCCAGTTCCGGGGCAGTTCGATGGGCCGCTCCGACAGCCAGCCGTAGCTGATCATGGTGGAGTCGGCGGCGGCGGCTCCGCCCAGTTCCCGGAAGACCGGACCGCCGATCGCGTCCATGATGACCTCGGCGCCACGGCCGCCGGTCAGCCGCCGGGTCTCCTCGACCGGGTCCTCCTCGTCGGTGACGATCACATGCTCGGCGCCCAGGTCGAGCAGCGCCTTGCGTTTGGCCTCGGTGCGTGTGGTGGCGATCGGCACCGCACCGGCCCGCCGGGCCACCTGGATCGCCGCGGTGCCGGCCCCGCTGGACGCCCCGGTGATCAGCACATGGTCCCCGGCCGCCAGGCCCGCCCGCTCGATGAGGGCCCCGTAGGCCGTCGTGTAGGTGAGCCAGACGGCGGCCGCGGTGACCGCGTCGATGCCGGCCGGGCGCGGCACGACCGACGTCTCGGGCAGCAGCACCAGGTCGCCGTAGACGCCGTGGGAGCTGAGGTTGAAGTTCGCCGCGGCGAGGACGGGGTCGCCGGGCGCGAACGCCGTCACGCCCTCGCCGACGGCCGCCACCGCGCCGGCGGCTTCGTAGCCGTTGCGAGAGCCCGGCAGGGCCGGCTGGTACCAGTAGGTCCCGGCGCGCAGCATCGCCTCGGCCCGGTTCAGCCCGAGCGCCTCGACCTTCACCAGCACCTCGCCCGGCCCGGGGTCCGGCAGGGCGACCTCCTCGACCGTGAAGACGTCGGGGCCGCCGGTCTCGTGAAAGAGCACAGTGTGTGCGGAAGTTGTCATGCCGTCGACGCTAAGTCCGGCGGGGAAGACGTTCCATGTCCCCTGGTCTTCGTTTCCTGTCCGTACGTCTTCCGCACGGCGGCCCCGCTAGGGTGCGGGGCATGGACGTACTCAGCGATGTCGTCGCGGCCATGCGCATCGGCCGGCCGCACTCCTCGCGCCGGTACAAGTACGCACCCTGGGGGCTCAGGTTCGCCGCCGCGGACGAGGCCGGGTTCCATGTGGTGCTGCGCGGCTCGGCCTGGCTGGTCCCGCACGACGGGGAGCCGGTGGCGCTGGCCCCGGGCGACGTCGTCTTCCTCGCGCACGGGTTCGGGCACTCGCTGGTCAGCGCGCCCGGCGTGAGCACGCAGGAGATACGGCTGCTGCCGGACGGCACCTGGAGCGGGGTGCCGCCCGAGGAACCGCGGGAGGGCTGCCCGGACACCGTCACCCTGTGCGGGACCTACCGGCTGGACCGGGACCGGGCGCACCGGCTGCTGGCCGAGCTGCCGGAGGTCGTGCACCTGCCCGCCCGCGTCGGCAGCCACCGCTCGCTGCGGGCCGCGGTGGAGCTGCTCGGGATGGAGCTGGAGGAGCAGCGCCCGGGCACCGACGCGATCGTCACCTCGCTGCTGGACACACTGCTGCTGTACATCCTGCGGGCCTGGTGGGAGAGCGAGCGCGCGGCGGGCCGGGCGCGGGGCTGGGCGGCTGCGCTGGGCGATCCGGCGGTCGCGGCGGCGCTCCGCGCGATCCACGGCGAGCCGGCGCGCGCCTGGACGGTGGCGGAGCTCGGCGCCGTCGGCGGGCTGTCCCGCGCGGCCTTCGCGCGCCGGTTCGCGACGCTGGTGGGCGAGCCGCCACTGGCGTATCTGACCTGGTGGCGGATGACGACGGCGGGCCGGCTGCTGCGCCACGACGACCTCTCGCTGCGCGAGATCGCCGGACGCGTCGGCTACACCTCGGAGTTCGCCTTCGCCAAGGCCTTCAAGCGGGAGTACGGGGTGGCACCGGGCCGGTACCGCAGGGGCGCGGCGTAGGCCGGCCGCCGGCTCACTCCCCGAACTGCTCGGCGTCGCGGCCGAGTTGCGGGAGGGAGCCGGAGCCGGCCGGTCCCGTGACCGTGGCCGTGATGCCGCTGTGCCGACGGGGAGCGGACCGGTAACGTCGCTCCGGTGAACCTCGTTCTGCATCTCTTCGCGCAAGGGGCCGGCCCGATGGCCGGCTTCGGTGACACCGCCGCCATGACGGCCGTCCGGGGCACGCGAACGCCATGGTGCGTGCCGCAGGCGTGCCGGAACCGGGCGGTGGGCCGGTGAGTGAGGTGCTGCGCGCCGACGGCGTCGACTTCGTCCGGGACGGGCGGCCCATCCTCCAGGAGGTGTCCCTCACCGTCCGGGCCGGGGAGCACTGGGCGCTGCTCGGCGCGAACGGCGCGGGCAAGTCCACGCTGCTGGGCCTGCTCGGTGCCGTCGTCCATCCGACCCGGGGCGCGGTCGAGGTGCTCGGGCGGCGGCTGGGCCGGGTGGACCTGCGGGAGCTGCGGGCGCACGTCGGGCATGTCAATCCGCGGCATCCGCTGACCTCGCCGCTGGCCGTGCGGGACGTGGTGCTCACCGGGGTGACGAACTCCGTGGAGCCGGTGCCGCGGTGGCGGCCGTCCCCGGATCAGCGGGAACGGGCCGAGGCACTCATGGTCACGCTGGGGCTCGGCGCGCTCCGGGACGCCCGCTGGCCGACGCTCTCGCAGGGCCAGCGTGCCCGGACCCTGATCGCGCGGGCGCTGATGCCGGAGCCGCGGCTGCTGCTCCTGGACGAGCCGGCGACCGGACTCGACCTGCAGGGCCGGGAGCAGCTGATCGAGGCGCTGGAGGAGCTGCGGCTCGCCCATCCGGCGCTGGCGACCGTGCTCGTCACCCACCACCTGGAGGAGCTGCCGGCCGGCACCACGCACGCCGTGCTGCTGCGGGACGGGCGGGTGATCGCGCAGGGGCGCGCCGAGAAGGTCCTCACCGGCGACCAGGTCGGCAAGTGCTTCGACCTGCCGCTGGCGCTGGAGCGGCACGAGGGGCGCTGGAGCGTCAGGATCCGGCGGGCATGACGAAGGGGGCCCTCGCCTGCGAGGGCCCCCTTCGCGCACGTCACTTGTTCAGGTAGGCCCAGAACTCGTCGAAGGACAGGACCTTGTCGCCGTTGAGGTCGCGGGTCTTGATGATGGCCGCCGCGACCGTCTCGGTGACGTTCCAGTCACCCTCCTGGGCCAGGGCGGACTTGAACTCGGCGGCGGTGATGAATCCGTCACCGTCCGCGTCGATCCGCTGGAACTGCTTGCGTGCTTCCTCGATGTCCGCCACCGATCCGCCCCTTTTGCTCGTGTTTCTCATGCCGTGCTGGCGTACTGACGCTGGTCAGATTAACGGCCCGGGACGACCCCTCGGTGCCACGGCCGGTGCAAGCGACCTCGACCCGGTCGGCCCGTGCGGCATGTCCGGCCGGAACGGGGTCAGCGGAAGATGCCGGTGTGTCCGAGCGAGTAGCGGCCCGGCTGCGGATAGACGGCCAGTCCGTGCGGGCCGCTGCCGACCCTGATGCGGGCCAGTTCCGTCCCCGTGCGGGTGTCGATGGCGTACACCTCGGCGTTGTAGCGGCCGGACAGCCACAGCACCTTGCCGTCGGCGGAGACGCCGCCCATGTCGGGGCTGCCGCCGCCGGGCAGGTGCCACTTCCTGGTCAGCCGGTTCTGGGCGAAGTCGAAGACGGAGATGGTGCCCTCGCCGCGGTTGGAGACGTACATCTCACGGGAGTCACGGCTGACGTAGAGACCGTGGGCGCCCTTGCCGGTGTAGAGGAAGCGGGGCCGGGTGAACTTGTCGCCGTCGAGGATCCACAGGCCGTTGGCCATCATGTCGGCGATGTAGAACAGCTTGCCGTCCGGGGAGATCTTGACGTCCTGCGGCATCGCCCCGTGGTACGGGAGCTTCTCCTGCTCGATGACCTTCATCTTCGCGGTGTCGACCTTGAGGACCTCGCCGCTGAACTCGCAGGAGACGATGAAGTAGCGCCCGTCCGGGGAGAAGTCGGCGTGGTTGACGCCGTAGCAGCTGACCGGCAGGGACTTGACGGTCTTCATGGTGTGGGCGTCGCGGAAGACCAGCGCGCGGTCCATGGAGGCCATGACGACGGCGTATCTGCCGTCGGGCGTGAAGTACAGGTTGTAGGGGTCGTGCACATCGACGGCCTTGCCGGCCCGGCCGGTCCGCGGGTCGATCGGGGTGAGGCTGTTGCCGAGGTCGTTGTTGACCCAGAGGGTCTTCAGGTCCCAGGACGGCACCACGTGCTGGGGCTGGCGGCCGACCGGGATCGTGTCGATGACCTTGTAGGTCTCCAGGTCGATGACGGTGACGGTGTCCGAGTTGGTGTTGGGGACGTACACGCGGGACGGGAAGCCTCTGACGACCGGTGAGAGCCGGCCCGGGCGGTCGGCGGAGTAGAGGTCCTTCAGGTCCTCGACCGGCGGCATCCCGGGCAGCACGTTCACCCGCGGCTGGTCCACCCGGGGCTGGACCGGGGCCTTGCTGCCGGCCTCGTTCGCGTGGTGCGGGGAGCCGGAATCGCATGCGGACAGCAGCGTCAGGGCGGTGAGGGCGGCACCGGCGGCCAGCAGGCGGGCGGCTTTCAAGGTTCGCATCAGCTCAGCAGCTCCGTGGTGGTGACCGCGCGCAGTCCACGGCGGTCGAGTTCGTGGAGGAGGGCGGGCAGGGCGGCGACCGTGTCCGGGTATCCGAAGTGCAGGCTCACCACCGACCCGCCGCGCACGTCGGCGAGGACGTTGCGGGTGACGGCGGCCGCTCCGGGGCGGGTGTAGTCGAGCGAGTCCACGTCGTACGACAGCACGTGCGGGTAGCCGGCGGTGCGGGCGAGCCGGGCGACCAGCGGGGAGGCGGTCGGCGAGCGGGAGGGGCGGAACCAGGTGCCGATGGAACCGGTGAGCCGTTTCAGCCGGTCCGCGCAGTCGGCGATCTCCTTGCGGGCGCCTGCCTCGGGCAGGTCGTTGACGGAGATGTGCCGCTGGGTGTGGTTGCCGAGGTCGTGACCGCCGTCGAGGATCCGGCGGGCGACGTCGGGGTGTTCGTCCAGCCAGGTGCCGACGGCGAGCACGGTGAGCCGGGCGCCGTGCTGCTCCGCCGTGGCGAGCAGGGCGTGGGCGACGGCGGGGTCGCCCTGGCCGTGGAAGGTGAGGGCGACCTGGGACCGGGTGCGCGGGCCGTGGGTGATCTGGGCGGGCTGTCCGGGGTACGCGCGGGGGGCGGGGGCGGCCTTGGCGCTGGCCGCGGGCCGGCCTGAGGGGGGTGGGGACGGGGCGGCCGGGGTGGGGGACGGGGCGGCGTGGCCCGCGCCGCAACCGGCGGCGAGCGCGCCGCCGGCGGCGAGCCCGGCGCCCGCGCGCAGCACCTCGCGTCGGTTGGTGGTGGTCACCCGCACCATTTAAGGGGCGGTAGGTAAGAAAACGTCCGATTGCCCCGAAAGGGGGATGATTTCGGGTCGTATTCGCCTTGTCGGTGCTACCGGTCGGCGACCCGCATCTCGAACCAGGTGGTCTTGCCGCGCGGCAGCAGGTCCACGCCCCAGCGGTCGGAGAGCCTGTCCACGAGGAACAGTCCGCGGCCGCTGACGTCCAGTTCCTGGACCGGCATCAGACAGGGCAGGCCGCGGGAGGGATCGCGGACCTCGATGCGGATCCAGCCGGTGCGGCGGCGCATCCGGAGGCCGAAGACCCGGGCCCCGGTGTGCCGTACGGCGTTGCCGACCAGTTCCGACACGAGTAAGACGGCGTCCTCCGCCAGTTTGGGCGACAGCCGCCAGGTGCGCAGGACGACGACCTGGGCGAGCCGGCGGGCGGTGGCCGCGGACTCGGGGCGGGACGGCAGCGGTACTTCCGCCTCCGCCGGGTTGCCGAACAGTTCGAGCGCCTTGAGCGCCTGTTCGTCCTCGACCGCGGGCGACCAGCGCGCCGCGGCCGCACGGCTGTGTCCCCGCGGCTGTTCGATGCCCTCCAGCCCCGCCATGCCCCCATCATGGCGGCCCGGAGCCGCCTCGGGGGCCGTTCCGGAGGAATACGCCCTCCGTGCGCCCCCGCTCTCCGCCGGTCTGCCGACATATGCCGACGGCATGTTGCTCGCCAGTACATTCCGATTGACCTGCGAAGACGGCTTACTTCCGGGCAATCAACAGGCTCCCTCGACAGAGCAGGCTTAAGGCCGCCTTAAGGCTCCCATAAACCGCCCCATCGAGGTACCCGGATGAGACGAGGCGTCAAGGGCAAGAGAACCCGCAGGAGTTACGGGAGAGTTCACACCGCTGACGAGCGGTGAACCGCGGTGGACCGGCGAGGGCCTGAGAGGGCTCGAGGGGCCTCAGAGGAACTTCGCCTTGCCCGGCCCCTCCTCCACGAAGCTGCGCATGCCCCGCTCGCGGTCCTCGGTGGCGAACAGGCCCGCGAACCAGTTCCGTTCGACGGCGAGGCCGGTGTCGATGTCGGTCTCCAGCCCGGTGTCGACCGACTCCTTCGCCGCGCGCAGGGCGATCGACGGGCCCTGGGCGAGCTTCGCGGCCCAGGCGTGCGCCTGCTCGTACACCTCGGCGGCCGGGACGACGCGGTCCACCAGGCCGATCGCCAGGGCCTCGTCGGCCCTCACCTGACGGCCGGTGAAGATGAGGTCCTTGGCCTTGGAGGGGCCGACCAGCCGGGGCAGCCGCTGGGTGCCGCCGGCGCCCGGGATCAGGCCGAGCAGGATCTCGGGCTGGCCGAGCTTGGCGTTGTCGGCGGCGATGCGGTAGTCGGCGCACAGGGCCAGTTCGCAGCCACCGCCGAGGGCGTAGCCGGTGATGGCGGCGACGACGGGCTTGGGGATGCGGGCCACGGCCGTGAAGGAGTCCTGCAGGGCGCGGGCGCGCAGGACCATCGCGGTGTGGTCCATGTTCTGCATTTCCTTGATGTCCGCGCCCGCCGCGAACACCCGCTCGCCGCCGTAGATCACCACGGCGCGCACGTCGTCACGGCGCGTGGCCTCCTCGGCGAGCTCCTTCAGCCGGTCCTGGGTGGCGACGTCCAGCGCGTTCATCGGCGGCCGGTCCAGGCGCAGGGTTCCGACGCCTTCGGCGACTTCGAGATTCACGGTCATGGAGGCAGGTTAACGGGGATTAACGGCGCGGGGCCCGGTGCCGTACCTCACAGCACCGGGCCCCGCGTCGCTCAGGGATCTACTTCGTCCAGTCCGCCCAGGACAGGTTCCACCCGTTGAACCCGTTGGCCGGATCCACCGTGCGGTCGTGGGAGTTCTTCACGATCACCACGTCGCCGATGAGGGAGTGGTTGAACATCCAGGCGGCCGGGGTGGATCCGTCGTAGCCGCCGCGCACGTCGCGCAGGCCGACGCAGCCGTGGCTGGCGTTGTAGTTGCCGAAGGCGTCGCCGCCCCAGTAGTTGCCGTGCAGGAAGGTGCCGGAGGTGGTCAGGCGCATGGCGTGCGGGACGTCCTTGATGTCGTACTCGCCGCCGTAGCCGACGGTCTCGCCGTTCATGCGGGTCACCGCGAGCTTCTCGCTGATGACCATCTGGCCGTTCCAGGTGTCGTAGCCGGGCTTGCCGGTGGTGACCGGGATGGTCTTGACGACCTTGCCGTCCTGGGTGACCTTCATCGTGTGCTTCTTGGCGTCCACGACGGAGACCTGGTTGCGGCCGATGGTGAACTTCACGGTCCGGTGCTGCTTGCCGTAGACGCCGTCGCGGCCCTCGACGCCGTCCAGGTCGAGGTCGACGGTGACCTTCGTGCCTTCCTTCCAGTACTTCTCCGGCCGGAAGTCCAGGCGGTCGTTGCCGAACCAGTGGCCCTCGACGTCGACGGCCGGCTCGGTCCTGATCCTGATGGCCTTCTCGACGGCGTCCGGGTGCGTGATGCCCCGGGTGAAGTTGACCGAGAACGGCATGCCGACGCCGACGGTGGAGCCGTCCTCGGGGGTGAAGGAACCGAGGAAGGTGTTCTTCGGGGTCAGGGTGGTGAAGGAGGAGTCCTCGGCGGACTCGCGGCCCTCGGAGTCCTTGGCCACCGCGTGCACGGTGTACTTGGTCGACGCGGCCAGATGCGTCGACGGCGTCCAGGACGCGCCCCCGCCGGTGACGGTGCCGGCGACCGCCCGGCCCTTGGCGTCCTTGACGGTGACCTCGGTCAGCTTGCCCTTGGCGACGTCCACCTTGAGCGCGCCGCTGGTGTCGACGCCCGTGGCACCGGACTTGGGCGCTATGGTGACGGCGGCGGTGGACTGCTGCTCGGCCTGCTGCGTACCGCCGTCGTGGCCCTTGCCCGAACCCTTGTCGCCGCTCCCGCCGCACGCCGCGAGGGAGAGCACCAGGGCGCCGGCTATGAGAGCCAGCCCCTTACGGCCTCGCCGCCCCGCCACCGACGCCCCCGATATAGGCCGCACGTTCAACGCGTTCTCCCCTCGCCGGACCTGGTCCGGCCCGCTCCCCCACCACATTGGTGTGCGCGCATATTAACCGGCCGGTTTTGAGCAGGGTGTCAGGCGAATGTCACCATTGCGTCGCAACTTCCGCCTGCCACCGCCGCCCGAACCCGGCCCCTCACCTGGTTACTTCACCGCGCTGCCCGCTTTCCACTCCTTCCACGGCAGATTCCATCCGCCGAGGCCGTTGTCGGGAGCGACCGTCTTGTCCTTGCTGTTGACGACTTCGATGACGTCACCGATGAGGCTGCGGTCGAAGAACCAGCCCGCCGGGGTGTCCGAACTGCCGCCCTTGACGTCCCGCAGACCCACGCAGCCGTGGCTGACGTTGACGACGCCGGGGGCGTCCGGATTCCAGTAGTTGCCGTGCAGGAAGGTGCCGGAGTCGGTGAGCCGCATGGCGTGCGGGACGTCGGGGATGTCGTACTCGGCGCCGAGGCCGACCGTCTGGCTGTTCATACGGGTGACCTCCAGCATGTCCATCACCACCATCTTGCCGTTGTAGGTGGGGTGCTTCGGGGCGCCCGCGGTGACCGGCACGGTGGCGAGGAGCCGGCCGTCCCGGCGCACCTGCATGGTGTGCTCCTCCGCGTCCACCACCGAGACCTGGCTGCGGCCGACGGTGAAGGAGAAGGACTTGTCCTGCAGCCCGTAGACGCCGGGTGCTCCCTGGACGTCCCGCAGGCCCAGGTCGACGGTGACCTCGGTGCCGGGTTTCCAGTACTGCTCGGGGCGGAAGTCCAGGCGGTTCCTGCCGAACCAGTGCGGGCGGATCTCCACGGCCGGGCGGGCGCTGACCCGGACGGCGCGTTCCACGGCGGCGCGGTCGGTGATCTCCCGGCTGAAGGTGAGGGAGACGATCATGCCGGTGCCGACGGTGGCGCGGTTCTCGGGAGTGACGTAGGCGATGAACCGTTCATCCGGGACGAGTGTGGTGAAGGTGGTGTGCCGGGCCGAGCGGCGGCCACCCGCGTCCCGCGCCACCACGTCGACGGTGTACTTGGCGGCGAGCGCCAGCCGGTCCTGGTCCGGCCGCCAGGTCATGCCGTCCTCGCCGATGTGCCCGGGGACCGGGAAGTCCTGGGCGTCCTGCGACCGCACGACGGTCACCTTCTCCAGACGCCCGTCGGGTACCCGGACCAGCAGCCGCTGATCAGGGCGGACGGCCTTGCTGTCGTCGTCGGGGGTGACATGGATGACGTCCTCGGGTGCCGGGGGTTTGCCGAGCGCTCCGCCCAGCCCTAGGGGACCGGAGCCCCCGAAAGAGCAGCCTGCCAGTAGTGCCGCCGATGTCACTACGGCGGCAAGCGCGACCCACGCGCGCCGCGCGCGTCCTTGTACGTGCCTCACGCGGGACTCAACGACCGGGCCTGCTCCGGGGAAACGTGAGTGCGACGCACGCACTGGGCAGAACAGAGGGAAGGACGACACGCTGGGGAGCCGCCGCGCCATCGCCGAAGAGGGCGCCTTCCGGATCAGGCCGGCTGCGAGAAGGGACGGAACCGGACGGCCGACGCCGACTTGAGCCGGAGGGCGCCCCCTACCGTCGGGGCGCAGCCGTACCGGCCGGCCGGGGGTGCCGCGGGGCACCCCCGGCTCGTCGGCACGGCCGACCGCGCCGCCCCGGGAGCGAGCCACTGGAAGAGGGGCCGACACGTGACGAGCGCAGCCGAGCAGCGGGCACCGGCCGGGGAGCCGGCCACCGGGACCGGGCAGCAGCCTGCCGTGGTGAACGGCGCCCGGCGCGCCGCGGTGCCGGCCCCGGCGGTGTGGCCGGGCGCCCCGACGCCGCTGGGCGCCCGGTTCCGGGTCGGCCCGGACGGGGCCGCGGGCACCAACTTCGCGCTGTGGGCGGGCGGGGCCGAGGCGGTCCGGGTCTGTCTGTTCGACGAGCGGGGCCGGGAGACCCAGGTCCCGCTGACCGAACTGACGCACGAGATCTGGCACGGCTTCGTGCCCGGCGTGCTGCCGGGGCAGCGGTACGGCTACCGGGTGGACGGCCGCTGGGACCCGTGGACCGGCGCCCGCTGGAACCCGGCCAAGCTGCTGCTGGACCCGTACGCACGGGCGGTGGACGGCGAGTTCACGCTGCCGCCGGAGGTGTACGGGCATGTGCGGGACTGGCCCGAGCAGTACATCGCCGACACCGTGCGCGACGACCGGGACTCGGCGCCGTACGTCCCGAAGGGCGTCGTCGTGCACGATGACGACGACTGGTCCGACGACCGGCGGCCCAAGACGCCCTGGGCGGACTCGGTGATCTACGAGCTGCATGTGCGCGGCTTCACGAAACTGCACCCGGGCATACCCGAGGACCTGCGCGGCACCTACGCCGGCCTGGCGCACCCGGCGGCGATCGAGCACCTGGTGGGACTGGGTGTCACGGCCGTCGAACTGCTCCCGGTCCACCAGTTCGCGCACGAGGACCACCTGCTGAGCCGGGGCCTGAGGAACCACTGGGGCTACAACTCCATCGGCTACTTCGCCCCGCACGCCGCCTACGCGGCCTCCGGTACGACGGGGCAGCAGGTCGGCGAGTTCAAGCGGATGGTGCGCGCACTGCACGCGGCCGGCATCGAGGTCATCCTCGACGTGGTCTACAACCACACGGCCGAGGCGGGCGAGCTGGGCCCCACCCTGTCCCTGAAGGGCATCGACAACCGCGGCTACTACCGTCTGCAGGAGGACGCCCGCCGCTACGCCGACTACACGGGCTGCGGCAACACCCTGCACGTCGTCCAGCCCCAGGTGCTGCGCCTGATCACCGACTCGCTGCGCTACTGGGTGACGGAGATGGGCGTGGACGGCTTCCGCTTCGACCTCGCGGCGGCGCTGGCCCGTTCGATGCACGACGTCGACATGCTCTCCCCGTTCCTGGCGGTGATCGCCCAGGACCCGGTGCTCAGGCGCGTCAAGCTGATCGCCGAACCGTGGGACATCGGCTCCGGCGGCTACCAGGTGGGCGCCTTCCCTCCGCTGTGGACCGAGTGGAACGACCGCTACCGCAACGCGGTCCGGGACTTCTGGCGGCACGCCCTGCCGGACGTCCGGGAGATCGGCTACCGGCTGTCCGGGTCGAGCGACCTGTACGCCTGGGGCGGCCGCCGCCCGTACGCCTCGGTCAACTTCGTCACCGCGCACGACGGGTTCACCCTGCGCGACCTGGTGTCGTACGAGCGCAAGCACAACGAGGCCAACGGCGAGGGCAACCGCGACGGCACCGACGACAACCGCTCCTGGAACTGCGGGGCGGAGGGCGAGACGGACGACGAGCGGGTCCGGGCCCTGCGCCGCCGCCAGCTGCGGAACCTGCTCACGACGCTCCTGCTGTCCACCGGTGTGCCCATGCTGGTGGCCGGCGACGAACTCGGGCGCACGCAGCGCGGCAACAACAACGCCTACTGCCAGGACAACGAGATCAGCTGGCTGGACTGGTCCCTGCGGGACGACCCGGCCTGGCGGCCCCTGCTGGAACTGACCTCCCGCCTGATCGCGCTGCGCCACCGCCACCCGGTGCTGCGCCGCCGCGCCTTCTTCTCCGGCCGCGCCCACTCGGCGGACGGCCTGCGCGACCTGGCCTGGTTCACGGCGCGGGGTGCGGAGATGACCGAGGGCGACTGGTACGCCCCCGCGGCCACGCTCGGCATGTACCTCTCCGGCCGGGACATCCCGGGCCGGGACGAGCGCGGTGCGCCGGTCGCGGACGACAGCTTCCTCGCGGTCCTGCACGCGGGCGACGCCCCGACCGGCTTCGTCCTGCCGGGACCGCCGTGGGCGGAGCGCTACGAGGTGCTCGTGGACACCTCCCGGGAGGAGCAGGCACAGGCACCGGGGACGGTCCATCCGGCGGGCACGGAGGTCACGGTGCCGGAGCGCGCGATGCTGCTGCTGAGGGTGTTCTGAGCCTGTGTGAGAGCTGTGCGTGACGCGGATCACGCCCACCGAGTGCAGCGTCCCGGGGGGTTCAGGGACTTTCTCCTGGTGTAGACAGCCGGCGAGAACGGGGACCGTGAGGATGGAGCAGACTCGGGCCGGTGAGTACGACGCGTTCGTGGCGGCCCGCTGGTCGGTGTTGTTCCATCTGGCCCGTCTGCTCACCGGAGGGGACCGGCACCGGGCCGAGGACCTGTTGCAGGAGTCCTTGGTCAAGCTGTGGTTCGTCTGGCCGAAGGTCGCCGACGAGGCGCCGGAGGCGTATGTGCGCACGGTGCTGGCGCGCGCCGCGGCCCGCTCGGCCCGGCGGCGCTGGTGGGGTGAGCGGCCCGTGGAGGAACTGCCCGAGGTGGCGGCGGCCGGCGACATGTCGGCGACCGTGGCCGAGCGGTCCCGGCTGGAGGAGGCGCTCGCGCGCCTGAGCCCGCAGCAGCGGGCCGCCGTGGTCCTGCGCTACTACCAGGACCTGCCCGACCGGCAGGTCGCGGAGGTCCTGGGCTGCCCGGTGGGCACCGCCCGGTCCCATGCCGCGCGCGGGGTGGCCCGGCTGCGCCGGCTGCTGGCCGACGTCATCGAGCCGGTGGGGTGAGGGGGACCCATGGAGCACATGGAGCACATGGAGCACATGCAGGAGCGGGATCACCCGGATCGCGTGAACGGCATGGACCACTTCGAACGGCAGCTGACGCGGCTGATGCACAGCACCCAGGAGCAGGCGGCCTTCGACGCCCGGCACCGGAACCGGCTGCACGCGGGCGTGCGGACCCGGCGCCGGGTGCGCGCGGCGCGCCGGGCGGCCGGCTCCGTGCTGGCGGTGGCCGGGCTGGGCCTCGGCCTGTTCCTGTGGCCGCACGGCCACACCGACGACCGGCCCAGCGCACCGCACCCCCGCCCCGCCGTCAGCCCGACACCCGTCCCGAGCGCCTCGACGACCACCACCCCGAGCGCGCCCCCGAGCACGTCGGAGCCGCCGAGCGGGCCGCCGTCGTCCCTCACGACGGACTCCGCTCCCCCGGACTCGACCGCGACGGTCTCGAACGCGCCCGGGGCGGACGGGAGTTCGTCCACCCCCACGTACGGACAGCCGTCCGCCACGGCCACCGCCACCACCACACCGCCGGTCACCGCGGCGGAGAACACGCCGGCCGGGCCGTCGAACGACCCCTCCTCGGTGATCAGCCCGTCCGGCTGATCACCGGCTCGCATCCCACCCGCATGCCTTCGGCATGCCCGACCGACACGAACAAACGGGGAACAACGTGATGAAACTCCGAACGCGCCGACTGCCGGCCCTGACGCCCGCACCCCGGCACGCGGCCCTGCCGACCGAGGCCGGGGAGCCCGTCCTGGACCTGGCCGTGCCCGTGTTCAACGAGGAGAAGGACCTGGAGCCGAACGTCCGGCGGCTGCACGCGCATCTGCGGGACACCTTCCCCTACTCGTTCCGGATCACCATCGCGGACAACGCGAGCACCGACGGCACCCCGGGCATCGCCGCCCGGCTCGCCGAGGAGCTGCCCGAGGTGGTCTCGACGCGGCTGCCGGAGAAGGGCCGCGGCCGGGCGCTCAGGGCGGTCTGGTCGCAGTCGCGGGCACCCGTGCTGGCGTACCTCGACGTGGACCTGTCGACCGGGCTGGCGGCGCTGCTGCCCCTGGTCGCGCCGCTGATATCCGGCCACTCCGACCTGGCCATCGGCACCCGGCTCGCGCCCGGCTCACGGGTGGTGCGCGGCGCCAAGCGCGAGGTCATCTCCCGCTGCTACAACGTCCTGCTGCGCTGCACGCTCGCCGTCGGCTTCTCCGACGCGCAGTGCGGCTTCAAGGCGGTGCGCCGCGAGGTCGCCGAGCGGCTGCTGCCGCTGGTGCGCGACGGGGAGTGGTTCTTCGACACCGAGTTGCTGGTGCTGGCCGAGCGGGCGGGCCTGCGGATCCACGAGGTCCCGGTGGACTGGGTCGACGACCCCGACAGCAGTGTCGACATCGTCGCCACCGCACTGGCCGACCTGCGGGGGATCGTACGGATGCGGCGCACGCCCACCCGCCGCCGCCCCCGCACCGGGCCGGTCACCCCGTGACCGAGACACTGCCCCGCGCACAGACCCCCACCGCACCGCCCGCGGCCGGCTCCCGGCTGCGGACCGCCGCGCGCCGGCACGGCCCCGTGCTCGCCCTGTTCGGCGCACTGAAGCTGGCCGGCTTCTGCTCCTTCATGTACCTGCTGTCCTCCGCCGGGGACTACCGCACCAAGAACCCCCGGTTCGGCGGCGGGGCGCACGCCTGGGACGTGCTGGCCACCTGGGACGGCTGGTGGTACCAGCAGATCGCCCTGCACGGCTACGACCCGCGGCTCGTCCCGGTCCCCGGCGCCACCGGACTGATCACGCTGGAGGGCAACTCGGCGGCGTTCTTCCCGCTGTATCCGGCCCTGATCCGGATGGTCATGGCCGTCACCGGCCTCGGCTCGTACGGCGCCGGGCTGGTCGTGTCGGTCCTCGCCTCCTTCGCCGCCGCCCTCGGCGTCTACGCGGTCGCCGAGCGGTTCGGCGGCCGGCGGGCCGGACTCGCCGCGGCCGGACTGTGGGCGGTGTGGCCGGGCTCCGGCGTGGAGTGGGCCGTCTACTCCGACTCCCTCTACGTGGCGCTGGCCGTCTGGACCTGCTACGCCGTCATGACCCGGCGCTGGCTGACCGCCGGAGCCCTCGCCTTCGCGGCGGGCCTGAACCGGCCCACCGCCGCCGCGCTGATCGCCGGGCTGGGCGTCGCCGCGCTGCTCGCGCTGCGCCGCCGCGAGGAAGGCGGCCTGCGCCCGCTGCTCGCGGCGGCCCTGGCCCCGCTCGGACTGTTCGGCTATCTGCTCTGGGTCGGGAACCGGATGGGCGACCTGGGCGGCTACTTCAAACTCCAGTCGGGCGCCTGGGCACACAGCTTCGACTACGGGAAACAGACCCTGGACGTGCTGACGTCCGTGCCGGTCGGCAAGTTCGACTACCTCTTCGCGTATCCCTTCGCCGACGTCATCGCGGTCGGCGTCATCCTGCTCGCCGCCGCACTGCTGCCGCTGCTGCTGCGGCTGCGCCCGCCGGCGGTGCTGGTCGTGTACACCGTCCTCACGCTCGCCCTGGTCCTCGGCAGCCAGCAGATCGTCGCCAACATCTCCCGCTATCTGCTGCCCTGCTTCCCGCTGTTCCTGCCGCTCGCGGTGGCCATGCGCCGGCTGAGCCTGCCCCTGCAGTGCACCCTGCTCGGCATCGCGGCGCTCGCCTCCGGGTCGTACGCCGGCTACGCCCTCTTCGAGCTGGGGGTGCCGTGATCCCGGCCGCGGGCGGTCCGCCGCCCCACGCCCCGGGGCGGTCCGCTAGGCCAGACTGTCCCGCCAGGCCTGGTGCAGGTCCGCGAACCGGCCGGTGCCGGCGATGAGTTCGGCGGGCCTGCCGTCCTCGACGATCCGGCCGTGTTCCATCACCAGCACCCGGTCCGCGATCTCCACCGTGGACAGCCGGTGGGCGATGACGACGGCCGTGCGGCCGCGCAGGACCGTCGACATCGCCCGCTGCACGGCCCGCTCGCCCGGGATGTCCAGCGAGCTGGTCGCCTCGTCCAGGATCAGCACCGCCGGATCGGCGAGCAGCGCCCGGGCGAAGGCGACCAGTTGGCGCTGCCCGGCGGAGATCCGGCCGCCGCGCTTGCGGACGTCGGTGTCGTAGCCGTCGGGCAGCGCGCTGATGAACTCGTGCGCGCCGATCGCCATCGCCGCGCGCTCGATCTCCTCGCGGGTGGCGTCGGGCCGGCCGATGGCGATGTTGTCCGCGACCGTGCCGGAGAACAGGAACGCCTCCTGGGTCACCATGACCACCCCGCGCCGCAGCTCCGGCACGGACAGCTCGCGCAGATCCACCCCGTCCAGCAGGACGCGGCCGTCGGAGGGGTCGTAGAAGCGGGCGAGGAGCTTGGCGAGGGTGGACTTGCCGGCGCCCGTGGAGCCGACGACGGCGACCGTCTGTCCCGCCGGGAGGGTCAGCGTGAAGCGGGGCAGCACCTCACCGCCGGTGCGGTAGGCGAACCGGACGCCGTCGAAGACGACCTCCCGGCCGGGGAGGTCCCCCTGTGCGGGCGGGAGTGCGCGCGGCTCGGACGGCTCGGGCACGGACGGGGTCTGCGCCAGCAGCCCGGCGATCTTCTCCAGGGAGGCCGCCGCCGACTGGTAGGAGTTCAGGAACATCCCCAGCCGGTCGATCGGGTCGTACAGCCGGCGCAGGTACAGCACCGCCGCCGCCAGCACGCCCAGCTCCAGCGAGCCGGACGCCACCCGGTAGGCGCCCCACAGCACGATTCCCGCGACCGCCGTGTTGGCCACCAGCCGCGATCCGACCACATAGCGGGCCATCTCCAGCAGCGCGTCGCCGTTGGTGCGCTCGTGCCGCCGGTTGAGGACGGCGAACTCGGCGTCGTTCGCGGCCTCCCGGCGGAAGGCGCGCACCGGGCGGATGCCGTTCATGGTCTCCACGAACTTCACGATCACGGCCGCGATCGCCGTCGAGCGCGCCCGGTACACCCGGCCCGCCCGCCGCTGGTAGAGCCGGACGAGCAGGTACAGCGGCACGAAGGAGGCCACCGCGACGGCGCCCAGACCGAGGTCCAGCCAGAGCAGCAGCGCCGCGATGTAGACGAAGGACAGCACGACGGTCACCAGCTCCTGGAGCCCCTCGTCGAGGAGTTCGCGCAGCGACTCGACGTCGGTGGTGGAGCGGGAGATCAGCCGTCCGGACGTGTACCGCTCGTGGAAGTCGATGCTCAGCGCCTGCGCGTGCCGGAAGATCCGGCCCCGCAGGTCGAGCAGCACGTCCTGGCTGACCCGGGCGGAGGCCTCGATGAACGCGAACTGCAGCGCGCCGGAGAGCAGCGCGCACAGCAGATAGCCGACGGCCACCGCGATCAGCGGGCCGTGGCGGTGGTCCCGGAAGACCGGTACGGCGTGGTCGATGGTGTACGCCACCAGCAGCGGGCCCGCCTGCACCACCGCCTGCTGGCACAGCAGCAGGAGGGTGGTCACGGCGGCCCTGCCCTTCAGGGGCGCGAGCAGGGAGCGCAGCAGGGCGGCCGTGGCGCCGGGCGGGGCGGGCAGCACGTCCCGGTCGAAGACGTCGCCGTCACCGCCGCCGTCCTCCCGGTGTGCGCCGGGGAGTTCGTCGTCCTCGGCGGTGGGCGTGGAGGCGGTCGTGGTGGTCAACGGGAGTCCTCCGTATCCCCGGCGTACCCGGCGTCCGCGGACATCAGATGCGCGTACTCGGCGTTGTGGCGCAGGAGTTCCTGGTGGGTGCCGACGGCCGCTATCCGGCCGCCCGAGAGCAGGGCGACGCGGTCGGCGAGCAGCACGGTGGACGGGCGGTGGGCCACGATCAGCGCGGTGGTGTCGGCGAGGACCCGTCGCAGCGCGGCCTCCACGGCGGCCTCCGTGTGCACGTCCAGCGCGGACAGCGGGTCGTCCAGCACCAGGAACTCCGGTCGGGCGACCACCGCGCGGGCCAGCGCGAGGCGTTGGCGCTGGCCGCCGGAGAGGCTGAGGCCCTGCTCGCCGACGCGGGTGTCGGTGCCCTGGGGGAGGGCGTGCGCGAAGTCGGCCTGCGCGACGGCGAGCGCGCGGTCGAGGTCCGGCCCTCCGGCGCCGTCCGGGGCTCCCATCAGGACGTTCTCGCCGACGCTCGTGGAGAAGAGGGTGGGTTCCTCGAAGGCGACGGCGACCTTGGCGCGCAGTTCCTCGCGGGGCATGGCGGCTATGTCGACGCCGTCGAGGGTGATGCGGCCGGAGGTGACCTCGTGCAGGCGGGGGACGAGGGCGGTGAGCGTGGTCTTGCCGCTGCCGGTCGCCCCGACGAGGGCCATGGACTCGCCGGGGCGGATGTGGAGGTCTATGCGGGCGAGGAGGGGTGCGGAGCCGGGGGGTGCGTCGGGGTAGCGGAACCGGACGTTCTCGAAGCGGAGCCCGGTGGGCCGGCCGGCCGGGCGCGGGCTGCCGCCCGCCGCGCCGGCGGGTGCCTCCCCGGCGGATTCCGGCCTCTCGTCCAGCACCTCGAAGTACCGCTCCGTGGCCGTCGCCGCCTCCTGGCTCATCGCCAGCAGGAAGCCGATCGAGTCGACGGGCCAGCGCAGGGCGAGCGCCGTGCTCAGAAAGGCCACCAGCGTGCCCGCCGACAGCTCGCCGTCGGCCACCCGGACGGCGCCCAGCACCAGCGCGGCCCCGATCGCCAGCTCCGGCAGCGTCACGATGACACCCCAGATGGCGGCCAGCAGCCGCGCCTTGCGCAGCTCCGTGCCGCGCAGGGTGAGCGAGAGTTCGCCGAACGCCCGGGCCTGGCTGCGGTGCCGGCCGAAGCCCTTGATGATGCGGATGCCGAGCACGCTCTCCTCGACCACCGTCGTCAGATCACCGACCTGGTCCTGCGCGCGCCGCGCCACCTGGGCGTACCGCCGCTCGAAGAGCGCGCAGGTCCACATCACGGGGATGACGGGACCGAGGACGACCAGCCCCAGCACCCAGTCCTGCATCAGCATGATCACCATGCCGGCGAGAATCGTGATCCCGTTGACCAGCAGGAACGTGAGCGGGAAGGCGAGGAACATCCGCACCAGCATCAGGTCGGTCGTGCCCCGCGACAGCAGCTGGCCCGAGGCCCAGCGGTCGTGGAAGGCGACGGGCAGCCGCTGCAGATGCCGGTAGAGCCCGGCCCGCATCTCCGCCTCGACGTGCGACAGCGGACGGGCCACCAGCCAGCGCCGTATGCCGAACAGGACGGCCTCGGCGATGCCGAGGAGGAGCAGACACAGCGCGCCGAACCAGACTCCCGCCGGGTCCCGGCCGGCGACCGGGCCGTCCACCATCCACTTCAGCACGAGCGGGATCACCAGCCCGGTGCAGGAGGCGACGATCGCGACGAACGCGGCCGTGAACAGCCGTGCCCGCACGGGCCGGACGTACGGCCACAGCCGCAGCAGGGTGCGGACGGCGGAGCGGTCCTCGGTGGTTGCACGTGTCGTGGGCATCACCGCGAGCGTACGGACCGGCACGGACATCGCCCACCGAGTTTCGGCCGGACCGGGCCGCCCGCCGGTCCCGCGATCTGCCTGTTCGAGCATCCGCACAGGGGGGTCGTAAGGCGGGGTCGACGAGGGTCGTAGGGCGGGGTCAACCGATCGGACGATGCCGTCCCGAGCGGGCCGGCCGATGTGCCGGACCCGGCCCGCCCGGGATGCTCAAGTCATGCCATCCGTCATCGAAGTCACCGATCTGCGCAAGTCCTACGGCGGCCGGGCCGTGGTCGACGGCGTCTCGTTCGCTGTGGAGGAGGGCGAGATCTTCGGGATCCTCGGCCCCAACGGCGCCGGCAAGACGACCACCGTGGAGTGCGTCGAGGGGCTGCGGGTGCCCGACGCGGGCCGGGTCCGGGTCGCGGGCCTGGATCCCGTGGCCGACCACGACGAGGTCGTCAGGATCCTCGGCGCCCAGCTCCAGCAGAGCGAACTCCAGCCCAAGCTGACCGTCCGCGAGGCGCTGGAACTGTACGCCTCCTTCCACCCGCGCCCGGCCGACTGGCGGCCGCTCGCCGAACGCCTGGGGCTGACGGCGAAGCTGGGCACCCGGTTCGGCAAGCTGTCCGGCGGGCAGCAGCAGCGGCTGTCCATCGCGCTGGCCCTCGTCGGCAGTCCGCGGGTGGTCGTACTGGACGAGCTGACCACCGGTCTGGACCCGCGCGCCCGCCGCGACACCTGGCAGCTCATCGAGGACGTGCGCGCGAGCGGGGTCACCGTGCTGCTGGTCACCCACTTCATGGAGGAGGCGCAGCGGCTGTGCGACCGGATCGCGGTCATCGACAAGGGACGGGTCGCGGCGCTGGACACACCGGCCGGGCTCATCCGCCGCTCGGCGGGCGCCACCGTCATCAGCTTCACCCCGTCCGCGCCGCTGGACGAGCATGACCTCGCCGCCCTCCCGGCCATCGCCTCCGTCGAGCACAAGGACGGCCGGATCACGCTCTCCGGTACCGACGAGACCGTCAACGCGGTCATCACCCTGCTCGCCCGGCACCACATCACCGCCCATCAGCTCCGTGTCCTCGACGCCACCCTCGACGACGCGTTCCTGGACCTGACGAAGGAGGCCGCGGCATGAACACCGCCGTCCTGCGCACCGAGTTCCGCCTGTTCCGCCGCGAACCCGCGGCCGTGTTCTGGATCTTCCTGTTCCCGACGCTGCTGCTGGTGATCCTCGGCTCGATCCCGTCGTTCCGGGAGGCCGACAAGTCCCTGGGCGGCCTGCGGCCGGTCGACGCCTACGTCCCCATCACCGTCCTGGTCGCCCTGATCATGTCCGGGGTGCAGTCGCTGCCCCAGGTCCTGACCGGCCACCGGGAGCGGGGCATCCTGCGCCGGATGCGGCTCACTCCGGTACGGCCCTCCGCCCTGCTGTCCGCGCCGATGGTCGTCCTGGGCACGGTGGCGCTGGGCTCCGCGCTGCTCGCGCTCGTCGTCGGCCGGCTGGCCTTCGACGTGCGGCTGCCCGAGCAGCCGGCCGGCTACCTGCTGGCGCTGCTGCTCACGACCGGGGCGGCCCTGGCCCTCGGCTCCGTCGTCTCGGCGCTGTCCCGCACCACGAAGATGGCGAGCGCGATCGGCTCGGCGGTGTTCTTCCCGATGATGTTCTGCGCGGGCGTGTGGCTGCCGGTCCAGGAGATGCCGCACACACTGGCCCGTGTGGTGCAGCTCACCCCGTTCGGTGCGGCGGCCCGCGCGCTGGGCGAGGCGGCCTCCGGTGACTGGCCCGGCTGGGGGCACCTGGGCGTGCTCGCGGGCTGGACGGTGCTGCTGACGGCGGGGGCGGCGCGCTGGTTCCGCTGGGAGTGAGCGAGTCGTGCCGGACACTGGTGGCATGACGACCGACACGCACCTGCCGGCCCGGGTCTCCTTCGACAGGTGGGGGCCCTGGGCGCTGCTGACCGTCGGTGTCGTCGCGGCGGCGATCTCCGCCCGCGCGGTCGGCATGGACCGGCCCGGGATGGTCGTGTGCGCCGTCCTCGTGCCCGTGGCGGTCGTGCTGCAGCTGTGCTGGGGCGCGGTGAAGCGGAAGCGGCCGGACCCGAGCCGGACCGACGTCTGCCTCTACCTGCTGCGCTGGGCCCTCGCCTTCATGCTGACCTGGGCCAACCCGTTCTTCGCCTTCTACGCCGTGACCGGCTACTACACCGCGGGCCGCGAGCTGCCGCGCCGGCTGGTGCTGCCCGGTCTCTTCCTGACCGCCGTCACCATGGCCGGCAGCGAGATCGGCGGCTGGCCGCCGCACGGGCTGTTCCTGTGGCTCGGCTTCTGCCTGGTCCTGGCCGTCAACATGGGCATGGTCACCGTGTTCACCCGGTACGCCGTGCAGGAGCAGGACCGCGCCGCCGTCCAGGCCGGCACCATCGACGAACTGGAGCGCACCAACACGGCGTTGCAGCAGGCGCTGGACGAGAACGCCGCGCTGCACGCCCAGCTGCTCGTGCAGGCGCGGGAGGCGGGGGTGGCCGACGAGCGCCGCCGGCTCGCCGCCGAGATCCACGACACCATCGCGCAGGGCCTGACCGGGATCATCGCCCAGCTGCAGGTGGTGGCGAACGCCCCCGATCTGACCACCGCCCGCACCCACCTGGAGCGGGCCTCGGCACTCGCCCGGCACAGCCTCGGCGAGGCCCGCCGCTCGGTGCACAACCTGGCCCCGGTCGCGCTGGCCGCCGACGGGCTGCCGGAGGCGCTGAAGAAGACGGTCGCCGAGTGGGGCGAACGCACCGGTGTACGGGCCGACTTCACGGTCACCGGCACCACCGAGCAGCTCCACGACGAGGTCTCGGCGACGCTGCTGCGCATCGCCCAGGAGGCCCTGTCCAACGCGGCCCGGCACGCCCGCGCGAGCCGTGTCGGGGTGACCCTCTCCTTCATGGGCGACGAGGTCACCCTCGACATCCGCGACGACGGCACCGGCTTCGACCCGGCCGCCGTCCCGGAGCGGACGCGCGGCGGGGGCTTCGGCCTGGACGGCATGCGGGCCCGCGCCGAACGCATCGCGGGCTCCCTCACGCTGGAGTCGGAGCCGGGGCACGGTACGGCGGTGTCGGCTCGCGTACCGTTGGTGGGTGATGACCGCTGAATCTCCCGTCTCCCTGCTGATCGTCGACGACCACCCGGTCGTCCGCGACGGCCTGCGCGGCATGTTCGACTCCGCCGCCGGCTTCACCGTGCTCGGCGAGGCCGCGAGCGGCGTCGAGGCGGTGGCCCGGGCCGCGGCCCTGGACCCGGACGTGATCCTGATGGACCTGCGGATGCCCGGCGGCTCCGGTGTGGACGCCATCCGCGAGCTGACCCGGCGCGGCGCCCGCGCCAAGGTCCTGGTCCTCACCACCTACGACACCGACTCCGACACGCTGCCCGCGATCGAGGCGGGCGCGACCGGCTATCTCCTCAAGGACGCCCCGCGCGACGAGCTGTTCACCGCCGTCCGGGCCGCCGCCGAGGGCCGTACGGTCCTCTCCCCCGCCGTCGCCTCCCGCCTGGTCCAGGCCGTCCGCACGCCCCGCCGGCCCGACGCCGAGCCCCTGTCCGCCCGCGAGCGCGAGGTCCTGGCCCTGGTCGCCAAGGGCACCTCGAACCGCGAGATCGCCCGCGAACTGTTCATCAGCGAGGCCACGGTCAAGACCCACCTCACCCACCTGTACGCCAAGCTCGGCGTCAACGACCGGGCGGCGGCGGTGGCGGTGGGGTACGACCGGGGGATCCTGGGCCGGCCTCCCCAGGACATGGCGGGCCGGTCCGGCCCGAACTGATCCGGGCACCGCCGGTTCAACGGCTGTTCACCCGGGCCACGACAGGCAGTTGACGAAGCGTCACGCCTCCCGGCGGACCGGCTCGCGAGCCCTCGCGGGGCCCGTCGGCCACACCGCACCCCCGTCATGTCAAGACCATGCCAAGGCCACACCTTCCGCCGCACTCGCGCGAATAAACGTTCAACCAAAGGAGCCCTCGGTCGGGCAAAGGGGTCTACTCGCATAGACAATCCCGGTGCTGTCATGCTCACGACCGCCCGGAACCTCTGCCGGGCACCGCACCGGGAGACCCCACTTGTCCCGAATACCGCGCCCCCTGGTGACCACCCTCTCCACCCTCGCCCTCGCCGCCGCGGGCCTCACCGTCACCACCGGCACCGCCCACGCCGCGAGCTGCAGCCAGGACTACCTGCCCCTGCCCGACTCCGCCTGTACGCCCGGGGCCCTCAACCCCGACGTCACCCAGGACACCATCGGCTCCACCATCTGCGTGTCCGGCTGGACCGCGACCGTACGCCCGCCCAGCTCCTACACGAGCGCGCTGAAGAAGAAGCAGATCGTCGAGTACGGCTACTCCGACACCAGCCTCTCGGACTACGAGGAGGACCACTTCGTCCCGCTCGAACTCGGCGGCTCCCCGAGGAGCGAGCAGAACCTCTGGCCCGAACCGCACTACGGCGACGAGGCCTCCTCGGACAAGGACACCGTCGAGAACAAGCTCAAGAAGGCCGTCTGCGCCGGTGACGTCAGCCTCGCCGACGCCCAGGACGCCATCATGACCGACTGGACGACGGCCCTCTCCAGCCTCGGCCTGGGCTGAGCCCGCACTCCCCCGCGAGGCCGGCGCCCTCCCCCAAAGGGACCGGCCTCGCCACCGGCCGCCCCCCGAGCGGCCTTTTATTCGTTGGAGCACCCGTCCCACCCTGGATACCTTCGGGTTTTCCCGGCGACGCCGAGCCGATCGGGGGATGGATGATCGACGCGTACGAGGATCCGGGCAGGCCCGACACCCGCGGTGGCTGGTGGTACCTGTGGTGGCTGGTGCGACGGCAGCCGGGGCGGGCCGTGGCCGGGGCGGTGCTGGGCAGTGTGTGGATGGTGCTGCTGGCCGCGCAGCCGTATCTGATGGCGCGGGCCGTGGACGACGGGCTGGTGCCGGGGCGGCTGGGGGTGCTGGCCGCCTGGACCGCGGTGATGTTCGCGGTCGGGGCGGTGAACGCCTGGCTGAGCATCATGCGGCACCGCACGATGACCCGGGTCCGGATGGACGCCAACTTCCGCACCGTGAAGGTGGTCGTGGACCATGTGGTGCGGCTCGGGGCCGCGCTGGGGCGCCGGGCCGGGGCCGGCGAGGTGGTGACGATCGGGGTCGGCGACGTGCAGACCGTCGCACAGGCCCTGACCGTGGTCGGACCGGGCGTCGGCTCCGCCGTGGTGTACGCGGTGGTGGCCGGGCTGCTACTCACGGTCTCGCCGCCGCTGGCCGCCGTCGTACTGCTCGGACTGCCGGTGATCGCGCTGGTCACCGGGCCGCTGACGCTGCGCATGCAGGGCGCGGAGAGCGTCTACCGGGAACGGCAGGGCGTGCTCACCGCGCGCATCGGCGACCTCGCGGGCGGGCTGCGGGTGCTCAACGGGCTGGGCGGGAAGGGGCTGGTCTCGGACGCCTTCCGGGCCGACTCCCGGCGGCTGCGGGCGCAGGGGTACCGGGTGGGCGCGGTGGCCAGCTGGGTGCAGGCGCTAGGGGTGGGCCTGCCCACCCTGTTCCTGGCCGTGGTGACCTGGCTCGCGGCCCGGCTCACCGCGCAGGGGCAGCTCAGTATCGGCCAGTTGGTGGCCGTGTACGGCTATGTCGCGGTGCTGATCGGACCGGTGGCCTTCCTCGTGCAGATGACCTACGACCTCAACCGGGGCGTGGTGGCCGCGCGCCGGGTCGTACGGCTGCTGCGGCTGGAGCCGGAGCCGGACGAGGGCACGCTGTCCGCGCCCGGGGAACCGGCCGAGCTGCACGACCCGGCGTCCGGGGTGCGGGTGGCGCCGGGCCGGCTGACCGCGCTGGCCGCCGCCCGGCCCGCCGAGGCCGCCGCCGTGGTCGACCGGCTCGGCCGCTTCGGGCCGACCGACGCCACCTGGGGTGCGGTAAGGCTCGACGCGGTCCCGCTCGCCGAGGTACGGCGCCGGATCCTGGTCGCGGACAACGAGGCCGACCTGTTCGCCGGGCCGCTACGGGAGGTCGTGGCCGCTGAACACCCGGTCACCGAGGCGGAGTTGGCGCGCGCGCTGTACGCGGCCGCCGCCGAGGACGTCGTGCGTGCACTGCCCGACGGGCCGGACTCACCGGTGGCGGGCGGGGGCCGCAGCCTCTCGGGCGGGCAGCGGCAGCGGATGAGGCTGGTCCGGGCGTTGTCGGCCGACCCCGAGGTGCTGCTCGCGGTGGAACCGACCTCGGCACTGGACGCGCACACGGAGGCGACGGTCGCCCGGCGGCTGCGCGAGGCGCGGGAGGGCCGTACGACGCTGGTGACGTCCACCTCGCCGCTGATGCTGGACCGGGCGGACACGGTCGTCTTCCTCGTCGACGGCAAGGTCGCGGCGACCGGCACGCACCAGCACCTGCTGACCGCGGAACCGGGCTACCGATCACTCGTGGCCCGGGACACGGAAGGGGTCGCCCGGTGAGGGCGGATGGAGGACTGCTGCCGGTCGCCACCCACGGCCGGGTACGGCGGGCCGCGCCACGGTCGGCCCGGGCCGGCAAGCGTACCTTCGCCACCGCACCGGCCGCGGTGAGGCCGTGGCCGAACGGACGGATCGGGGACGGACGGTGACGGCGGGCGAGGGGCTGTTGCCGGCGGCCATGGCCGGCCGGGCGGATCGGGGGCGGACGGTGACGGCGGGCGAAGGACTGCTCCCGGCGGACACGGCCGAACGAGCGGATCGCAGCCAGCCGGTGACAGCGCACGGAGGACTACTCCCGGCGGACACGGCCGAACGAGCGGACCGGAGCCAGCCGATGACAACGGGCGAAGGACTGCTCCCGGCGACCACGGCCGAACGGACGGATCGAGGGCGGACGGTGACGGCGGGCGGAGGACTGCTGCCGGTCGCCACCCGGGGCCGGGTGCGGCGGGCCGCGCTACGGCCGGGCCAGGCCGGCGAACGGGCCTTCACCGTCACACCGGCCGCGGGCGGGCAGATCGGGGGTGAACGGTGACCGCGGGCGAGGGGCTGTTGCCGGTTGCCGACCGTGGCCGGGTGCGGCGGGCCGCGCTACGGCTGGTCCGGGCCGACGGGCGGGCGTTCACCGCCGCGCTGCTGCTGAACGCACTGGCCGCGGGGGCGGGGCTGGTGGGGCCGTGGCTGGTCGGGCGGATCGTCGACGAGGTGCGGACCGGGCACGGGGTCGGGGTGGTGGACCGGCTCGCGCTGTGGATCCTGCTGTGCGCGCTGGCCCAGCTGCTGCTCGCCCGCTGGGCGCGGTATGTGGGATACCGGTTCGGGGAGCGGACACTGGCCCGGGTGCGCGAGCAGTACGTCGACCGGGTGCTGGCGCTGCCCGCGTCCGTGGTGGAGCGGGCCGGCACCGGCGATCTGACGGCACGCGGCACGGCGGACGTGGCGATCGTCGGCACCACGCTCCGGGACGTCGGCCCGGAACTGCTGGTCAACACCGTGCAGGCGCTGTTCGTGCTGGGCGCGGTCTTCGCGCTGGACCCGTTGCTCGGGGCGTTCGGGCTGCTCGGGCTGACCCCGATCCGGCTGGCGCTGCGCTGGTATCTGCGCCGGGCCCGGGACGGCTATCTCGCCGAGGGCGCGGCCACCTCCCAGGTCGCGGAGATCGTCGCCGCGACGGCGGCCGGGGCCCGGACCGTCGAGGCGTTCGGGCTGCTGCACCGGCGGATCACGGCGAGCCGCGACGCGCTGGAGGAGTCCCGCCGCACCCGCCTGTACACGCTGTTCCTGCGAACGGTGTTCTTCCCGGCGGTCGAGGTGACGTACACCGTGCCCGTGGCGGGCGTGCTGCTGCTCGGCGGCTGGCTGCACCAGCGGGGCGAGGTCGGGGTGGGCGCGGTGGTGGCCGCGGCGCTGTATCTGCGGCAGTTCACCGAGCCGCTGGACCAGATCCTGATGCGTGTGGAGCAACTGCAGAGCAGCGGCGCCTCGTTCGCCCGGGTGGAGGGGCTGGCGCAGGCGCCGCCGCGCGGGGACGGCGCGGACGGCTCGCCGGTTCCGGCGGACGACCGCATCGACGTGCGCGCGGTCCGGTACGCCTACGAGCGCGGCGGCGAGGTGCTGCGCGGGGTGGACCTGACGGTACGGCCCGGGGAACGGCTCGCGGTGGTGGGCCCGTCAGGCGCCGGGAAGACGACACTGAGCCGGCTGCTCGCGGGCGTCGACCGGCCAGGGGCCGGAGCGGTGACGGTGGGCGGGGTGCCGGTCGCCGACCTGGCGCCGGAGCTGCTGCGCCGCCAGGTGGTGCTGGTGACGCAGGAGCACCATGTGTTCCTCGGCACGGTCCGCGACAACCTCCTGATCGCCGGGCCCGACGCCTCGGACGCCGACCTGTGGGCGGCGCTCGCCGCGGTCGGCGCCGACTGGGTGCGGGAGCTGCCGGACGGCCTCGACACCCCGCTGGGCGCGGGCGGCCGCTCCACCGACGGCTCCCAGGCCCAGCAGCTCGCCCTGGCCCGGGTGGTGCTGGCCGACCCGCACACCCTGATCCTGGACGAGGCCACCGCCCTGCTGGACCCCGCGACGGCCCGGCACGCCGAACGCGCGCTCGCCGCCGTCCTGCAGGGCCGTACGGTCATCGCCATCGCGCACCGTCTGCACACGGCCCACGACGCCGACCGGGTGGCGGTCATGGAGGACGGCCGTCTGACGGAACTGGGCACGCACGACGACCTGGTGGCCGCCGACGGCGCCTACGCGGCACTGTGGCGGACCTGGCACGGCGACACCGCGGGGCCGTGACGGGGCAGAGGGTGCGGGTGGTGGGGAGGGCGGGGAGAGGGCGCTGAAGGGGCGCCGCACCGATCAACCAACGGTTCGCATAACGAACATGAACATCCGGACAACGAACCATTTCCGGCCAACTTTGTGACGCGGTCCTGACAGGTGCACTGATCCCCTGTCACTCTTCCCAGGCCGACTCACAGCAACCCCACAGTGCCACCCCTGCTGTGCACGATCGGCCTGCACGTGGTTCCGCGTAACGCCCTGTTCTGCCCGGACGTCCCAACCCACCGTCCGGTCTCCCCTGGCCGCGCGACCCGCGGTCACGCAGAAGGAGTCAGTGTTGAGCAGCAGTTCCTCCTCTCGCAGACGCACCTCCCACACAGCGCAACGCCGCACCGCCACCGTCGCCCTCGCCGGTGTCGCCGCCCTGATCGCCGCCGTCCAGTCCGGCGCCGCCAGTGCCACACCGTCGAAGCCGCAGCCGGGCAGGATGAATCCGGCCCATGTCGCGGTCAAGCTCACGCCCTCGCAGCGCGTCGAGCTGATACGCCACGCCGACGCGACGACGGCCGCCACCGCCCGGAACCTCGGCCTCGGCGCCAAGGAGAAGCTGGTCGTCAAGGACGTCGTCAAGGACGCCGACGGCACCCTGCACACCCGCTACGAGCGCACCTACGCCGGCCTTCCGGTGCTCGGCGGCGACCTCGTCGTGGAGTCCAGGTCGGGCAAGACCATGGACGTCGTCAAGGCCACCGACACCACGCTGAAGGTCACCGGTCTCACCCCGGCCGTGCCGAAGGCCGCGGCCGAGAAGCAGGCGGTGCAGCGGGCCCGGGCCCTCGGCGGCAGCAGGCCGGCGGCCGACTCCGTCCGCAAGGTGATCTGGGCGGCGAGCGGAAAGCCCGTCCTGGCCTACGAGACGGTCGTCGGCGGCCTGCAGGACGACGGCACCCCGAACCAGCTGCACGTCATCACCGACGCGGCCACCGGCAAGAAGCTCTACGAGTACCAGGGCATCGAGACGGGCGTCGGCAACACCCGGTACAGCGGCCAGGTGAACCTGACCACGACCCACTCGGGGTCGACGTACACGCTGACCGACGGCGCGCGCGGGAACCACAAGACGTACAACCTGAACCACGGCACCTCGGGCACCGGCACCCTGTTCTCGCAGAGCAACGACACCTGGGGCAACGGCACCAACTCCAACGCCGCCACCGCGGGCGCGGACGCCCACTACGGCGCGCAGGAGACCTGGGACTTCTACAAGAACACCTTCGGCCGCAGCGGCATCAGGAACGACGGCGTCGGCGCCTACTCCCGCGTGCACTACGGCAACTCGTACGTGAACGCGTTCTGGGACGACGGCTGCTTCTGCATGACCTACGGCGACGGGTCCGGCAACACAACTCCACCGATGTCGGGGACTACCTCATCGGCGAGAAGATCGACATCAACGGCGACGGCAGCCCGCTGCGCTACATGGACAAGCCCAGCAAGGACGGCAGTTCGGCCGACTCCTGGTACTCGGGCGTCGGCAACCTCGACGTGCACTACTCCTCGGGCGTCGCCAACCACTTCTTCTACCTGCTGAGCGAGGGCAGCGGCGCCAAGGTGATCAACGGCGTCAGCTACAACTCGCCGACCGCGGACGGGCTGCCGGTCACCGGCATCGGCCGGGACAAGGCGCTGCAGGTCTGGTACCGGGCGCTGACCACCAAGTGGACGTCCACCACCGACTACGCGGGCGCCCGCACCGGCACCCTCGCGGCGGCCGGTGAGCTGTACGGCACCTCCAGCGCCGAGTACAAGGCGGTGCAGGACGCCTGGGCGGGCGTCGGCGTCGGCTCGCGCTCCGGCGGGGGCGGCGGAGGCGGCGGCGGTGTGTACGACAACAACACACCGGTGGCGATCCCGGACAACGGGCCCGCCGTCACCTCGAACATCACCGTCTCCGACAGGAGCGGAAACGCGCCGAGCAACCTCCAGGTGAGCGTCGACATCACGCACACCTGGCGGGGTGACCTGGTGATCGACCTCATCGGCCCGTCCGGCAAGGCGTACCGGCTGAAGAACTTCAGCTCCTCGGACTCCGCGGACAACGTGAAGCAGACCTACACGGTCAACGCCTCCGCCGAAACGGCCAACGGCACCTGGAAATTGAAGGTGCAGGATCAGGCCACCTACGACACCGGAACACTCAACGACTGGAAGCTGACGTTCCCGTAAACCGGCCGCCAAAAGCCCGGGAACTGGGGGTTGTCCGAGGGTCAAGCACCCTCGGGCGACCCCCGTTAACACACCTGCAACGTTTCTCGGACAGTCGTTTTTCAGCCAACATCACTTCAGGGCCCTGACATGTACGCGTCCCTGATGTCACTCTTCCCTCACCCGCCGCAGAGCTTCACCACACCGTTCCGGCCAGTAACCCCACGCTGACCGGACTCCCCACAGAAGGAGCTTGCGTGACCCCCCGCTACGCGCGTCACAAGCGCACCACCCTGGCCGTCGCCACCGCCGTCGCCGCCGGAGCCCTCCTCTCCACCGGTCTGGCCGCCAACGCCTCGGCCCAGACCCCGGCCGGTGCCGCCGCCAGGACGGCCGCGGCGCCGACCGCGCTGTCCGCCGCCGCCCGCACCTCCCTGATCCAGAAGGCGCAGGCCGGCGCGGCCGCGACCGCCCAGCAGATAGGCCTGGGGGCCAAGGAGAAGCTGGTCGTCAAGGACGTCGTCAAGGACGCCGACGGCACCGTCCACACCCGCTACGAGCGCACCTACGCGGGTGTGACCAGAGCGAACAAGGCGGCCATCAAGGTCGCCTCGCTCAAGCCGCAGATCACGGCCGCCAAGGCCGAGAAGCAGGCGGTGTCCGCCGCCAAGACCCTCGGCTCCGCCAAGTCCGCCTCGGACGGCGCCCGCAAGGTGATCTGGGCCGGCTCGGGCAAGGCCGTCCTCGCCTACGAGACGGTCGTCGGCGGTCTGCAGGACGACGGCACCCCGAACCAGCTGCACGTCATCACCGACGCGGCCACCGGCAAGAAGCTCTTCCAGGGCAAGACGCTGTACTCCGGCACGGTCAGCCTGAACAGCACGCAGTCGGGCTCGACGTACCAGCTCACCGACAGCGCCCGGGGCGGTCACAAGACCTACAACCTAGCCCGCAAGACGTCCGGCAAGGGCACCCTGGTGGCCAGCTCGACCAACGTCTTCGGCACCGGTACCGCCTCCAGCTCCTCCTCCGACCAGACCGCGGCCGCGGACGCCGCCTACGGCGCGGCGGAGACCTGGGACTTCTACAAGAGCACCTTCGGCCGCAGCGGCATCAAGAACAACGGCGTCGGCGCCTACTCGCGCGTCCACTACGGCAACGCGTACGTGAACGCGTTCTGGGACGACAGCTGCTTCTGCATGACGTACGGCGACGGCGACGGCAACACCGACCCGCTGACCTCGCTGGACGTGGCCGGGCACGAGATGAGCCACGGCGTCACCGCCAACACCGCGGGCCTGGAGTACTCCGGTGA
This sequence comes from Streptomyces durhamensis, assembly GCF_000725475.1. Taxonomy (NCBI): domain Bacteria; kingdom Bacillati; phylum Actinomycetota; class Actinomycetes; order Kitasatosporales; family Streptomycetaceae; genus Streptomyces; species Streptomyces durhamensis. Next base: position 81,534 of record NZ_JNXR01000033.1, read on the forward strand.
GTCCGGTGGCCTGAACGAGGCGACCAGCGACATCTTCGGCACCGGCGTGGAGTTCTACGCCAACAACTCGTCCGACAAGGGTGACTACCTCATCGGCGAGAAGATCAACATCAACGGCGACGGCACCCCGCTGCGCTACATGGACAAGCCCAGCAAGGACGGCGGCTCGGCGGACTACTGGTCCTCCTCCGTCGGCAACCTGGACGTCCACTACTCGTCCGGTGTCGCGAACCACTTCTTCTACCTGCTGTCCGAGGGCAGCGGCTCGAAGACGATCAACGGGGTGACCTACAACTCCCCGACGAAGAACGGCTCCACGGTCACCGGCATCGGCCGGGACAAGGCGCTGCAGATCTGGTACAAGGCGCTGACCGAGTACTTCACCTCCACCACCGACTACTCCGACGCCCGCTCGGGCACCCTGTCGGCGGCGGCGGACCTGTACGGCTCCAGCAGCACCGAGTACAAGACGGTGGCGGCGGCCTGGAGCGCGGTCAACGTCACCAGCTGACCCGGCGGCTGACGGGCGGGCCCCAGGAGGAAGGCACTCCGGGGCCCGCCCTACCCTTGTGACCCATGTCCTCGGCGCCCTTCACCTACGAGCCGGTCGGCGCGACCCGCGACGTCCTGACGTACTGCCCGCCCGGCTTCCATCCCATGCTCGTACGCACCCGCCTCGGCGAAGGCCACGCGGTCTTCCAGCGGGCCGCCGAGGCGGTCCTCACGTGGGAGATGCACCGCGCCCTGGGCGTGGGCATCGACGCGGGCGCCGACCGGGCGGCCCCCGGCGTCGACGTCACTGTCACCCTGGCCGCCCTGATCAAGGCCCCCTGCCGCATCATCTGGACGGCCGAGGACCCCCGCCGGGCCGGCTGGGCCTACGGCACCCTGGAGGGCCACCCCGAGTGCGGCGAGGAGGCCTTCGTGGTCGACCGTACGGGCGACGGCACGGTGTGGCTGACGGTCGCGGCCTTCAGCAGGGGGGCCAAGTGGTACGCGAAGGCGGGCGGCCCGGCGACCCGGGGGCTGCAGCACGCGTACGCCCGCCGGTGCGGGACGGTGCTGCGCAAGCTGTGCGCGGGGCTGTCCGAGGACTGAGGAACCCGCCCGGGAGGGGGCTCCTCGTCCCCCGGCAGACCCTGCCCCCTACCGCAGCAGCACTCCGGACCCCTCCACCACCTCCTCCGAAGGCACCGTCAGCAGGCCGAGCTCGGCGGCGGAGGCGAGCAACCGGTGGGCCGGCAGGATGCGGACCGTGTAGCCGTAGGGGCCGGTGCGGTCCAGGGCCAGGGGGCCCTCGTACAGCAGGCGGCCCTCCAGGTCCGGGGTGCCGGTCGGCTTCAGCGGGACGACCGTCGCGTCGGTGATGCGGTCCTCCGCGTCGACCCGGCCGGACACCGCCTGGACCTCGACGTCGTCGGGGGTCAGGTCGCCCAGGCCGACCCGGACCCGCAGGTCCACCGTCGTGCCCAGCTCCGCCGTGGCCGTCGTCGCGGTCGTCTCCACGTGGTCGACGCTCACGCCCGGCCAGGCCGCCCGGACCCTCGCCTTCCACTCGGCCAGTGCGCTCGCGGTGTCCGGGGTCAGCGCGCGGTGCGCCTGTGCGGCGGGGACGTAGAGGCGGTCGACGTACTCGCGGACCATGCGGCCGGCCAGCACCTTGGGGCCGAGCAGACCGAGGGTCTGGCGAACCATCTGGATCCAGCGGTCGGGCAGACCGGCGCGTCCGCGTTCGTAGAAGCGGGGGGTGACCCGCTGTTCCAGAAGATCGTAGAGCGCCGCCGCCTCGATGTCGTCGCGGTGGTCCGGGTCCGTGCCGGCGCCGTCCGCCGTCGGGATGGACCAGCCGAAGTCCGGCTGGAACCATTCGTCCCACCAGCCGTCCAGGACGGAGAGGTTCAGGCAGCCGTTCAGCGCCGCCTTCATGCCGGACGTGCCGCAGGCCTCCAGCGGGCGCAGGGGGTTGTTGAGCCAGACGTCGCAGCCGGGGTAGAGCTTCTGCGCCATCGCCATGCCGTAGTCGGGCAGGAAGACGACCCGGTGGCGCACCCGGGGGTCGTCCGCGAAGCGGACCAGTTCCTGGACCAGGCGTTTGCCGCTGTCGTCCGCCGGATGCGCCTTGCCCGCCACGACGATCTGGATCGGGCGCTCCGGATGCAGCAGCAGCTCCATCAGCCGGTCGCGGTCACGCAGCATCAGGGTCAGGCGCTTGTACGACGGGACCCGGCGGGCGAAGCCGATCGTCAGGACGTCCGGATCCAGCACCCCCTCGATCCACCCCAACTCGGCGTTCGCGGCGCCCCGTTGGTGCCAGGACACCCGCAGCCGCTCGCGTACCTCCAGCACCAGCTGTTCGCGCAGGGTGCGGCGCAGCTCCCAGATCTCCTGGTCCGCGATGTCCGCGACCGAGTCCCAGCGCTCGGAGCCCCCGACGGTCAGCGCGTCCTCGGCGCGCTCGGAGCCGACCTGCCGGGCACCGAGCCGCAGCACCTCCGGAGCGACCCAGGTCGGCGCGTGCACCCCGTTGGTGACGGAGGTGATCGGCACCTCCTCGGCGTCGAACCCCGGCCACAGGCCCGCGAACATCTCCCGGCTGACCTGCCCGTGCAGCAGGGACACGCCGTTCGCCCGCTGGGCCAGCCGCAGCCCCATCACGGCCATGTTGAACAGGTTCGGCTCGCCGCCCGGATAGGTCTCCATGCCGAGGCGCAGGACGCGGTCCACCTCGATGCCGGGCAGCTCGGCGTCCGGCCCGAAGTGCCGGGCGACCAGTTCCCGGTCGAAGCGGTCGATGCCTGCCGGGACCGGTGTGTGCGTGGTGAAGACCGTGCCGCCGCGCACCGCCTCCAGCGAGGAGTCGAAGTCCAGGCCGTCGGCGCACAGTTCGGCGATCCGTTCCAGGCCCAGGAAGCCCGCGTGGCCCTCGTTGGTGTGGAACACCTCCGGCTCCGGGTGCCCGGTGAGCCGGCAGTACGTCCGCACCGCCCGGACACCTCCTATGCCGAGCAGCATCTCCTGCAGCAGCCGGTGCTCGCTGCCGCCGCCGTAGAGCCGGTCGGTCACGCCGCGTTCGCCGAGGTCGTTCTCCTCGACGTCCGAGTCGAGCAGCAGCAGCGGCACCCTGCCCACCTGGGCCAGCCAGATCCGGGCGTGCAACGCCTTGCCGCCGGGCAGCGCCAGCGAGACCTGCGCCGGGGCGCCGTCGGCCTCCTTCGGCTGGCTGAGGGGCAGCTCGTTGGGGTCGAGCACCGGATAGTGCTCCTGCTGCCAGCCGTCACGGGACAGGCTCTGCCGGAAGTAGCCGTGCCGGTAGAGGAGCCCGACTCCGATCAGGGGGACACCCAGGTCACTGGCGGCCTTGAGATGGTCGCCCGCGAGGATGCCGAGGCCGCCGGAGTACTGGGGCAGCGCGGCCGTGATGCCGAACTCCGGGGAGAAGTAGGCCACCGCGGCGGGCAGGCCGTCCGCCTGTGTCTGATACCAGCGGTCGCCGGTCAGATAGTCGTCGAGGTCGTCGGCGACCGCGCCGAGACGGCGCAGAAACCTCCGGTCCCCGGCCAGTTCGGCCAGCCTGCCCGACCGCACGCGGCCCAGCATCCGCACGGGGTCGCCCCCGGCCGCGGCCCAGGCCTCGGGATCGACGGACTGGAACAGATCGCGCGTTTCCGCATGCCAGGACCAGCGCAGATTGCGCGCCAGGTCGCTCAGCGGCCGGAGGGGTTCGGGGAGAACGGGACGGACGGTGAACCGACGGATCGCCTTCACATTCCACCTCGGACGCGTTACGGGGGAAGACGTACGGCGCTGTACGTCTCGTCGTCACCCTCGACGGTAGTGGTTACCCGGGCGTCGGTGGGGACCCACCCGCCGGGGGTGTCGGGGCGTGTGGAGGCGGTCACCGGGCACTCGGAAGAAGGAGGCCGGTCTTGCGGGTGGACATACGCGAGAGTAGTTACCAGGGTTCCGGATTGCCCACCCGAGCGGGGTGGGAAGGCTCCTCCGGTACACACCCCACAGGCGTCACCCAGCACCTCCGCAGGACCCACCTCCCCACATCCATCCGCCCACACCCACGTTGACGCGGACAGGAGCGGTCATGCCCGCCACGCACCACTCGTCAGCACCGCCGGCCGGCGGCAAGAGCACGGCACCGGCGAAGAAGACCTCGAAGAAGACAACGGGCAGGAAAGCCGTGAAGCCCACCCCTGATGTGCCCGGCCCGCCGGGCCCCGCCGACGCCGCGCCCGCCTTCGGGGAGACCACCCTCGGCCGCATCCCCGTCCTCGACGTACGCCCCGTGGTGCAGCAGGGGCGCAGGCCGGCCAAAGCGGTCACCGGAGAGTCGTTCGAGGTGTCGGCCACCGTCTTCCGGGAGGGACACGACGCGGTCGCGGCGAACGTCGTCCTGCGCGACCCGGCCGGCCGGCCCGGCCCCTGGACGCCGATGCGCGAACTCGCCCCGGGCACCGACCGCTGGGGCGCGACCGTCACCGCGGGCGAACCGGGCCGCTGGACCTACACGGTGGAGGCCTGGGCCGACCCGGTCGCCACCTGGCAGCACCACGCACGCATCAAGATCCCGGCCGGTATCGACACCGAACTGGTCATGGAGGAGGGCGCCCGGCTGTACGAGCGCGCGGCCGCCGGAGTCCCGAAGGAACGGCGATCGGTCGTGCGGGCCGCGGCCGCGGCCCTGCGTGACGAGAAACGCCCGGCCGCCTGGCGCCTCGCGGCGGCCCTGGCACCGCAGGTGAACGAGGTCCTGGCCCGGTACCCGTTGCGGGAATTGGTCACCGCCTCGGATCCGATGCCGCTGCTGGTGGAGCGGGAACGCGCGCTGTTCGGCTCCTGGTACGAGT
>NZ_JNXR01000034.1:0-71669 GCF_000725475.1 Streptomyces durhamensis
GCCCCGCCGCCCCCCGCACCCCCGCCCTGCGCCTCCCCACCGGCCCGCAACTCCTCGCCTCCGCCCCGCTCCTGCGCGGCGCGGCCGAGCTGGCCGCCGAGCTGGGGGCACGGCAGGCCTTCGAGTTCCTGCTGGGCCGGCACCTGGACGCCAACCCCCGCCAGTACACGCTCACCCCCGCCGACCTCGCCGGCCTCATGGCCGACCTCGCCGGCCCCGCCCGTACCGTCCTGGACCCGGCCTGCGGCACCGGCGCCCTGCTGCGGGCCGTCGACATCCGCCCCGACCAGGAGCTGTACGCCCAGGACAGCGCGCCCGACCTGGCCGCGCTCACCGCGCTGCGGCTCGCGCTGCACTCCCGGGCCGCCGTGCGCGGCGCCGCCGGCGACACCCTGCGCGCCGACGCCCATCCGGAGCTGCGCGCCGACGCGGTGCTGTGCCATCCGCCGTTCAACGAGCGCAACTGGGGCCACGACGAACTCGCCTACGACGCCCGCTGGGAGTACGGCTTCCCGGCCCGCACCGAGTCCGAACTGGCCTGGGTTCAGCACGCGCTGGCCCGGCTGGCCGACGGCGGTCTCGCCGTGCTGCTCATGCCGCCGGCCGTCGCCTCCCGCCGTTCCGGGCGCCGGATCCGTGCCGACCTGCTGCGCCGGGGCGCGCTCAGGGCGGTGATCGCGCTGCCGGTCGGGGCGGCACCGCCGTACAACATCCCGCTGCACGTATGGGTGCTGCGCCGGCCGGACCGGACACCCGCGGCGCCGGAGGTGCTGCTGGCGGACACGGGGAGGTTCGCCGGGGAGGGGCGCGGCGGACCGGACTGGGCCGCGGTGCGGGAAGCCGTCCTGGACGCCTGGCGTGCCTTCGAGCGCGCGGGGCGGCTGGCGGAGCGGCCGGGGCTCGCCCGGTCCGTGCCCGTCATCGAACTCCTCGACGACGACGTCGACCTCGCGCCCGCCCGGCATCTGCCGCCGGCCGCCGTGGCCGACGGCGCGGAGCAGCTCACGGCGGTGCGCGAGCGCCTCGGCGCGACCCTGCGCCTGACCGCCGACCTCACCCCGCCGCCCGCCGCGCCCGCGCCGGGCGCGCGCTGGCCGCTCACCACCGTCGGTGAACTCGCGCGCGGGGGCGCGCTGGTGATGCGCACCGGCGGAAACGGCGGCCACGCACGCGTGCCCGTGCTCACCGACCACGACGTCCTCGCCGGCGCCGCACCCTCCGGGTCGCTGCCCGAGAGCCAGGAGGAGGCCGTGCTCACCGAGCCGGGCGACGTCGTCGTACCGGTGCTGGGCGGCGGCTCGGTGGCCCGCGTGATCGAGGACGGCACGGCGGGCGCCGCCCTGGGGCGCAACCTGGTGCTCCTGCGCCCCGATCACACGGCGCTCGACCCGTGGTTCCTCGCCGGTTTCCTGCGCGGTACCGCGAACAACCGGCAGGCCAGCAGCTACGCGTCCACCGCGACCCGGCTCGACGTGCGCCGCCTGCAGCTGCCCCGGCTCCCCCTGGACGAACAACGGCGCTACGGCGCTCGGTTCCGCGCACTCGACGAGTTCGAGCGGGCGCTGCGTCATGCGAGCCGGCTCGGGGAGCAGCTCGTGCGCGGGATGTACGACGGCCTCACCGACGGTACGGTGGCGCCCGGCTGACCGGCGGGCGGCCGCCCGTGGGGAAGGACAACGGTTCGGTACAACCGGGACGCTTGTCCGTGTCGGGTCATATGCTCGAAGCGACAATCGCACGACCGGCGTCCTCCGCCTGACGGGGTGCGCCGGGCGGACACGTGCGCCCACATCAGGCATCAGGAGCAGTCATGCAAGGCCTCGGCTACGGACAGCCGGTGAAGCCGCCGCACACCGCGTGGCTGGTCCTGTTGCGTGTGCTGTTCGTGGCGATCGGGTTTCTCAGCATCGGCCTGCTGGCCTGGGCGATGCTGCTGCGGCTGGCGATCGTCACGCGGCGGTCGCTGGACTGGGTCCTGTTCGCCGCCGCGCTGGTCGCCGACATCCTCAGCCTGGTGCTCGTGGGCACCGAATCCGGCGACGAGATCCACACCCCGGCCGGCTACTTCGGCCTGTTCCTGCTGCTCTTCACGCTGGTGGCCGGGATCGCGTACTACCTCGCCGCGGACATCCGCCACTTCGTGCGGCGCGGGCAGGCCTACGCGGCGCAGCGTCCGGCGCAGGCCGGGTACGGCTACCCGGGTCCCGCGCACCCGTACCGGCCGGCGACCGCCCCGGCCATGCCGATCGGCCGGGCGGGCCACGACACGCCCTTTCCCGCGGCCCCGCCCGCCCCGCGGCACACGCCGCCCCCGGTGCCGCACACGCCCGTGCCCCAGCCGCCGCAGCGCCCGGCGCCCAGCCACATCGAGCAGGTGCGTGCCGAACTGGACGAGCTGAGCGACTACCTGCGCCGGCATGACGGCCGGAGCGACAGCCACGAGGGCGGAAGGTGAGCGTGGCGACAGGACGGGTCGTCGCCGGCCGGTACGAACTGTCCACGCTCATCGGACAGGGCGGCATGGGCCAGGTGTGGACGGCGTACGACCGGCGGCTCGACCGGCGTGTGGCGGTGAAGCTGCTGCGCCCCGACAAGGTGGCGGGCCAGGAGGCGGACGAGCTGCGCCGCCGGTTCCTGCGGGAGTGCCGGGTGACGGCGCAGGTGGACCACCCGGGTCTGGTGACCGTGCACGACGCGGGCAGCGAGGGCGAGGAGCTGTTCCTCGTCATGCAGTACGTCGACGGCGCCGACCTGTCCGACCATCTCGCCGAGCACGACCCCTACCCGTGGCCGTGGGCGGTGGCGGTGGCCGCGCAACTGTGCGCCGTGCTGAGCGCCGTGCACGCCGTGCCGATCGTGCACCGCGACCTCAAGCCGCGCAACGTGATGGTGAAGCAGGACGGCACGGTCACCGTGCTCGACCTGGGCGTGGCCTCCGTGATGGACACCGACACGACCCGTCTCACCCACACCGGGTCCCCGATCGGCTCGCCCGCCTACATGGCGCCGGAGCAGGCGATGGGCGGCGCGGTCGGCCCGTACACCGACCTGTACGCGCTCGGTGTGCTGATGCACGAACTGCTCAGCGGGGACGTGCCGTTCTCGGGTTCCACGGCGCTCGGCGTGCTGCACCGGCACCTGTACGAGCCGCCACTGCCGGTACGCCGGATCCGCCCCGAGGTCCCCGAGGCGCTGGAGGCGCTCGTCCTGCGGCTGCTCGCCAAGGACCCGCAGCACCGGCCGGGCTCCGCTCAGGAGGTGTACGAGGACCTGGCGCTGCTCCTGCCCGCGCGCGGGACGCCCACCGGTGCGCCTTTGGACCCGACGCGCCCCTTCCTGCGTCCGCACGCCCCCTGGCCGGACCGCGCGCGGACGCCCGCGCCCCGGCCCGCCCCGGTCGCGGCGCCGCCGACGGCCGAGAAGCCCGATGTCGCCGCCGCCGTCGACGAGGTCAAGCGCCTGCTGGGGGAGGGGCGCATCACCCAGGCCGTGGACATCCTGGGCGCGATCCTGCCCGCCGCCGCGGAGCAGCACGGGGAACACTCCCCGGTGGTGCGCACGCTGCGCAAGCAGTACGCGGCGACCCTCATGGACGACGGCCAGTACCGGCGCGCGCTGCCCGAACTGCGCCGGCTCGCCGACGAACGGGCCACCGAGGCCGGCCAGGCCGACCCGCAGTCCCTGCGCTACCGCTACGAGGCCGCGCAGTGCCTGGAGCAGCTGGGCGAACCGGCGGCGGCGCTCACCGAGTACCGCGCGCTGCTGCCGTACTACGAGAACCAGTACGTCTCCGGCGACCCGCACGTCGCCCACGAGGTGCGCCGGCGCATCGGCCATCTGCTGCTCGCCCTCGGCGACCGGCCGTCCGCCCACGACACCCTCGCCCGGCTGCTGATGGACGTGGAGCGGCTGCACGGCCCCGGTCACCCGATGGCCATGGAGATCCGGCGCACCCTGCAGTGGCTGGGACAGGTGCGCGGTTAGCGCACCGCGGCCGCGGTGCGGCCGGCTGAGCCGACCCGGTGGCGCGACGGTGCCCGAAGCGCGTGCGAATCGTTGGTCGAATGGGTTGGCCCGGGCCCGCCCACTGCCTACCATCGATCACCGCAAGACTTTGTGCACCGTCGCACAATCTCCCCTTGGAGGTTCCCTTGCACCGCCGCCGCACCGCGCTCGTCCTCACCGCCGCGATCGCCGCCGCGGCACCCTTGTTGACCGCCTGCGGAGACGACGCGCATCCGGGCGCCGCGGCCGTCGTCGGCGGGCAGCGGATCACCGTCGCCCAGCTGGAGGGCCGGGTCGACGAGGTCCGCAGGGCCCAGCGGGCCGCGGTGCCGGACGAGACCCAGTACCAGCAGGTCCTCGCCTCCACCAGCAGCCTCACCCGGGACACCCTGCACAACATGGTGCTCGACCGGGTGCTGCACCGCGCCGCGCAGGACGAGGGCATCACGGTGACCCGCAAGGAGGTCCAGCGGATGCGCGGCGGCCTGGAGCAGCAGGCCGGCGGTGCCAAGGGGCTGCAGGCCGCCTGGCTGCAGAAGTACGGCATCGCCCCCGCGCACCTCGACGAGAACCTGCGCCTGCAGCTGGAGGCGCAGAAGCTGGCCAAGAAGCTCGGCACCGACACCAGCCGGCCCGACTTCTGGAAGGCCCTGGCCAAGGCCTCCCAGGAGCTCCGCATCGACCTCAATCCGCGCTACGGCTCCTGGGACGTGCAGAAGAGCAGCCGCGTGGACGCCAGGACGCCCTGGGTGCGGGAGGTCACCGCGGCGGACGGCGGACAGCCGGTGACGGCCTAGCCCGGCCGGGCCGGGCGCCGCCGATCGAGCACGCGTCGGTCATACGATCACACGATCGTCCCAGCCCTGTGGACAACCGAATCCGCTCCCTCCCGCCGTGGGTTACGTTCGGACCGTGAACGCATCCAGCTCCGACCCCGCCGCCACGACCGACCCCGGTCGCATCGTCCTGCTCACCACCAGCCACCGCGTCGCCCCCGGCCTGCTGTCCTGGCCCGCCTGGCAGGCGCTGCGCTCCGCAGACGCCGTGCTGTGCGCGGACGGAGCGCATCCGCAGCTGCCGTATCTGCGCGAGGCCGGGACCGTGGTGGAGGAGACCTCCCCCACAGCGCAGGAGCTGGTCGACGCCTGCGCCGGCGGGCGGACGGTGGTGGTCGTGGCCACCGGTGAGGGAGAGCCCGCGCTCACCGACGGCCTGGCCCGGCTGGCGGGCTCCGGCCGCGTGTCCATGCCGGATCTGGAGCTGCTGCCGGCCTCCTACGACCTGCCCGGCGCCCGCCTGCTGGACCTGGTGCAGGTGATGGACCGCATCCGCGCCGAATGCCCCTGGTCCTCCCGGCAGACCCACCAGGGCCTCGCCAAGTACGGCATCGAGGAGGCGTACGAGCTGGTCGAGGCGATCGAGGCCGGTGACCGGGAGGAGCTGCGCGAGGAACTGGGCGACGTCCTGCTGCAGGTCGTCTTCCACTCCCGGATCGCCGAGGAGCACCCGGACGCGCCGTTCTCCGTCGACGACGTCGCCGGCGGCATCGTCGCCAAGCTCGTCCACCGCCACCCGCATGTCTTCGGCGACGAGAAGGCCGAGACGCCGGAGGACGTCAAGCAGCACTGGCTGCGCACCAAGGCCGAGGAGAAGCGGCGCACCTCCGTCACCGAGGGCGTCCCGCTCGGCCAGCCCGGACTGGCCCTCGCCGCCAAGCTCGTCTCCCGCGCCCGCACGGCGGACCTGGACGTCCCCCTGCCCCAGGGGGAGGGGGTCGGCTACGAGCTGCTCGCCCTGGCGGCCCGTGCCGAAACGGACGGTGTGGACCCGGAGGCGGCCCTGCGGGCGGCGGCCCGGGCCTACCGCGACGCGATCCGGGCGGCGGAGGGCGTCGGCCCCGAGGAGATACGCGCGGGGCGCGGCGACCACCGGGACGCGGAGGCCCACCCGAGGCCGGATACGGTCGGGGAGTGACCGACCAGCACCACCCCCAGGCGGCCCCCGACCCCGCCCCGGACTCCGCTCCCGCCCTGTTCACCTGGGAGTTCGCCACCGACCCCTACCCGGCCTACGCCTGGCTGCGCGAGCACGCGCCGGTGCACCGGACGCGGCTGCCCAGCGGGGTGGAGGCCTGGCTGGTCACCCGGTACGCCGATGCCAGACAGGCCCTGGCCGACCAGCGGCTGAGCAAGAACCCGGCGCATCACGACGAGCCCGCGCACGCCAAGGGCAAGACCGGCATCCCCGGCGAGCGCAAGGCCGAGCTGATGACCCATCTGCTGAACATCGACCCGCCGGACCACACCCGGCTGCGCCGGCTGGTCAGCAAGGCGTTCACGCCCCGCCGGGTCGCCGAGTTCGCGCCCCGGGTGCAGGAGCTGACCGACCACCTCATCGACCGGTTCGCCGCGAAGGGCTCCGCCGACCTCATCCACGAGTTCGCGTTCCCGCTGCCCATCTACGCCATCTGCGACCTGCTCGGCGTCCCGCGCGAGGACCAGGACGACTTCCGGGACTGGGCGGGCATGATGATCCGGCACGGCGGCGGGCCGCGCGGCGGGGTCGCCCGGTCCGTCAAGAAGATGCGCGGCTACCTCGCCGAGCTGATCCACAAGAAGCGCGAGGCACTGCCCGCCGAGCCCGCGCCCGGCGAGGACCTCATCTCCGGCCTCATCCGCGCCTCCGACCACGGTGAGCACCTCACCGAGAACGAGGCCGCGGCGATGGCGTTCATCCTGCTGTTCGCCGGCTTCGAGACGACCGTCAACCTCATCGGCAACGGCACCTACGCGCTGCTGACCCACCCCGAGCAGCGGGCGCGGCTCCAGGACGCCCTGGCCGAGGGGGAGAGGGAGCTGCTGGAGACCGGGGTGGAGGAACTGCTGCGCTACGACGGCCCGGTGGAGCTGGCCACCTGGCGGTTCGCCACCGAGCCGCTCACCCTCGGCGGACAGGACATCGCGCCCGGGGACCCGGTGCTCGTGGTGCTCGCGGCGGCCGACCGGGACCCGGAGCGGTTCGCCGACCCGGACGTGCTGGACCTCGCCCGCCGCGACAACCAGCACCTCGGCTACGGCCACGGCATCCACTACTGCCTCGGCGCCCCGCTCGCCCGGCTGGAGGGTCAGGCCGCGCTCGCCACGCTCCTCACCAGGCTGCCCGACCTGCGGCTCGCGGCCGATCCGGCCGACCTGCGCTGGCGCGGCGGGCTCATCATGCGGGGCCTGCGCACACTGCCCGTGGAGTTCACCCCGGAGGCCGGCGAAGCCGTGGAACGGTGAACATGAAGGGCGTTCAACTTTGTGATCTTCACGTGATCTGCGCGGCATTAACTTGTGACAAGTGATCGTCTGCCGATACGTTCACCCATCAGTGTGGCGCCGGGCTTCAGCGCGCCGCGCCGGCCCTGCTGTCGCACGAAAGGCTTCCGCATGCTCTCCGGGAACGGTCGTCACCGTCGCCCCCGTCAGGCTCCGGCTCTCCTCGTCGCGGCCGGAGTGACCGGCTCCGCCATCGCCATCCCGCTGCTCGGCGCCGCGAGCGCCAACGCCGCCGACGGCACCACGTGGGACAAGGTCGCCGAGTGCGAGAGCGGCGGCTCCTGGAGCGCGGACACCGGGAACGGCTACTTCGGAGGCCTGCAGATCTCGCAGGACGACTGGGGCAGGTACGGCGGCACGCAGTACGCCGACAGCGCCGACCAGGCCAGCCGCTCGCAGCAGATCGCCGTCGCCGAGAAGATCCTGGCCGACCAGGGCACCAAGCCGTGGGCCATGTGCGCGCTGACCGCCGGGCTGACCTCCAACTCCGCTTCGGTGGACGTGGACACCGGCGTCGGCGGCTCCGCGGACGGCAGCGGATCGGGGGACGCGTCCGGCTCGGCCGACAGCTCCGACTCGTCCGGTCTGCCGGATTCGTCCGCCTCCGACTCCGGTTCGGACTCCGGCTCCGGCTCGCACGCGGGGTCCGACTCCGGTTCCGGCTCCTCGGGTTCGGACTCCTCGGATTCCGGTTCCCCGGCCCCGGACGCACCGGGTTCGGATGCCTCCGGTTCCCCCTCCGGCAAGGGCGCCACACCCACTCCGGGTCACGGCCGCCACGCCACCAAGACCCCGGACCAGACGGGGGGCTCCACCGGAAGCAGCACGCCCAAGTCCGACAAGGGTGACAAGTCCGGATCGTCTGGCTCGTCCGGTAAGGACGACTCGCAGGGAAGTGACAGCTCTCCCGCGCCGACCCCTGGCACCGACGAATCGGACAATTACCAGCAGTCCGCCGGTTCTTGGAGCCTGGTCGACACCGGCACGCTCAGCAGCGGTGGACGCCACCGCGGTGGGAGTGCGGACGAAAGCGTGACAAACGGTCAGAACGCCCCCTCTTCCGGCCGTCATGCCGGCCCCGCGGCGGGCACCTACACCGTGCGTGAAGGGGACACCCTCGCCTCCATCGCCGACTCTCTGCGCGTCGACGGCGGATGGCATGCGCTCTACGACGGGAACAAGACCGTCATCGGTACCGACCCGAATCACATCACCGCCGGTCAGACCCTGGAAGTCGGTGCCGAAACGGGCGGAAAGCAGCGGTAGTTGACGCCCTGTTTCGCCGCTGATGTCCGTTTCGGTGAAAGTGTGGGATGAGTCTCAGAAGCCCTGATCGTCTTTGAAATTCCCTCGATCACCTGTCTACGGTCAAGGCCGCTCGTCACCACGAGCCCCGGCACTCGCAACGCCGAATCCTGCCAGCGGTTGCCCGGGAACAGTCGTCGCGTCAAGCGCCGTAGGCAGGAGCGGGGGACCCAAGGTAAGTGCCGGGCCCGGCGGTTCACGCCGGTACCGGCTAGGGGTGGAGCCGCGCCTCGCGAGAGCGAGCGTGCGGCCGGGCAACTCAACCGGCCCGAACCCGACAGCTCACCTCGCAGGCGTCGGTGAGGGGATCGATCCATGCTGTTTACCGGCAAGGGCAAGCACCGTCGTCCGTCCAAGGCCACCCGCGCCCTCGCGCTCGCCGGCGTCACCGGCGCCGCCGTCGCCGCCCCGCTGATGGCGGCCGGCAACGCCTCCGCCGCCACCGCCTCCCAGTGGGACGCCGTCGCCCAGTGCGAGTCCGGTGGCAACTGGTCCATCAACACCGGCAACGGCTTCTACGGCGGCCTGCAGTTCTCCGCCTCCACCTGGGCCGCGTACGGCGGCACCGCCTACGCCGCGCAGGCCAACCAGGCCACCAAGGCGCAGCAGATAGCCGTCGCGGAGAAGGTCCTCGCCGCGCAGGGCAAGGGCGCCTGGCCGGTCTGCGGCACGGGCCTGTCGAGCACCCCGTACAACGGCTCCGCGCCCAGCACCCCCTCGAAGACCACCTCGTCGAAGACCACCGCGCCGAGCAGCACCACCCGCTCCACGGACCAGCAGGCCGCCTCCCGCTCCGCCGAGCGCACGGCCCCCTCCGCGAGCAAGACCGTCACCACCCCGACCGGCAAGAAGGTCAAGAAGGGCGACGGCGAGTACAAGGTGGTCACGGGCGACACCCTCAGCTCCATCGCCGACAAGCACCACGTCCAGGGCGGCTGGCAGAAGCTCTTCCAGCTGAACAAGGACATCGTCTCGGACGCCAACCTCATCTACCCGGGCCAGCAGCTGCACCTGAAGTAGGCGCGGCGGCCCTCGGGCCCCACCTCGGTCCCCGCGGGCCTCACCCCGTTCCCCCCGGGGCCGCCCCCGTCCCCACGGGCTCCCCGCCCCGGCGCGTGTTCCCCCGTACGCGCCGGGGCGGGGTCTTTTGTGTGTGCCCCGTGCACCCACCCTTTGTTCCGCTCATGAACAATGGGTACCGTCTGCGTGTCCCACCCCGTCCACGGGGCGGTCGGTCGGTGGCCGATCCCCTGGAGACGGTTAGGCTCTAGTCGCAAGGCGCAGCCGCAAGGCGGCAAGCCCCGCACTTCCAGCGTCACATCCAAGAAGGAGATGCTCGTGCCGTCCATCGACGTCGTCGTAGCCCGGGAAATCCTGGACTCCCGAGGCAACCCCACGGTCGAGGTCGAGGTCGGCCTCGACGACGGCAGCACGGGTCGTGCCGCCGTCCCGTCCGGCGCCTCGACCGGCGCCTTCGAGGCCATCGAGCTGCGCGACGGTGACCCCAACCGCTACCAGGGCAAGGGCGTCGAGAAGGCCGTCCTGGCCGTCATCGAGCAGATCGGCCCGGAGCTGGTCGGCTACGACGCCACCGAGCAGCGCCTGATCGACCAGGCCATGTTCGACCTGGACGCCACCGACAACAAGGGCTCCCTCGGCGCCAACGCCATCCTCGGTGTCTCCCTCGCCGTCGCCCACGCCGCCTCCGAGGCGTCCGACCTCCCCCTCTTCCGCTACCTGGGCGGCCCGAACGCGCACCTGCTGCCGGTGCCGATGATGAACATCCTCAACGGCGGCTCGCACGCGGACTCCAACGTGGACATCCAGGAGTTCATGATCGCCCCGATCGGCGCGGAGTCCTTCTCCGAGGCCCTGCGCTGGGGCACCGAGGTCTACCACACCCTGAAGAAGGTCCTGAAGAGCAAGGGCCTGTCCACCGGCCTCGGCGACGAGGGCGGCTTCGCCCCGAACCTCGGCTCCAACCGTGAGGCCCTCGACCTCATCCTGGAGGCCGTCAAGGAGGCCGGCTACGTCCCCGGCCAGCAGATCGCCCTCGCGCTCGACGTCGCCGCCTCCGAGTTCTACAAGGACGGCAAGTACCTCTTCGAGGGCAAGGAGCGCTCCGCCGCCGAGATGACGGAGTACTACGAGGAGCTCGTGGCGGCCTACCCGCTCGTCTCCATCGAGGACCCGCTGTTCGAGGACGACTGGGCCGGCTGGAAGGTCATCACCGACCGCCTCGGCGACAAGGTGCAGCTGGTCGGCGACGACCTGTTCGTCACCAACCCCGAGCGCCTCGCCCGCGGCATCGAGGAGGGCACCGCCAACGCCCTGCTGGTCAAGGTCAACCAGATCGGCTCGCTGACCGAGACCCTGGACGCCGTCGAGCTGGCCCAGCGCAACGGCTTCAAGTGCATGATGTCCCACCGCTCCGGCGAGACCGAGGACGTCACCATCGCCGACCTGGCCGTCGCCACCAACTGCGGCCAGATCAAGACCGGCGCCCCGGCCCGCTCCGAGCGCGTCGCCAAGTACAACCAGCTGCTGCGCATCGAGGAGATCCTCGACGACGCCGCGGTGTACGCCGGCCGCAGCGCCTTCCCGCGCTTCCGCGGCCACATCGAGGTCTCCAAGGGCTGACCTCCACCGGGCTAAGTCTTAGCCAGTCATACGTACGTCCCCGGACCCGGTCCCGTACCGTGTCCGGGGACGTACGCACGTGTGAACCGCGAGGCAAGGAGAGGCGGAGAGCCAGATGGCCGTCAAGGACCGGGACCGTTTCTCCACCGCGACCCGGCTGCGGCTGCTCGGTGAGCAGACGGCGGCCCGGGTCTACCGCTCCCAGAGCAAACGGCAGGCCCGCCGCTCCCGGCTCACCGGCCGCGCCGCGCTGCTCGCGCTGGTGCTGTGCTCGATGATCGTCGCGCTCGCCTACCCGATGCGGCAGTACGTCTCCCAGCGCGCCGAGATCGCCGACCTCCAGCGGCAGCAGGAGCAGGACCGCAAACGGGTCGAGCAGCTGCGCGACCTCAAGGCGCGCTGGCAGGACGACTCCTACGCCGAACAGCAGATCCGGCACCGGCTGCACTACGTGAAGCCCGGCGAGACCGGGTACGTGGTCGTCGACCCGGGCGCGGCCAAGCAGTCCCGTGCCGACCTGGGGGCCGCCCACCGGCCCTGGTACGCGAACGTCTGGGACGGGGTCGACAAGTCCGACGCCTCCGACCAGTGACCGGCCGGCCAGCGACCGGCCCCGACCAGGACCGGCCGGCCGCCCGAGGCGGACGCCGGTCAGCAACCCACAGAAAGCCATCCTGAAAGCAGTCATGGAAACGCCCCCGCCGCCCACTCCGCGCACCGAGCCCACCGACGCGGATGTCGAGGCCTTCAAGCAGCAGCTCGGCCGCCCGCCGCGGGGCCTGCGGGCCATCGCGCACCGCTGCCCGTGCGGCCATCCGGATGTCGTGGAGACCGCCCCGCGACTGCCCGACGGCACGCCCTTCCCGACGCTGTACTACCTCACGTGCCCGAAGGCGTCCTCGGCCATCGGCACGCTGGAGGCGAACGGCGTGATGAAGGAGATGACCGAGCGGCTGCAGACCGACCCCGAGCTGGCCGCCGCCTACCGGGCCGCGCACGAGGACTACATCCGGCGCCGGGACGAGATCGAGGAGCTGACGGGCTTCCCGAGCGCCGGCGGCATGCCGGACCGGGTCAAGTGCCTGCACGTCCTGGTCGCCCACTCGCTGGCCGCCGGCCCCGGCGTGAACCCGCTGGGCGACGAGGCGATCGCCATGCTGCCGCAGTGGTGGAGCAAGGGCGCCTGTGTGACGCTCCAGGACACCGAGGGGAACGAGAAGTGACCCGGGTCGCCGCCGTCGACTGCGGTACGAACTCCATCCGGCTGCTGGTCGCCGATGTGCATCCCGAAACCGGTGAACTCATCGAGCTGGACCGCCGGATGACGATCGTGCGGCTCGGCCAGGGCGTCGACCGCACCGGCCGGCTCGCCCCGGAGGCGCTGGAGCGCACGTTCGCGGCCTGCCGTGAGTACGCGGCCGTGATCAAGGAGCACGGCGCCGAACGCCTGCGCTTCGTGGCCACCTCCGCCTCCCGCGACGCCGAGAACCGGGACGACTTCGTACGCGGCGTGCTGGACATCCTCGGAGTCGAGCCGGAGGTCATCACCGGCGACCAGGAGGCCGAGTTCTCCTTCACCGGCGCCACCAGGGAGCTGACCGGGCGGGACGACCTCGCCCGGCCCTACCTCGTCGTGGACATCGGCGGCGGCTCCACCGAGTTCGTCGTGGGCGAGGAGCACGTGCGGGCGGCGCGGTCGGTGGACGTCGGCTGTGTGCGGATGACGGAACGTCACCTGGTGCACGGCGGCAAGGTCTCCGACCCGCCCACCGAGGAGCGGATCGCCGCCATGAGGGCCGACATCGAGGCCGCCCTGGACCTCGCGGAGCAGACGGTCCCGCTGCGCGACGCGCACACCCTGGTCGGCCTGGCCGGCTCGGTCACCACCGTCTCCGCGATCGCCCAGGAACTGCCCGAGTACGACTCCGCGCGCATCCACCACTCCCGGATCTCCCGCGACCGCGTCCGCGAGATCACCGAGTGGCTGCTGCGCTCCACGCACGCCGAGCGCGCCGCGATCCCGTCCATGCACCCCGGCCGGGTCGACGTCATCGGCGCGGGCGCCCTGGTCCTGCTGGCGATCATGGAGCGGATCGGCGCCGAGGATGTCGTCGTCAGCGAGCACGACATCCTCGACGGGATCGCCTTCAAGGTGGCGGAAGAGGCGGAAGCGGCGGGATCGGATCGGGCGGCGGCCGACCCGCGATGACACGGAGCGGCCCTGGTTCCTTCCGGAGGAACCAGGGCCGTCGCTTCGGCGACGCGGACCGACCGTCATCGGACGGGCCGTCAGTTGCACAGGAGGACGATGAGGCCGCTGCACCCCCCGTCGCCGTGGCCACCGGCCGGAACCGACGGGGCGGCCGCCGTGACGGTCCCTGCCGCCCGGCGTTTCCTGTTGCCCGGCTCTCTTTTGTTACTTGCGGGTAGCCGTCGGCTGAGCAGGTCGGATAACGTTTGAGCGTCGCCGGAAGGGTCCTCGCGGGCCTGTCGGGGGTGTGGCGCCGGAAAAGTTCGTGAAGTTCTTCACAAGGAATTCGGCCCGGTCGGGGTGCGTAAGGGCGTCCGTTGGTCCTTTCGGGTGCCCAATGCGCCCTTGAACATGTTCAGATGGGGGTCGTGCGACGCCTTCGGATCGCGTGCCCGCGGCGGCGTTCCGGGCGGCTCACACGCTCGCTCGCCGTCGAGAGAGGCAGCTCACGCGGCATTGACAACGGCTCGGAGGGTGCTGCGGTTCCCCTTGGCTGTCATGATCTGCGTCACGCGAGTCGCGGAGTGTAGCACAGGGCCTGTCGGAGCTTGTGAAGGGGCGCACGAGCGACCCCTCCGAGGCGGGTGGATACTCGATGGCATGAGCACCACGGAGCGTCCCAGGATCCTCGTAGTAGGCGGTGGGTACGTAGGCCTGTACGCAGCTCGGCGCATCCTCAAGAAGATGCGCTACGGAGAGGCGACCGTCACGGTCGTCGACCCCCGGTCGTACATGACCTACCAGCCCTTCCTGCCCGAAGCCGCCGCCGGCAACATCTCCCCTCGCCATGTCGTCGTCCCGCTGCGACGCGTGCTGCCGAAGGCGGAGGTCCTCACCGGCCGGGTCACCACCATCGACCAGGACCGCAAGGTCGCCACGATCGCCCCGCTGGTGGGCGAGGCGTACGAGCTGCCCTTCGACTACCTGGTCATCGCGATGGGCGCGGTCTCCCGCACCTTCCCGATCCCCGGCCTCGCCGAGCAGGGCATCGGCATGAAGGGCATCGAGGAGTCCATCGGCCTGCGCAACCACGTCCTCGAGCAGCTGGACAAGGCCGACTCGACCAACGACGAGGAGATCCGCCGCAAGGCGCTCACCTTCGTCTTCATCGGCGGCGGCTTCGCGGGCGCGGAGACCATCGGTGAGGTCGAGGACATGGCCCGCGACGCGGCCAAGTACTACAAGAACGTGTCCCGCGAGGACATGCGCTTCGTCCTCGTGGACGCCGCCGACAAGATCCTGCCGGAGGTCGGCCCGAAGCTCGGCCAGTACGGCAAGGAGCACCTTGAGGGCCGCGGTGTGGAGATCTACCTCTCCACCTCCATGGACTCCTGCGTCGACGGCCACGTCGTGCTGAAGAACGGCCTCGAGGTCGACTCCAACACGATCGTGTGGACCGCCGGCGTCAAGCCGAACCCGGCCCTGGCCCGCTTCGGTCTGCCGCTCGGCCCCCGTGGCCACGTCGACTGCGAGCCCACGCTCCAGGTCAAGGGCACGGACTACATCTGGGCCGCCGGCGACAACGCCCAGGTCCCGGACCTCGTCGGCCGCAAGGCGGGCAACGAGAACGCCTGGTGCCCGCCGAACGCCCAGCACGCGCTGCGCCAGGCCAAGGTCCTCGGCGACAACGTGGTCTCCGGTATGCGGGGCTTCCCGCAGAAGGAGTACGAGCACGCCAACAAGGGTGCGGTCGCCGGTCTCGGCCTGCACAAGGGCGTGGCGATGATCGTCATGGGCAAGATGAAGATCAAGCTCAAGGGCCGTCTCGCCTGGTACATGCACCGTGGCTACCACGGCATGGCGATGCCGACCTTCAACCGCAAGATCCGCGTCTTCGCCGACTGGACGCTCGGCATGTTCCTCAAGCGCGAGGTCGTCTCCCTGGGCGCCATGGAGAACCCCCGCGAGGAGTTCTACGAGGCCGCGAAGCCGGCCCCGGTGGCCGCCGCCAAGACCGAGGAGAAGGCCAAGGCCTCCTGACCCTCACCGGTCAGCACCTTCCGGCCCAGGGCCGGTGAACCGACCGAAGGACCTCCCGCCATCCGTGGTGCGGGAGGTCCTTCGGCGTTCCCGGATCACCATCCGTGAGGCCCCTGCACCGTTTTGCTCAGTTGTAACTCCTTTGCGGGACTGTGCGGAACTGCCGACGGTGTTTACGTGGTTACCGGCATCCGGGATCGTCGTCTTGGAGGTGTTGCGCCATGGCCGACGCCGCGTCGCGGCTGAGGAGTCTTGCCGAGCAGGTACTGGGAGTCCCGCTCCCGGTCCGGCTGCGCGCCTGGGATGGATCGCAGGCCGGGCCGCCGGACGCGCCGGTGCTCGTCGTGCGTAACCGCCGCGCCCTGCGCCGCATGCTGTTCAAGCCGGGCGAACTGGGCCTCGCCCGCGCCTGGGTCTCCGGCGACCTGGGGATCGAGGGGGACCTGTACACCGCGCTGGACGCGATGGCGGGTCTGGTGTGGGAGCGCGGGGAGGACGCCCGCGGTCCCGCCGAGGCCCTGCGCGACCCCGCCGTACGGGCCGCCGTCCGTGAGCTGCTCAGGCTGGCGGGGCCGCCGATCCCGCCGTCCCCGCCGCGCGAGGAGGTCCGCAGACCCCGCCGGAAACTGCACACCCGGCGCACCGACAGGCGGGCCATCAGCCACCACTACGACGTCGGCAACGACTTCTACGAGATCGTCCTCGGGCCGTCGATGGTCTACTCGTGCGCCTACTGGGGGGCCGTGGAGGGCGACGCCGCCCTGGAGACCGCCCAGCGCGACAAGCTCGAACTCGTCAGCGCCAAACTCGGTCTGTCGCCGGGCCGGCGGCTGCTGGACGTCGGCTGCGGCTGGGGCTCGATGGCCATCCACGCGGCCCGCGAGCACGGTGCGAGCGTCGTCGGGGTCACCCTGTCGCAGGAGCAGGCGGCGTACGCCCGCAAGCGCGTCGCCGACGAGGGGCTGACCGACCGGGTCGAGATCCGGGTCCAGGACTACCGGGACGTCACGGACGGCCCCTTCGACGCGATCTCCTCCATCGGGATGGCCGAGCACGTCGGCGCCGAACGCTATCTGGAGTACACGCAGCAGCTGTACGGCCTGCTGAAGCCCGGCGGGCGGCTGCTCAACCACCAGATCGGCCGCCGCCCGCAGTACGACGAATCGGCGTACGAGGTGGACGAGTTCATCGACGCGTACGTCTTCCCCGACGGGGAACTCGCCCCCCTCGGCACCACCGTCACCCAGCTGGAGCGCGCCGGGTTCGAGGTGCGGGACGTGGAGTCCCTCCGCGAGCACTACGCCCGCACCCTGCGCCGCTGGGTCGCCAACCTGGAGGCGGACTGGGACCGCGCCGTCCGGCTCACCAGCCCCGGCCGCGCCCGCGTCTGGCTGCTGTACATGGCCGCCTGCGCACTCGCCTTCGAGCGCAACCGGATCGGCGTCAACCAGGTCCTGGCGATCCGCACTCCGCAGTCCGGTGCCTCCGGCCTGCCGCTGCGCCCGCGCACCTGGCACGGCTGACCCGGCCGCACGGCTCGGCTCGGGCCGCTGCAACCGCACGACGGAAACGGCGAGGGCCCCCGCTCCGCGACCGGAGCGGGGGCCCTCACCGTCGTACGGCTACTCGGACTTGATCGCCGCGAGCATGTTCAGCCGGGCCGCGCGCCGGGCCGGCCACAGCGCGGCCAGGACGCCGACCAGGCCCGCCAGCAGCAGGAAGACCGCCATCCGGCCCCAGGGCAGGACCAGTTCGTACGTCGGCATCTTCGTGCCGAGCAGCTGACCGGCCGCCCAGCCGAAGAACACGCCGAGGCCGATGCCGAGCACCCCGCCGAACAGGGAGATCACCAGGGACTCCAGACGGACCATCCGCTTGACCGCCTTGCGGTCCAGGCCGATCGCGCGGAGCATGCCGATCTCCTGGGAGCGCTCGAAGACCGACATGGCCAGCGTGTTGATGACCCCGAGGACCGCGACGATCACCGCCATGCCGAGCAGGCCGTAGAGCATGTTCAGCATCGTCGTGAACATCTTCGCGATGCCGTCGGAGATGTCCTGCTTGTCCTGGATCTTGATCGCCGGGTTCAGACCGAGGGCCTTGGCCAGCTTGTCCTTGGCCGCGTCGGAGGCGCCGTCCGCCGTCTTGACCATGACCTGCATGTCGGCGGGAGCCTTCAGATGCGGGGTGAGGACCTTGTTGTCGATCATGATCCCGTTGATCATGTCGTTGCCCTCGTAGATCCCGGCGACGGTCAGCCGCCGCGCCTTGCCGTCCTCGAAGTGCGCGGTGAAGTGCGAACCGGACGTCCAGCCGTACTCCTTGGCCCGGTCCTTGTCGACGACGACCTGCGAACCGCCGACCGTGAACGAGCCCTCGTCCACCTTGAGGTCCGTCAGCTTCCCGATGGACGCGCCGTTGACGCCGGTCAGGAACTCGGTCTCGCCGTCGATGCGGGACTCGCCGTTGCGCAGCGGGCTGCTCGCGGTGACACCGTCGGCGGCGGCGGCCTTCTTCGCCACCTCCGGGGAGAGCGGGCCGTGGTCGGCCATCGAGACGACGTAGTCCGCGCGGATCGCGGAGGACGCCATCTTGTCGATGGCCGTCTGCAGACTGCCCGCCATCACCGTCATGCCGGTGATCAGGGTCAGGCCGATCATCAGCGCGGAGGCGGTGGCGGCCGTACGGCGCGGGTTGCGCACGGAGTTCTGGCGGGCCAGCTTGCCCGAGACGCCGAAGGCGCGCATGACCGGGGCGGCGGCCGCGATCAGCGGCCGGGACAGCAGCGGGGTCAGGATGAACACGCCGGTGATCAGCAGGACGGCACCGATGCCCATCGGGCCCTGCGCGGCCGTGGCGTCCATCGACGTGGCCACGAGGACCACCGCGACACCGGCCGCCGCGCACAGCGCGCCGAGCGTGTTGCGCAGCACCAGCGACTTGGCGGTGGCCTTGGCGTGCACGCTGCTCATCGCCGCCACCGGCGGGATCTTCGCGGCCCGGCGGCCGGGCAGCCAGGCGGCCAGCATGGTGATGAGGATGCCGACCGCGAGGGCGGCCACCACGGTGCCGGGGCTGATCACCAGCGGCCCGTCGGGCACGCTCGCGCCGAAGGAGCCCAGCAGGGCGCGCAGGCCCGCGCCGATGCCGATACCGGCGGCCAGACCGGTCACACCGGCGACCGCGCCGACCGCGAACGCCTCGGCGAGCACCGAACGGGTCACCTGGCGGCGGGAGGCGCCGACCGCGCGCAGCAGGGCCAGCTCCCGGGTGCGCTGGGCGACCAGCATGGTGAAGGTGTTGGCGATGATGAACGTGCCGACGAACAGGGCGATACCGGCGAACACCAGCAGGGCCTGCTTCAGGCCGCTCATCGAGTCGGCGATCTGCTTCGCCTGGTCGTCGGCGAGCTGCTTGCCGGTGGTGGTCTCCACCAGGTGGGACGGCAGGGCCTCGTCCAGTGCGGCCTTCAGCGCGGACTGGCTGGTGCCGGGCGCGGCCTTGACGTCGATCTCGTCGTACGTGCCCTTCTTGCCGAACAGCGCCTGAGCGGTCGGCGTGTCGAACAGGGCGAGGCTCCCGCCCGCGGCGACGTTGCCGTCGTCGGTGGTGAAGATGCCGCTGACGGCCGGGGTCAGGACCGGGCCGTCCACGGAGAGGCGCACGGTGTCGCCGACCTTGTAGCCGGCGCGCTCGGCGGTCCTGGAGTCGAGCAGCACCTCGCCCCGGCCGTGCGGGGCGTGGCCGCTGACCAGCGGGTAGCGGGCGTCCTTCGCACCCCAGTAGTTGCCGCCCGTGGACTGCCAGTCGCCGCCGACCAGCTTGCCGTCCTGGTCGGCGACGGCGGTGAAGCCGCTGACGACACCGGTCGCGGAGGCGGCGCCCGGAACCTTGCCGGCCTTGTCCAGCATGGCCCGGGTCAGTTCGGCCGTCCGGCCGACCTTGTCGCCCTTGGAGTCCTGGTACGTGGGCCGTACGGCGACGTCGACCTGGTCGAAGCCCTTGGCGGAGCTCTTCTGGTAGGCGTCGGAGATGGTGTTGGTGAAGACGAGCGTCCCGGAGACGAAGGCCACGCCGAGCATGACGGCGAGCACCGTCATCAGCAGCCGGGCCTTGTGCGCGAGGACGTTGCGCAGGGCGGTGCGGAACATCAGCTGGTACGGCCCTTCGCGTCGAACTGCTTCATGAGGTCGAGGACGGAGTCGGCCGTGGGCGCGTACATCTCGTCGACGACCCGGCCGTCCGCGAGGAAGACGACGCGGTCGGCGTAGGCGGCGGCGACCGGGTCGTGGGTCACCATCACGACGGTCTGGCCCAGTTCGCGCACGGAGTTGCGCAGGAAGCCCAGCACCTCGGCGCCGGAGCGCGAGTCGAGGTTTCCGGTCGGCTCGTCACCGAAGATGATCTCGGGCTTGGAGGCGAGGGCGCGGGCGACGGCCACGCGCTGCTGCTGGCCGCCGGAGAGCTGCGAGGGCCGGTGGCTGAGCCGCCCCGACAGGCCGACCATCTGGATGACCTGGTCGAGCCACGCCTTGTCGGCCTTCCGGCCCGCGATGTCCATCGGCAGGGTGATGTTCTCCAGGGCGGTCAGCGTCGGCAGGAGGTTGAAGGCCTGGAAGATGAAGCCGATCTTGTCCCGGCGGAGCTTGGTGAGCTGCTTGTCCTTCAGGGAGCCCAGTTCGGTGTCACCGATGCGCACGGAGCCGGAGGAGAAGGTGTCGAGGCCGGCCACGCAGTGCATCAGCGTCGACTTGCCCGAGCCGGACGGGCCCATGATCGCGGTGAACTCGGCCTGCCGGAAGTCGACGGAGACCTGGTCCAGGGCGACCACCCGGGTCTCACCCTGCCCGTAGATCTTCGACAGCTCCGTGGCGCGTGCGGCCACGGCGGTGGTCCGGCCGGCGGTGGGTGTGGTGGTCACGGGAAGGTGCTCCTGTCAGGACGGGTGTTCCATGGGGACCACTCCATCGTCTCGGCGCCAGGGGCGCGTGTAGTCAGCCGCTGTTCCGGTTCCGGGGGGCGACTCGGGTCGGACGGGACGACCCGGTGTCATACCTGGGGAGGACGGCCGACCCTGAGAGGGGGGCACGGTCGAACCGGTGTCGAACGGTGTCGAGAACGGGTGGGACACCCTCGTTCGGACGGTGAAATTCCGTCATTTCGCGCACGCGCGTACCCGCGTCACGGCACGCTGTTGGCAAGTGCGGATGGCTCGTACCGTGGGCTGATGCACCCTCAGACGTCAATAAAATAAGACAACATCGGTCCGCCCTTCCGCTGTTCGGGGGATGGGTCCCGATAGGCTCGAAGCTCGTAGCGGAGCCCACGGCCTGCCCGGATGGTGGAATGCAGACACGGCGAGCTTAAACCTCGCTGCCCCTTCGCGGGCGTGCCGGTTCAAGTCCGGCTCCGGGCACCACTTCGCCTGCGACGCGGGCGGCGGGCCACCCTCGGGGTGCCTCGCCCGGCCCGCCGGTCGCGGCTTCGAGGGTGGCGGCGGCGTGCCGGGCCCCGCGGGAGCGGGCGCCGGGGCCGACCCGGACGTGCCGACAGTTCAAAAATCTAGTCAAGCGAATTGACAGCCCGGGTGAAGGTCAATGAAGATGATCTTCACTCTTGTGGGTGTATTCGGTCGAACCGGATCCCTGCCTGAAACAAAACGGGGCTACTCAATGTCTGCACACGCGCTTTCGGGTATCGGGCAGGACCGCTCGGCCTGCGTGACCGGCTTACCCGCCGCGGTGCCGCCCGAGCGGTGAGGCGGAGAATCCTCTCCAGCGCAGCGTGATCCTGTTCTGCAGCACCCTTCTTTCCTTCCGGCCTCGCCTGCGGCATCGCGTCCCGGCGCGGGGTCCTCTTGCCATGCCCTGCCCTTCCGGACAGCCGATCACGCCCGGCGCGCAACTGTCAGGTTTTCTTCACTAGGTCATCAGGACCCTTTGCCTTCGCGCGGTCCGGAACTGGGATTTGGGTATGCACGGCAGGGGGGACATCATCCTGCGCTTTTCCGGGATCGAGGTCGAGGTGGCCTCTTCCGATCCTTCGGAGCTCGCCTTTCTTTTCGGACCGCACGTGATACGTGACCCCGGTTCCGCATCCTTGGCGTCCGTGCGTGTGGAATTCACCGCTGCGACGCGAAGACAGCCGGACGGGGACACCGCGGGCGAGAAGGAGTTCCTGGTCCGCCACGGCGACGGCACACCTTTGCTGCGCCGCACCTTCCGGGGCTGGGGCACCATGCCGCCGCCGCTGCCGCCGTTCGCCGTGCTGGGGGAGCGGTACGCGCTGATGCGGGCGGTCGTCCTCGCGAAGCACTCGGCCGCTGTCGCCCTGGTGGGCGGCCCCTACGCGGAGACGCTGAGCGTGGCCGCCGCCCTGGCGCAGCGCTCCTGGCGCTTCGTCTCGGGACAGCTCCTCGTGTTCGACCTGGTCGAGGAGCAGGTGGTGCCCTGCCTGCTGCCGTTGGAGGCCCGGGGCCGCGCGGCCGTCCGGATGCGTACCGCCGGGCTGCCCGAGGAGAGCCTGCGGTCGGTCCCCTCGGCCCTGGGCGGGGAGATGCTGCTCGTGCGGCCCGAGTGCCTGGGCGATGTGGTGCCGGTCGACGCGCGGATCGCCCTGCCGTCCCTGGTGCGGCTGTGCGGCACCGCCGACGACGGCGTGCGGATGGCCCCCGGTGAGTTCGTCCCCCAGGTGTGGCCGGTGGAGGCGGGCGCCGCGTTCTCGGCCGCACCCCATTACCGGCTGGAGCTCTCCTCGGGGAACGGGGCCGAGGAAGCGGCCGGGCTCATCGACGCAGAACTCACGCGAAAGTAGGACGACGGATGCCCCGACGCACCGGCTACCGGCCCGGCAGCCCCTGCTGGGTCGACTGCGTCACCCCTGACCTGGACGGGACCCAGCGGTTCTACACGGAGCTCTTCGGCTGGCAGTACACGGCGGAGGGGCCCGGCTACCACCTGGCCCGGCTCGGCGGAGAGATCATCGGCGGGACCGGTGCGGCGCCGCCCGGCCTGCCGCCCGTCGCCAGCTGGACCGTCTACCTGGCCACCAAGGACATCGACGCGACCTCGGCCGAGGTCCGCCGGCTCGGCGGACGGATCGTCATGGGCCCGGTCGCGACCGGGGCCGACGGGCGGCTGTGCCTCGCCGTGGATCCGGACGGAGCACCGGTCGGCTTCTGGGAGGGGCACCACGACGTCGGTGTGGTGCTCGCCGACGAAGCGGGCGCGGTCTGCGACTTCGAGCTGCGCACACCCCGGCCGGAACGGGCCGAGCGGTTCTACGGCGGGCTGTTCGGCTGCTCCGTCCGCGGCGAGGGCACCGGCCTCAGCCTGGAGCTGGACGGGACACGCCTGGCCCGGATCACCCGCACCCCGCCCGGAGAACAGCCGTACTGGCTGCCCCACTTCGGAGCCACGCCCGACGCGGTCGCCCGGGCCCACGCTCTGGGAGCCACCGCCCCGGCCCCGAACGACGACCTCCCCGCCCCGGTCCGCCTCCGCGACCCCTGGGGCGCCCACTTCGCCCTCACCCCGTCCCTCTGACCGCGGTGCCGGCCCGCCGGCCCGCCGGCCCGCCGGCCCGCCGGCCGGCAGGGTTTTGGATGCCGTGACCACGGGCCGTCGGCAGGCGGCGTCACAACGCCTTGACCGCCGCTGCCAGTTCCGGGCGGCCCTTGATGGCCAGTTTGCGGTAGATGCGGCCCAGGTGCGTGTCGACCGTGCGCTTGCTCAGGCACAGGCGCTCGGCCGTCTCCAGGTTGCTGAGGCCCTGCAACACCAGCTCCGTGACCCGGCGTTCGCTCGGTGTCAGGCGGACCGGTGCCGCCGCGGTGCGGCCGATCGGCGGGAGGTGGTCACTCGCCGCGGGGTGCGACGCGGTGCCCGCGGCCGGCTCCGCGACGATGGTCCGGGCGGCGCCGGGCTCGCCCATGGCCTGGTAGACCTGTGCGGCATGGCTCCGCCACGGGATGCAGGCCGGATTGGCGATGCCGCGCGCCGCCAGCTGGTGGCCGCACTCCAGGAAGAGCCGCAGCGCCTCGCTGTGGTCGCCCCGTGCCATGGCCGCCAGACCGGACGCCTCCAGTACCAGGCCGCGCAGCAGCGGGTGGGCGTCGGCGGGCGGCTCCGGCAGGTCGGGCCGTGCGCAGGTGTCCCCCCGGCGCACCGCGAGCCGCAGCAGCATCGCCGTGGCGGCGGAATGCAGCGCGGGCGCGTGCACACGCTGCTCGGTCAGTTCCCGTGCGGCGCGCGCGTCCTCCTCGGCGGCGGTCAGATGCCCCCGCCGCACGGCGATGTCGGCGCGGGCCAGCAGGGCCAGCGTCAGCTCGGCGGGACGGTTCCAGCGCTGTGCCGAGCGGACCGCGCGGGCGGCCCACACCGCGGCCTCGTCGAGCCGGCCGCACCAGGCCAGCGCCATCGCCGCGCCCAGGACGCCGGGACCCGCGTCCGCGGCGGGCGCCGAGCGGACACAGCGCACCGCCAGCCGTACGGCCCGCCGGTGGGACCGGCCGCCGGCGGCCGTCATGACCGCGAGGGTGCCGAGGAACGCCTGGGCCGCCGGATCGGCCGGGCCGCAGGCGAGCGCCTGGACCGCGCGGCGCAGCCCCGCGCGATGGCCGGCCAGGGCCGCCTGCGCGCTGACGGCGAGCAGCAGTTCCCTGGGCGGCTCAGGAAGCGCGGCGAGCGCCCCCGCCGTCTCGGCGAACGGCTCCGACGCCGCCGTGGAGGCGAGCGCCAGCACCGGTCCGCCGAAGGGCAGGAGGTTGCGCGCCCGTTCCAGCGGGTCGGGCGCGGCCGCCGCCGTGGCCACCAGGCAGCGGGCCGCGGCCGGCAGGTCGCGATGCAGCTCCACCGCGCCCAGTTGGACGGTCATCTGCCGCAGTACGTCCTGCGGGGCCGGTTCGGCCAGACCACGCCGCAGATAGCGCGCGGCCATGTCCCAGCCACCGCTCTGCGCGGCGTTCCTGGCCGCGGCCCGCAGCACCGGCAGCGCCCAGTCCAGCCCGGTGGAACCGGAGCTCAGCAGGTGTTCCGCCGCCCGGTCGGCCGGCGCGCCGAGCCTGACCATCAGCTCGCCGGCCCGCTCGTGCAGGGTGACCAGGGTGCCGGCCTCGGTGCCGGACAGCACCGCGGTGCGCACCAGGTCGTGGCGCAGCGCGCCCGGTGCTTCCGGCTCGACCAGACCGCTGCGGGCCAGGGCCGCCCGTGCCTCGTCCGCGACCAGATCGCCCTGGCCGGCCAGCATGGCGGCATGGGCGGGCGGGACCTCGGGACCCAGCACCGCCAGGGCGGTGAGCAGGTCGAAGGCGGTGGGGTGGCGTTCGCGCAGCCAGGTCAGCGCGGTGTCGGCGAGGGTGCCCGCCGCGATCTGCCGGACCGTCTCCGGATCAGGTGCACCCGGGGAGATCCGGCCCGCGGCGAGCCGTGCCGTCAGTTCGGCCAGGATCAGCGGATTGCCCTGGGAGACCGCGTGGCACAGTGCGGCCAGCTCCGTGTCGACCGGCGCGCCGAGGCCTTCGGCGAGCCGCTCGGTGGTGCAGCTGTCACACAGCGGCTCCGGGACGAGGACGGTGGTGTGCGCCAGGGCGCCGAGTTCGGCGGTGGCCCGGTGCCCCGCGTCCGGGTCGACGGTGGCGATCAGCAGCACCGGCAGCCCGTCCAGCCGCCGGGCCAGATACGTGCACCAGTGCAGCGACTGCGGGTCGGCGAGATGAAGGTCGTCGATGGCGAGCAGCACCGGGCGGCGGCTGCTGAGATCACGGGCGGCGTGGAACAGCTCGTCCAGTACCGCGTGCCTGCCGCCGGACGCCCCGAGCGCGCCCTCGGCGCTCCCGGGAATCGCCTCTGCTAATTGCTCGGAGAAATCCACGAGCGGCGTTCCCTGCTGCGCCGATCGGTGGGTGAAGGGGTCGAAGAGCTGCCGTACCACGCCATAGGAGAAATCCTGCTCATGCGCGTGGCACCGGGCGCGCAGCGGCACGGCGACTTCGGCGGCGCGGAGCGTCATGGCGCGCAGCAGCGCGGTCTTGCCGGTACCTCGTGGTCCGCTGACGAGCAGAACCGAAGGGCGGCCCGCGGCCAGGTCCGCCAGAGCCGTTTCCAGTGCACCCAATTCCCGTTCGCGGTGCGGCAGGCGGTTGGTCCCCGCGCCCGCCGTCGCGGCTGTCGCCATCTGGTCCCCCAACATTCAGCCTTGGCGTCCACAGTGTTGGCCGGATCACGACTATGTGTCAACGCGGAATAGTTGATTCCGCGAATACGTATCGGCGTACGTATATCCCTGCCTGGCAATACTTCAGTGCGCCGGATACGTACACCGGGATACGCGGATACCGATACCGAATGTGCGGTATGTACAGCTGTTTTGACCTCGTGTTCGAATGGGCCGCCGATCGTCGAATCGGCGACGCGCCCATGAACTTCCGGGGGGATCCCATATGGAGCGACCGCGCCTGAAAGCGCATTTCCGGACCGAGGTGGTGGACGGATCCAAGGTCTTCCTGCTCGGCGAGGGCCAGGAATTCCTGGTCCAAGGGGCCGCCGCGGTCCATGTGCTGCCGTATCTGGACGGCCGGCACACCGTGGCGGAGATCCTGCAGAAGCTGAGCGGGACGCTGTCGCTCGGTCCCGCGCTGACCGCGCTGCGCCGCTACGAGGTGGCCGGCCACCTCGCCGAGGGCCGCCCCGACCTGCCGGACGCGGTGCTCGCCTACTGGGACGCCCAGGGCGTCGACCCGGCCCGGGTCGCCGACGCGGCGAGCCGTACCGAGGTGCTGGTCACCGTCGCGGGCGCGGCCGAGGCCGCGCCGGTGGTGCAGGCTCTGGAGGGAATGGGGCTGCGCGCCCGGGAGGTGTCCCACGCCGAGGCCCTCGCCGCGGGGCCGGACACGCTGACCGTGGCCCTGGTGGACGACTACCTCGACCCGCTGCTGGAGCGGCTCAACCGGGCCCGCCTCGCCGACGGACGCCCGTGGCTGCTCGCCCGCCCGACCGGCACCGCCCCCTGGCTCGGCCCGCTGCTGCGGCCGGACAGCACCGGCTGCTGGGACTGCATCCGCCAGCGGATCAGCGGCAACCGCCAGGTGGAGCGCTATCTCAGCGGAAAGCGCGGGGAGAGCGTCCCGTACCAGCCGGCCACCGCCGCCGTCCCGGCCGGCCCCGCGGCACTGGCCCAGCTGCTGGCCGTGGAGCTGGCGAAGCTGCTGGCCACCGGCGCATCCGAGCGGCTCGACGGGCGCATGATCAGCCTCGACCTGCCGGCGCTCGGCACCGACGAGCACCTGCTGATCCGCCAGCCGCAGTGCCCGAGCTGCGGCGACCCGACGCTGATCAGCGAGCGCAGCCCCAAGGTGACGCTCACCGCGAGCCCCGCCCGGCACACCACCGACGGCGGCTACCGGGTGCAGGCCCCGCAGGCCACCTACGACCGGCTGAAGAAGCACATCAGCCCCCACCTCGGTGCCATCACGAAGCTCGGCGCGCACGAGGAGACCGGCAACGGCATCACCTTCAGCTTCACCGCCGGGCACAACTTCGCGATGGTCAACGACAACATGGACCTGCTGCGCCGCAACATGCGCGGCCAGAGCGGCGGCAAGGGCCGCTCCGAGATCCAGGCCAAGGTCAGCGCCGTCTGCGAGGCCATCGAGCGCTACTCGGCGGTCTGGCGGGGCGAGGAACGCGTGGTCCACGCCGCCTACCAGGACCTGGACCCGGCCGTCGCGCTGCACATGGACGAGCTGCTGCTCTTCTCCGCCGAGCAGTTCGAGCACCGGCAGGAGTGGAACGCCAACCCCCTGCACCGGCTGCACCTGGTGCCCGACCCGTTCCGCACCGAGCTCGACCTGGACTGGTCCACCGCCTGGTCGCTCACCCACGAGACGGAGCGCCTGGTCCCGGCCGGCTACGCCTGGTACGGGCACCCGGACATGGCCCGGCACTTCTACTGCGTCAGCGACTCCAACGGCTGCGCCAGCGGCAACACCGTCGAGGAGGCGGTGCTGCAGGGCTTCTGCGAGGTCGTGGAACGCGACGCGGTGGCCCTGTGGTGGTACAACCGGCTGCCCCGGCCGGCCTTCGACCTGGACTCGCTGAACGACCCGTACGTCGCCCAGATGCGTGCCTTCTACGCCTCCATGGACCGCGAGCTGTGGGTCCTGGACATCACGTCCGACCTGGGCGTGCCCACCTTCGCGGCGATCTCGCGGCGGGACCACGAGGTCGAGGACGTGATGGTCGGCTTCGGGGCCCACCCCGACCCGAGGATCGCCGCGATCCGGGCCTTGACCGAGGTCAACCAGTTCCTGCCGTTCGTCGACCGCAGGGACGAGCACGGAGCGACGGTCTACCGGACCGACGACCTGGAGACGCTGGCCTGGTGCCGCGAGACGAAGGTGGCCGAGGAGCCCTGGCTGCTGCCCGACCCCTCGGTCCGGGCGTCGACCGTCAGCGACTTCGCCCCGATGGTCGGCCACGACCTCGCGGGGCACGTCGCGGACTGCGTGGCGCGTGCCCGTGCCTGCGGGATCGAGGTCATCGTGCTGGACCAGAGCCGCCCCGACCTCGACCTCAGCGTGGTCAAGGTGATCGCCCCCGGCATGCGGCACTTCTGGCGCCGTACCGGACCCGGCCGGCTCTACGACGTACCGGTCCGCCAGCGCTGGCTGGACGCGCCGCGGACCGAGGCGGAGCTCAACCCCAAGAACGTCTTCTTCTAGAGCCCGCTGGAGGGGAACCGATGACGACGACCTCACAGCGCCCCGCGCCGGACCGCACGGACACCGCACCCGGCGCGGCACGGTGGTGGCTGAGGCTGCGCAGGGACGCGGATTTCGCACCGGCCCGTCCCGGCGGTGCGCTGCGGATCGCGGCGCCGTTCGGCACGCTCGACCTGGGGGAGCCGCCCTCGGGGATCCGCGCGGCGCTGACCGCGCTGGCCGGCGGCGAGCGGCCCGAGGAGGAACTGGCCGCAGCCGTCGCCGAGCGCGACGGCGAGGCCGGACTGCTGCGCTGGCATCTGACGGTCCGCAAGCTGGACGGTCACGGCCTGCTGGAGCACGCGCTGCACGAGGAGCACCGGGAACACCAGGACGGCGCCGGGCACCAGCCGGGCCGGCCGCTGGCGCGGCTGCGCGTGGTCGGCCGCGGCGCGGGCGCGCCGGGACCGGCGCCCGACCCCGCGGCGCGGCTGCGGCTGTCCCGCTTCGTCACCGCCACGCCGCAGGACGGCGTGCTGGTGCTGCGGGCGCCCGGCAGTCCGCTCGCGGTCGAGCTCGGGCCGGCCGCAGCGGTACTGCTCGCGGCACTGACGGACTGGACCACCCCGGCCCAGCTCGCCCACCGGGACGGCGGACTGCCGCTCGACACGATGCGGCAGGCGCTGCGCCTGTTCACCGCGGCCCGGCTGCTGGACCAGGACGGCCCGGACCGCGAGCACCCGGAGGAGCGCCGTACGGCCCAGTGGTCCGCCGCCGACCTGGCCTTCCACGCCTACACCCGGCTGCCGGGCACGCAGGCGGCGTCCGGCGGCACCTATCCGGGCGCGGCCAGGTTCGCTCCCGAGCCCGCCTCGCCCCCGCCGTTCACCGGCGAGCGGATCGCGCTGCCGGTACCGGACCTGGAGCAGGTGGCGAAGCGCGAGCGGCCCTTCGCCGAGATCCTGGAGGACCGCTGCTCGATCCGCGACCACGACGAGCGGCCGCTGACCCTGGAGCAGCTCGCCGAGCTGCTCTACCGCACGATGCGGCAGCGCGGGACCTTCGTCGGAAGCGACGGCCAGGAACTGGCCGACCGGCCGTTGCCCAGCGGCGGCGCGGTGCACGAACTGGAGGTCTACCCGCTGGTCAGCTCCTGCGCCGGGCTGGCGCCGGGCCTGTGGCACTACGCGTCCGACCGGCACGAGCTGGAGCTGGTCGCCGAGCCCGGGCCGGCCACGGCGGCGCTGCTGACCGCGGCCAGGGAGACCTCGCTGATGACCGAGGACCCGCAGGTGCTGCTGCTGATCACGGCCCGCTTCGGCCGGGTGATGTGGAAGTACGAGGCGGTCGCCTACCCGCTGATCCTCAAGCACGTCGGCGTGCTCTACCAGAGCCTCTACCTGGTCGGCACCGCGATGGGGCTCGCCACCTGCGGGCTGGGCGGCGGGGACGCCCAGGACTTCGCCGCGGCCAGCGGACTGGACTGGCTGACCGAGGGGACGGTCGGCGAGTTCGTGGTGGGCAGCCGGCCCCTGACACCACGTCAGGACATCGGGGTGCCCCGAGGAGAGAACCGGAGATGAGACGCCGATGAGGCGCGAGGGGGGAGAACAGCGGTGAAGTTCCGCTTCAAGGCGCTGCAGCGCATGCGGGAGCCGGACGAGCTGGACACGCCGACGCTGCTGGCCGCGCCGCGCGGCTGGATCGCGCTCTTCGTGGTCATGATCACCATGACCGGGGCCCTGCTCTGGGTCTTCGCGGGGCGGCTCCCGATCAGCGTCGACGCACCCGGGCTGCTCACCAGACCCGGCGGGACCGGGCTGGTCCAGAGCCCCTACGCGGGTGTGGTCCAGGAGGTGCTGGCCAGGCCCGCGGACACGGTCGCCCAGGGCCAGCCGCTGGCCCGGGTCAAGGACGCCGCGGGCAGGGCCAGGGTGGTCAGCAGCCCGTTCGCCGGGCAGGTGGTCGGCCTCCCGGTGGACAAGGGGCAGGTGGTCCGGCCCGGCACGACGGTGGCGTCCGTCGAACGCACCGACGGTGACACGGCCACCGGCGGCGGATCCGACCCCGACGCCATGGTGGCGATGGTCTTCGTGCCCTCCTCCCGCGCGGCGGGGCTGGCGCCCGGCGAGTCGGTCGACCTGTCCGTGTCCACCGCCCCGGCCGGGACGTTCGGTCTGCTGCGCGGCCGGATCGAGTCGGTCAGCCCCTACGCGCTGACCCGCGAGGCGGTCGCCGGACTGGTCGGCGGCGACCTCGCGGCCCACGCCTACGCGGGCAGTTCCCCACCGCACCTGGTGGTGGTGCGCCTGCTGCGCGCCGAGGGCACACCGACGGGCTTCGCCTGGACCTCGGCGAGCGGACCGCCCGGCCGGCTGAGCACCCAGGTGTCGGTCACCGCGACCATCAACCTGGGCCACCAGACACCCTTCGACCTCTTCCTCGGCCGCTGAAGGGGGCACCAGCATGACGGACACCCTTGCCCGGAACGGTACGGCGCAGCCCACCCCGGAGAAGAACGGGCCGGCCGCCGCGCCGCCCGGTCGCCGCCGGCGCCGGCGGCGCGCACCGGCACAGCGCGGCTGGCGCCACTCCGTGCCGACGGTGCTGCAGATGGAGTCGGTGGAGTGCGGCGCCGCGAGCCTCGCCATGATCCTCGGCCACTACGGCCGCCATGTGCCGCTGGAGGACCTGCGCAGCGCCTGCGGGGTCTCCCGCGACGGAGCCCGCGCCTCCAGCGTGCTGCAGGCCGCCCGCAGCTACGGCCTGGTGGCCCGCGGCTACCAGACCGAGGCGGACCAGCTCAAGGACCTGACCGGACCGGTCATCATCTTCTGGGCGTTCCAGCACTTCATGGTCGTCGAGGGCATACGCAGCCGGTACGGCCGTACCGTCGTCGCCGTCAACGACCCCGCCAGCGGCCCCCGGCTGATGGACTGGGAGGAGTTCGACTCCGGGTTCACCGGCATCGTCCTGTCCTTCGAACCCGGCCCCGACTTCCAACCCGGGGGCAGCAGGCCGGGCATCGGCCGGGCCCTGCTGGAGCGGCGGCTGCCCAGCGGCCGTGCCATGCCCCTGGTGCTCATGGCCAGCGTGCTGCTGGTGCTTCCCGGCATCGCCGCGCCCGCGTTCACCCGCGTCTACATCGACCAGGTGCTCTCCGGGAACAGCCCCGGCTACCTGGTGCCCCTGCTGGTGGCGATGGCCTTCACCGCGCTGGCGGTGTTCGTCCTCACCTCGGTCCAGCGGCACTACCTGCTGCGGCTGGAGATCCGGATGGGGCTGGTCAGCTCCGCCCGCTTCTTCCGCCATCTGCTGCGCCTGCCGGTCGACTTCTATCTGCAGCGCCGCCCGGCGGAGGTCGCCAAACGCGTCTCCGGCAACGACACGGTCGCCGAGATCCTCTCCCGGGACTTCGTGCTGACCGTGGTGAACCTGGTCCTGGTGCTGTTCTACGCGGTGCTGCTGATCCGCGACGACGTGCTGCTCGGGATCATCGGGGTCGGCATGGCGTTCCTCAACGTCGTCGTGCTGCACGCGGTCTCCCGCTCCCGCACCGACGCGGTCGCGGCGCTGCGCACCGACCGCGGCAACCTCACCGCCACCACCTTCACCACGCTGAGCCTGATCGAGACGGTCAAGGCGACCGGTGCCGAACCGGATGCCTTCAGCCGCTGGGCCGGGTTCATGGCCAAGGTCGTCACCGTCAAGCAGAAGCTGGGCGTGCCGACGGCGGTGCTCACCGTCATCCCGCCGATGCTGGCCGGCCTCAACAGCGGGCTGATCCTGCTCGTCGGCGGCGGACGCGTGGTGGACGGCGCGATGAGCGTGGGCCTGCTGGTCTCCTTCCAGACCCTGCTGGTGGCGCTCAGCCGCCCGGTCACCCAGCTCACCAACCTGGGCGGCCGGCTCCAGGACATCACCGCGGACGTCAAGCGCCTCTACGACGTGGAGCGCTACCCGGTCGCCGACTGCTTCTCCCGCCCCGACCCGCCGGCCCAGCCCCGGCTCGACGGGCGGCTCGACTTCGAGCAGGTCCGGTTCGGCTACAGCCCGCTGGGCGAACCCGTCATCAAGGACCTGACCCTGACCGTGGCACCCGGCAGCCGGGTGGCCGTGGTCGGCGGCTCCGGCAGCGGCAAGTCCACCCTGGGGCGGCTGCTGACCGGCCTGTACACCCCCTGGTCGGGCCGGATCCTGCTGGACGGCAAGCCGCGCGAGGAGATCTCCCGGACCGTACTGGCCTCCTCACTCGCCTATGTCGACCAGGAGGTCTCCCTGTTCGAGGGCACCGTCAGGGACAACCTGACGCTCTGGAACGACGACGTGACGGACGAGGAGGTCTCCGCGGCGCTGAACGACGCCGCGGTCTTCGAGACCGTGATGACCCGGCCGGGCGGTATCCACAGCCTGGTGCAGGAGGGCGGGCGCAACTTCAGCGGCGGCCAGCGGCAACGGCTGGAGCTGGCCCGCGCGCTGGCCGCCCAGCCCACCCTGCTGGTGCTGGACGAGGCGACCAGCGCACTGGACCCGGAGACCGAGCGCGTGATCATGGACAACCTGCGCCGCCGCGGCTGCGCCTGCCTGATCATCGCGCACCGGCTCTCCACCGTCCGTGACGCCGACGAGATCATCGTGCTGCACCAGGGCGAGATCGCCGAACGCGGCACCCACGACGAACTGCTGGCCATGGGAGGCCGCTACGCCGCGCTGATCGAATCGGCCCGGCGCGAGGAGGAGGACGAACTGTGAGCACTCCCGTGACCGAGACCGCCTCGGCGCTGCACCCCTTCTTCACCGACGCCGCCACGCCCCGCACCGACCGGCACCTGGTCCTGGACGACCCCCGTCGGGTGCTGCTCGTGGCGCAGGGCGCCGTGGACCTCTTCGCGGTCCGGCTGGAGGCGGGCACGCCGGTCGGCAGGTGGACCTTCCTCTGCCGGATCGACGCGGGCACCCTGCTGCCGGGCTCCCCCACCGGCCCCCGGCACGGCATCGTGGCGCGTCCGGTCCAGGGCGCCCGGGTCGCCCTGCTGCCCACCGGGCACCTGGAGAGCCTCTCCGGCGACGGCGACGGCGACAGCGGCAGCGGCGGCGAGGCGGACCGCGGCCTCGGCCCCCGGACCCGGCAGGAAGTGGTCGAGCAGTGCGTCGTGGGCCTGGAGCGCGGCATCCGCGCCCTGGCCGGATCACTGCGCGACGGTCTGCCGCCGCGCGAGTTCCTCCCGCTGAACCCCGACGACACCACCGAACTGGCCAAGAACCAGGCGCTGCGCTCGGTCGACGGGGTGCGCTGGGTGCGGATCGAGTCGGGCGCCGTCGAGATGCCGGACGGGATCGCCGGCGAGCTGACCGCGGGCGAGCAGCTCTTCCTGACCGACCACGACTGGCTGGTGGCCCGTGGCCCGGCCCGGGTCAGCGCCTGTTCGCCGCGCGAGCTGCTGGCCCAGGGCCGGCTCTGGGAGCAGCTCGCCCGGCACAGCGGGCGGCTGCTGTTCACCGTGGACCGCCGCGTGGAACGCCAGCGTGCCCAGGAGCAGCGGCTGTTCACGGCGCGCAGCGAACGCGACGCGGGCACCCTGGAGGAGTCCGCACGCGGCTTCGACACCGTGCTGCGCGACACCGCCTCCCGGGTCCGGATCGCCGACGCCGCGGCCGACCCGCCGGCCCTGGCCGCCGCCCGGCTGGTCGCCTCCCAGCTCGGCTTCACCGTCAAGGCCCCGGTCGCCGGATCCGGCCACGACCGGCACCTGGACCAGCTCCAGGCGATCGCGCTGGTCTCCGGGGTGCGCACCAGGACGATCCGGCTGGAGGGCCGCTGGTGGCGGGGCGACCTAGGCCCGATGGTCGGCTACCGCAAGGGCGGCGACGCGGTGGCGCTGCTGCCGGTCGGCGGGCGCTATGTGCTGGCCGAGGCCGGGACGGTGACCCCGCTCGACGCGAAGGTGGCGGACGGGCTGGAGAACCGGGCCACGGTCCTGTACCGGCCGCTGCCGAGCACCGTCCGCAGCGTCGCCGGGCTGCTCCGCTTCGGAGCGCGCAACAACCGGCGCGATCTGTCCATGTTCGCCGGCATGGGCGCGCTGGTCGCGCTGATCGGCCTGCTGGTCCCGGTGATGACCGGAAAGATCCTCGGCACCTTCGTGGAGCACGCCCAGCGGAACCTGATCGTCGAGGGCTCGCTGGTGGTGATCGGCTCCGCGCTCGCGGTGGCCGCGCTCTCGGTGGTGCAGAACATCGCCGTGCTCAGGATCGAGAGCCGCTCGTCGGCGGCCATGCAGGTCGGTGTCTGGACCAGGCTGCTGTCGCTGCCCGCCTCCTTCTTCTCCGGCTGGTCAACCGGTGAGCTCGGCACCACGGTGCTCGGCGTCAGCGCCGCCCAGGAGACGCTCTCCGGCATGATGACCACGGCCACCCTGGGTCTGCTCACGGGCCTGGCCAACCTGGTCCTGGTCTACTTCTACGACCTGCGGCTCGCCCTCCTGGCCACCGCGCTGGTGCTGTTCGGCGGGATCTTCGCGGCCGTCGCCGGACGGTTCGAGGTCCGCTGGCAGCGGCGTCTGTACGCACACGAACAGGCCATGTCCTCCCGGGTCTTCCAGCTGCTCACGGCGGTACCCAAGCTGCGGGTGACCGCGGTCGAGGACCGGGTCTTCGGGTCCTGGGCCGGACACGTCGCCCGGGGCCGCAGCCTGGCCGCGTCCTCGCGGCGCGTGCAGAACCTGGTCACCACCTTCAACGCCGGCTTCCCGCTGGTCTGTTCGACCATCGTCTTCGCCGTGGTCGGCGGACCGCTGCGCGGGCAGGTGTCGATCCCGGTCTTCCTGTCCTTCTTCACCGCCTTCAACCTGCTGATCGCCTCCAGCCTGCAGTTCACCTCCGCCGCCGTCACCGCGATGGGAGTGGTACCCATGCTGGAGCGGCTGCGGCCGATCCTCCAGGAGGCACCGGAGACCGACGAGACCAAGGCCGAACCGGGCGACCTGTCGGGCCGGGTGGCGCTCAGCCACGTCTCGTTCCGCTACGGCCACGACGGGCCGCTGGTGCTGCAGGACGTCACCCTCCAGGTGGAACCGGGCGAGTTCGTGGCGCTGGTCGGGCCGTCGGGCAGCGGCAAGTCGACGGTGCTGCGGCTGCTGCTCGGCTTCGAGCGCCCCGAGTCGGGAACCGTGCTGTACGACGGCCAGGACCTGGCCGAACTGGAGCTGTCCGCGGTGCGCCGGCAGTGCGGGGTGGTGCTGCAGCACGGTGCGCTGCTGGCCGGCGACATCAAGGCCAACATCGTCGGAAGCACCCAGCACACCGTGGACGACGCGTGGGCGGCGGCCGAGATGGCCGGGATCTCCGAGGACATCGCGGCCATGCCGATGGGCATGAACACC
Source organism: Streptomyces durhamensis (assembly GCF_000725475.1). NCBI lineage: Bacteria > Bacillati > Actinomycetota > Actinomycetes > Kitasatosporales > Streptomycetaceae > Streptomyces > Streptomyces durhamensis. The sequence continues at coordinate 35,581 of NZ_JNXR01000034.1, forward strand.
GTGCTCTCCGAGGGCACCAGCACCCTCTCCGGCGGTCAGCGGCAGCGCCTGATGATCGCCCGGGCGCTGGTCTCCCGCCCTCGCATCGTCTTCTTCGACGAGGCCACCAGCGCCCTGGACAACCCGACCCAGCGACTGGTGACGGAGAGCACCCGCCGGCTCAAGGCGACCCGGATCGTCATCGCCCACCGGCTGTCCACCGTCGCGGAGGCGGACCGGATCGTCGTACTGGACCAGGGGCGGGTCGTGCAGCAGGGCACGTACGAGGAACTGCTGGCCGACACGGAGGGGTTGTTCGCCCGGCTGGCCAGCCGTCAGATGTGAGACAGGGAGGGCCCATGGAATACGCGCTGCTCATCTACGGTCCCGAAGTGGCCTGGGACCGGATGGCCGAGGAGGAACGCGAGGAGCGGTTCGCCGCCAACCGCGCCTTCGGCCGGTCCCTGTACGAGGCCGGGGTGCGGGTCGTCTTCGGCGCCCGCCTGGCCCGGCCGGACTTCGCGGGAGCGGGCGAGCGGGCCGGCGAGGGCCTGCCGGAGGTCGGCGGGATGTGGCTGATCGACGTCGGCTCCGACGACGAGGCCCGTGCCTGGGCCGAACGGGTGCCGCTGTTCGGCGGGAACCGTGTCGAGATACGCCGCTGCGACCGCCCGCGCGCGGACGGGAGTGGCTGAGCCTCGTGCCGCCCTTCAGCGAAGGTGCGCGGCAAGAGCCTCCGCCACCGCCTCCGGCCTCTCCAGCAAGGGGAGATGACCGCTGTCCGGAACCGTCAGCACCCGGCACCCGGGCACCTCGCCGCGCAGCAGCTCCGCGTTGGCCGTGAACGCCGGCATGTCCTCGGTGCCCACCACGGCCAGCGTCGCGGCGGTGATCGTACGCAGGTCGGCGCGGGTGTGCCGGTGTGCGGTGAGCGTGTCCATGGAGCCGTCCGCGAGCTCGGCCCAGCGGTGCCGGAGCACCGTACGCCGCACCGACGCGCGCAGCTCGGGGTGGGACTCGGTGCCGCGGAAGATGTCCGGGGGCGAGGCCATCCACAGATCGGTCAGCTGCTCGCCCGGACCGGTCATCCGGTACAGCAGCATCAGCTGCTTGTAGCGCTGCTCGGCGGCGGGCTCGTTGGCGGTCCCGGCGAGCGTGGGCGCGGCGACGACCAGACGGTGCACCAACTCGGGGTACTGCATGGCCAGTTGCAGGGCGCTGGTCGAGCCGAAGGACAGGCCGGCCACCCGGCGGGCGCCGGTCGTCTCGGCGACCTGGGCCAGCCGGTCCGCCAGCCGGGGCAGCGTCAGGCCGGGCGGGCAGGGGCCGGACCGCCCGTGGCCGGGCAGGTCCACCCCGATGTGCCGCCAGCCGGGCAGCAGCTCCCACAGCGGCCGCCACAGCGTGGAGTCCATGGTGTAGCCGTGCAGCCACAGCACCGCGGGGCCGCTGCCCGACTCGGTCAGGTGCAGTCCGTGCCCGGTCATCGTGTCCCTCCGAAGGCGGACGGTGCGGCGGGGAAGTCCGCGCAGAACCCGCGGAAGGCGACCACCGGAGCGTCCCGGCCGTCCAGGCGCTCAGGCGCACCGGGGACCAGATGCTCCCAGATCACCTGGTCCTCGGCCAGCGCCTTGCGGCTGCCCGCGATCAGTGCGGGCAGGGTGCCGCGCTGGTCGTCCCGGACGCCGATGGCGACGCGGGCGGTGCAGCCCTGGGGTGTGGGCACGGCGCCGGTGACGATGATGTGCACCTCGCCCTCGGGGCCGAACTCGGTGACCACCACACCGGGACTGTAGGCGCGGGCCAGGAAGCGCGGACGGTACTCCCAGCGGACCGTGTTGGTGCGGATGGCCTGCCAGCGCACCTCCTCCTTGTGCCGCTCGTCCCGCCAGGGCGAGGTCTGCATGAGGAACTCGCCCTCGACGACCAGCTCCCCGCTCGGTCCCGGAGCCGCCGTCCAGCCGCGGACGCCGGGCACCATGTGCACCGCCTTGAAGTGGTCCGCGTCGAAGGCGTTCTCCACCACGTAGGTGCTGTCCACCGCGACGGGCAGGGTGACCGCGGGCACCAGCGGGTAGTCGGCCGCGTACCTCTTGACCGCCTGTTCGAATCCCCGGTCGCCCGCCGGATCGCCGGTGAGCCGCGCGAAGACGGCGTCCCCCCACAGCAGCACCGGATACTCGGCCACCGACCAGGGCCGCGCCGGATCGCCCAGCGCGATGCGGCGGCCGTGGAACGGGCAGACGAGGCAGTCCTTCTCCCGCCGGCCGCCGTGGCCGAGATGGGCACCGCGGTGCGGGCAGGCCGCGTCGAAGACACGGACCCGGTCGTCCTCGCGCAGCGCGACCAGCGCGCGGTCGCCGATCGCCAGCGGGGTCGGTTCGGCCGGCAGTTCGGAGCGGAAGGCCAGCAGGTACCAGCCGCTGTGCACGGCCGGACGCGGGGTGGCGGCGTACGACGTCATCGGCGCACCGCCTCCAGGACCTGGGCGGCGGCGAGTTCACCGCTCAGCAGGGCACTGCCCAGCCAGGGCAGTCCGCTGCCGCAGCGGGTGGCCTCGCCGGCGAAGAAGACGGTACCGGCGACGGGTTCCGCCCAGGCCGAGGCGGCCGATTCGGCGCCGACCAGCGGCGCGCAGAAGCCGCCGCCGCTGAGCGGATCGGCGCCCCAGTCGGCCGGGACCACCCGGGCGATCCGGGCGTCCACGGCCCACGGCAGCGCGGTGCGCAGCATCCGCAGCAGCGTGCCTTGGTCGGCGAGCGCGGCGCGGACCGTGCCCGCCGCCGCGGCCTTGGCGACGACCACGACCTCGGGCCGCCCCTCGGTGACCCGGAGGAAGCCCATGCGGCCGTCCACGTCGAGCGTGACGGCGCTCGCGGGCGCGGGACGGTCCAGGGTGACGATCGCGCAGCAGGCGTCGCCGAGCGGCAGCCGGGCGGCAGCGGCGTGCTTGGCCGCGGGCAGGTCGGGCAGCCCCAGGCCGCCCGCGGTGACCACCGCCGGCGGTACCGTCACCACCGCGGCGACCGCCGTCAGCGTGCCCTCGCCGGTGTGCGCGCTGATGCGTCCGGGCCGGTGGCGCACCTCGCGCACCGGGCTGCCGAGCCGCACGTCGAGCCCGTGGGCGAGCAGCGCGGGCACCGTGCCGAGCCCACCGTCGACGGTGTACTCACCGGAGCCGCAGAGGTCTCCCCGCTGGGCGGCGGCCAGGCCGGGGGCGCTGAGCCGGTCCGGCTCGGCGGCCCAGTTCTGCCGGAACCACTCGGTGGCCGCGGCGTGTTCGGGTCCGGTCAGGCCCCGGCCGCGCAGCCAGCCGCCGACGGACAGCCCTGCGGGTCCCGGGGCGGCGTGCAGCTGCGCCTCGACCAGCCACGGCGCCCGGCGGCCACGGCTCAGCACGGCCATGTCCCGGCACTCGCCGTCGAGGACGACCTGGGCGGCGGTGTCGCGGGGCAGCGGCCTGGTCCGGCCGGCGCCGGCCAGGGCGTGCACCGGGTTGCGGTCCCCGTGCACCACCTGGGCGCCGAGTTCCAGCGGCGGTCCGCCGTCGTCGGGGTGATGGGTGCGGACACGGCCGCCGAGCCGCCGCCGCGCCTCCTGGACGACCACGGCCAGCCCCGCGTCGTGCAGTCGCCGGGCGCAGGCGAGGCCGGCCGCGCCGGCGCCGATCACCAGGATGTCGGTTTCCATCAGGGGCCTTCGGTCGGTTCGGGTGCGTCGCCCGGCCCGAGGTGCAGCGGAAAGGCCGTCAGGCGCCGCGGTACCAGGGTCGGTTCGAAGGAGGGCGGCAGGTCCGGGCCGCGCAGGTCGGGGAAGCGCGTCAGCAGCCGGGCCAGCAGCGTCGGCAGGACCTGCCGTACCAGGGCGGCGGCCAGGCAGAAGTGCGGGCCGGCGCCGAACGCCAGGTGCGGGTTGGGGTTGCGGTCGGGGACCAGCCGGTCGGGGTCCTCGAAGACCGCGGGGTCGCGGTTGGCCGCGGCGATCACCGCCAGTACCCGGGCCCCGGCGGGGACCCGGCCCCCCGGGAGTTCCACGGACTCGGTGGCGACGCGGGCGGCGAACGGGATCGGTGCCTCCAGCCGCAGCAGCTCGTCGGCACAGGTCCGGGCGAACTCCGGGTCCCCGGTGATCCGCCGGCGCACCGCCCGCCCCTCGGGCAGGAGCCACAACAGCCCGTTGCCGACGGTCTCGGCGAGCGGCTGCCAGCCCCCGATCACGGCCAGCGAGAGGATGCCCAGCATCTCGTGCCGCTCCAGCCGTCCGTCGGCGGCGAGTGCGGCGAGCGGTGAGGTGCGGTCACCGCGCTTGTTCAGCGCGCGGGCGTGGGCGTCGAGGTAGTGGGTGAGGGCGCTCGCGGCCAGCCGGCCACGAGCGGCCTGCGCCGGAGGCGCCATCGGGTCCAGGTTGACCGAGGCGGCGCGGGCCAGGTCGGTGAACACGGCGTGTTCCGCCGGCGGCAGCCCGAAGAGCCGGCCGAAGACGGCCGTGGCCAGGGGCGTACCGAGGTCTTCGATCGCGTCGGGCTCCCCGCCCCGCGCGGCGAGGCCGGACAGCACGGTGTCCACGTCCTGCCGCAGCCCGCCCGCGACGGAACGCAGGGCGGCCGGACCGAGCAGCAGCCCGCCCGGGGCGCGCAGCCGGTGGTGGTCGGGCGGGTCGGTGGTGAGCATGGACACCGGAAGCCGGTCGTCCCTGGCCCGCTCCCGCTGGCCGAGCGCGGCGGAGAAACGCGCGTCGCGCAGCAGCGCGGCGCAGGCGGCGTGCCCGGTGACCAGCCACATCCCGGAGAACCGGTCGTGGTGGACCGGGGCGTGGGTCTGCAGCCAGCGGTAGGCCGGGTAGGGGTCGCGCCGCCCCGCGGGGGCGAACGGATGGACCAGCGGGTCGGGCAGGTCCACGGCGGTGGTCATCAGCGGGCTCCCCTCGGAGAACGCCGGGTCCGGCCGCCTCGGGGGATGCGGCCGGACCCGGCGGGTGTTGCGATCGGTCAGCGGACCCTGGGGCCGCGCCAGCGGAAGGTCATGGCGGTCAGCACCAGGCCTGCCAGGGCCCAGAGCCCGAGCACCAGGGCGATCCGGGAAAGCTCCCAGGAATGGGCGGGTTCCACGGCGGTGAAGGAGTCCGGCAGGAACACCGAGCGGAATCCCTGCGCCATCCACTTCACCGGGAAGAACGCGGCCACCGTCTGGATCCAGTGCGGCAGCTGGTTGAAGGGGAAGAACACCCCGGAGATGAATTGCAGCACCATGAAGACCGGGGTGACGATCGCCGACGCTGAGCGGCTGTTCGGGATGGCCGCGGCGTACGCGCAGCCGATCAGCGCGCAGGCGACGGTGCCCAGCGCCAGGTCCCAGCCCAGGGTGGCCCAGCGCTCGGGGCTGCTCGGCATCGGCAGCCCGAACAGGCCCCAGGCGATGCCCAGCAGCAGTGCCGTCTCCAGCACGGTGGTCACCACGACACGCGACAGCTTGCCGATGAAGTAGGCGGACTTGGGCATCGGCGTCATCGCCAGCCGCCGGACCGTGCCGGTGTCGCGTTCGATGGCGACGTTGATGGCCAGCCCGGAGAACGCGGTGCTCATGACGCCGGCCGCGATGATCCCGGCCATGAAGACCTGCTTGAGGTCGGTGTCGGTGCCGGCCACCTTGCCGCTGAAGATCGAGCCGAACACCAGCAGCAGCAGCACCGGGAACATCAGGGTGAAGACCAGCGACTGCTTGTTGCGGAAGAAGGCCTTGAGCTCGACGGACGAGCGTGCGGCACCGGCCCTGAGCATGCCCGGCATCCGCGCCGTGCGCCGGGCGTGCCCGGTCTCGTGGCCGGGGGACCTGGTGCCGGAGGACGCGGTGCCGGAGGAAGCGGTCAAAGTCATCGGGTGGCCTCCGCTTCGGTCGCCGCGGACGAGTCGATCAGGTTGAGGTAGATCTCTTCGAGGGTGGGCCGGTGCACCCGCAGCTCCGGCAGCTCGCCGACGCGCGCCTCGCGGGCCCACGGCAGCAGCACCGAGAGCAGGGCGGTCGGGGTGTGGGTGTGGATGCGCTGCAGCCCGTCGGCGGTGGGCGCCTCGGCCTCGGCGCCGTCCGGCAGCGGGGGCAGCCCCCGTCCGGCCAGTTCCGGCGGGATGCGGAAGGAGACGGTGGCGGGCGGACGGGTGCTCCCGCCCAGCTCGGCGATCGGCCCGCACTGCACCACCTGTCCGGCGACGATCACCGCCGCCCGGCGTGCCAGTGCCTCCGCCTCGTCCAGGTAGTGCGTGGTGAGCACCGTGGTGCGGCCGCGGTCGGCGAAGTAGCGGACCAGGTCCCACGCCTCGCGCCGGGCCACCGGGTCGAGACCGGTGGTGGGCTCGTCGAGGAAGATCAGGTCCGGGTCGCCGACGATACCGACGGCCACATCGAGCCGGCGGGCCTGGCCGCCGGAGAGGTCGGTGCTCTGCTTCTTCGCGTGCTTGGCGAGGCCCACCATGTCCAGGACCTGGCCGACCGGCAGCGGGTGGGGGTAGAACGCCGCGAAGTGGGCCACCACCTCACGTACGGTCAGATCGGTGTAGGCGCCGGTGGTCTGCGGGACCACCCCGATCCTGGCGCGCCACTCGCGCCGGTCCTCGGCCGGGTCGCAGCCGAGGACCCGCACGTCGCCGTCGGTGCGCCGGCGGATGCCCTCCAGGATCTCGACGGTCGTCGTCTTGCCGGCGCCGTTCGGCCCCAGCAGTGCGAAGACCTCTCCCGGCTCGACATCCAGATCCAGCCCGCGCACGGCATGCCAGTCGCCATAACTCTTGCGAAGGCCGCGCACGGTGATGGGGTTGTCCCCGACGGCGGTTGTCACCACGACTCCTCAGTAACTGGTGTGGCGGATCAGGTCGATCAGGTGCAGCAGGAGCACGGGCAGCAGCAGGACGTGCCACCGGCCGCGATGTCCGACAGGTCGCCCTCGCTGAGCTCAGCGGTGTCGATCTGCGGGGTCTCCGGGATGTGGAACTCGAAGCGGCCGCTCTCCAGGCCCGCCTCGTAGAGGTCCACCTGCTTCTCGAGGTTGCCCTCGTGCTCGCCCTCGGGGACCGTCGTGACGATGACGATCTCCGCCTCGGCGGGCAGCTCCAGGCCGGCCTCGGCCAGCGCCGCACGAGCGTCGGTACGCAGCCGGGCCGCGTACTCCTCGCTCGACCAGGCGCTGATGAGCGCGCGGGTGTAGCCGTTGACGAACTCGGCCCGCTTCCTCTGGTCCATAGCCATACGAACTCCTTGATGGATTCCGGATTCTTAGGCCGGCAGTTGTTTCCGCCTGCCGACGAATGAGAGATTCGCATGCTGCGGAAAGGCATGCCAAGACCTCAGTTCCGGCCTCCGGGAGTAAGTATTGAGCAGGTCAGCCTGGTGCGATAGATTTTCATCGGAAAGCAGCCGTGAATACGCATTCAATTACGTAGGTGAATGCGTATAGCGCGGCCCGGAGTACGTATTCTCCGTTTCGATTGCGTATCCGGCGTACGTATTCGGCCGGAGCCAGACCGCAGAGGGGGACGGTCCTCGACATGAGTCCGTATGCACAGCCCGGCGTACTGCCGCCGGGGCCGGGGGAGGTGGACCTGGAACTGATGCGGCGTTCGCCGCTGGCCTTCATCGAGGGGCTGGCCCGCGAGTACGGGGACGTCACCCGGCACCACGCCGACGGCGACACCGTCTACCTGCTCAACCAGCCCGAGCTGGCCCGGCACGTCCTGAAGGACAACGGCGCCAACTACACCAAGGAGGAGACGCCGGACGACCGGATGCTCCGTCCGCTGCTCGGCAACGGTCTGCTCACCAGCAACGGTGAGGACTGGGCCCGGCAGCGCCGGCTCACCGCGCCGGCCTTCCGCCCGAGCTCCGTGAAGACCTTCGACGGCATCGTCACCGAAGCCACCGAACGGATGCTGGCGCGCTGGCAGGGCGCCATGGCCTCGGGCACGCCGCTCGCGGTCGACCACCACCTGACCGCGCTGACCCTGACCATCCTCACCCGGGCCATCCTGGGCTCCGACATCGACGGCATCGGCGAGGGCTTCGGCAGCGCGGTCGACGCCGTCAACCGCTGCATCGGGCACTACGTACCCGATCCCGATCCCGACCCGGCGGACACCGCGCAGCGGCAACGCGGCTTCCAGCAGGCCAGGTTCTTCCTCGACTCGGTGACCCGCACCCTGATCGCGGCGCGCCGCGCGGGCGGTCCCGCAGGGCCGGAGAACGAGGCGACGCTGCTGGACCGGATGATGTCCAGCAGCCACCTGGTCTCCGACACCGATCTGCGGGACCAGGTGCTGACCATCGTCATGGCCGGGCACGAGACCACGGCGAAGGCCCTGACCTGGACCCTGTACCTGTTGGACCGTCATCCCGAGGAAGCCGCCCGGGTCCGCGAGGAGGCCGACCGGGTGCTCGGCGGCCGTCCGCCCACCGCCGCCGACCTGCACCGGCTGCCGGTCTGCCGGCGCGCGGTGATGGAGGCGATGCGGCTCTACCCGCCGGTGTGGCTGATCTCCCGGCGCGCGGTCGGTGCCGACGAGATAGGCGGCTACCGCGTGGACCCCGGCACGCTGGTCTGCGTCAGCCAGTGGGTGCTGCACCGCCACCCCGACCACTGGGAGGCCCCCGAGGCGTTCCGGCCCGACCGCTTCGACGGCGCCGACCTGCCCAGCCACCTCTATCTGCCCTTCGGCGGCGGCGACCGGATCTGCGTCGGGCAGCACCTGGCGATGCTGGAGGCGGTGCTGGTGCTGGCGATGCTGACGCAGTCGGTGCGGCTGAGCCTGGTCCCCGGCTTCCCGGTCGAGCCGGAGGCGCTGGTGACCCTGCGCCCCCGGCACGGCATGCAGATGATCGCGAGTCCCCGGTGACGGCCCCCAGCCGGGGCGCCGCGATCGGCGGCTCCTACGACCCGGCGCACACGACCGGCGGCGGACTGTCCGGCGAACTGGCCCGGCTGGAGGCACAGGCCGAGCTCTCCTTCGCCGAGGAACTGCACGTCCTGCGCGGCCTCGGCATCGACACCGCGGCGACGGTACTGGAGCTGGGCGCGGGCCCGGGAGCGGTCACCCGCAGGCTCCGGTCCGCCCTGCCGGAGGCCGAGCTGATCGCCGTGGACATCGACCCGGGGCTGCTCGCCCACGCCGAGGGCGCCGCCGACCGGCTGATCGTCGCCGACGCGGCCGCCCTGCCGCTGCCCGACCACAGCGTGGACTTCGTCCTGCTGCGGTACGTCCTGCAGCACGTGGCACGGCCCGAGCAGGTGCTCACGGAGGTCCTGCGCGTGCTGCGCCCCGGCGGAGTCGTCGCGGTCACCGACGTCGACGACGGGTGCTGGGGGACGGCCCACCCCTCGTATCCCGAACTGGCCGGGGTGCACGCCCGTATGGCCGCGGCCCAGGCGGCGGCCGGCGGGGACCGCTCGATCGTGCGGCGCCTGCCCGCGCTGCTCGCCTCGGCCGGCTTCGACCGGCCGGTGCTGCGGCCCTTCGCCACCACCAACGCCGACCACCCCACCGAGGCGTTCGCCCCCCATCTCGGGCCCCAGCGGCTGGAACCGCTGGTCGCCTCCGGGGTCCTGGGACTGCGCGAACTGGCGCTGGCCGCGGACCGCTGGAAGCGGTTCCGGACGGACCCGCTGGCCTGGGTGATGCTGCTCGGCTTCACAGTCGCCGCGACCGCTCCGGCCGGCCGCGGTCCCCGCAAGAACCACCGCACAGAAGGAGCCCCGAGTTGAACCCCAACCTCAAGATCTTCATCACCATCTTCTGCTACATCAGCGGGGTGGCCGGACTGGTCACCGCGGTGACGGACGCCGCCCACAAGCCCGCGCAGACCACGGCCGCGATCATCGCCGGCGTGATAGGCGTGGCCTTCCTGCTCGGCGGCCTGGCGCTGACCCGCAAGCCGCGCTACTGATCCCCACCCCGTGCGCGGGCGGCCGGCCATGAGCGCCGGCCGCCCGCGCACGCGCGTGTACGGCACCCGTCCGTACGGCAGCCGCTCGTACGGCGCCCGCGCACACGGCGGCGGCCCGGCGGTCGTCCATGACCCCGCCGGGCCGCCGCCCGAACCGATGTGTTCCCCTGTTCCGCCGTTGTCCCCTGGCCCGCTGTGCCCGTCGACCCGCTGTGCCCGTCGCCTCAGCGGCCGGCCCGCAGCGGATTGATCACGCCGAAGGCCCCGGTCAGGGTGGACGGCGAGTCGAACGAGGCGCCGGGGCCGTGGGTGCGGCGGAAGCTGTCGACCAATCCCGCGAAGGACGGGTCGGCCTTCGCGCGGTAGGCCGCCAGCAGATTGACCCGCTCCACGGTCGACAGCTCCTGCTCGGCCCGCAACCCGTGGCTGCGGGCCAGCAGGAACATGCCCTCGACCGTGTAGCCGTCGTCCAGCCAGCTCTGCCACAGCGCGTCCCGGTCCGCCTCCTGGCCGGTGAACCAGGCCAGCTCCCGGGGCCGCGGCCGGGTGGGGGCGGCCGTCGGCGGCACCGGTTCGGGCCGCAGCTCGATCCGCCGGCCGCTGATGTAGGCCACCGCCACGCCCTTGCGGACACAGAAGGTGAGCGCTTCGGCGGCGGTGTCCACGACGGCCTCGCCCTTGTCGTTGAGCGAGGTGTTGCAGAGCACGGGCACACCGCTCGCCGCGTGGAAGGCGGTCAGCGCCCGGTGCAGCAGTGGGTTGGCGTCCCGGGTGAGGGTCTGGTGCCGCGCCGACCCGTCCAGGTGGACCACGGCGGGCACCCGGTCGCGGACCTCGGGCCGCACCTGGACCGCCTCCAGCATGTACGGCGATTCCCGGTCGCAGGCGAACCAGGCGCCGGCCTCCTCGGCCAGCACCACGGGCGCGACGGGACGCCACCACTGGCGCTGCTTGTACGTGTTCAGCAGGTCCTTGACGGCCAGGGAACGCGGGTCACCGAGCAGGCTGCGGTGCCCGAGGGCACGCGGCCCGAGCTCGGCCGGCCCGTCCGCCCAGGCGACCACGGAGCCGCTGACGTCCACGGCGAACTGCTCGGGGGAGAACTCCGACACCGACGCGATCCACGGCTCGAACTCCTCCAGCGCCGCGTCGAGGTCGGTGATGTCGCGGCCGTGGTACGCGGTGTCGATCCGCAGTTCGGCGCGGTCCAGCACCCCTGTTCCGTACAGGCCGAGCAGGCCGAGGCCGATGCCCTGCCCCGAGTCGTTGGCGCAGGGCGGGGTGAGCAGGCCGCGGAAGCCGAAGTGGTCCATCAGCAGGGTGTTGGTGGGGCAGTTGAGCGCGTAGCCGCCGCTGGTGGCCAGATAGCTCTCCTGCGCACGCACCCCGCCGAGCTCCAGCAGCCGCTCGACGTTGCGCACCGCGACCAGCTCGGAGCAGCGCTGCACCACCTTCATCGCGGCGCTGCGCAGGTTGTCCTCACGGCTGAGCGCGCTGTCCAGCGCGCTGTCCGGCACGGCCGCCAGCTGACGCTCCGCCTCGGCGACGATCTCGCGGACCAGCGCGAAGGCGCCCTTCCACGGCTGGGTGGCGGAACCGCCGTAGAGGCTGAGCTCCTTGACGGCGCGTTCGGCGTCGAAGTCGATGGTGGTACGGGAGGCGGAGGCCAGCGCCATCAGCGAGCCCGGCTCCAGCCCGAAGAGCGTCTCGGCCGCCGTGTAGAGCGGTCCGGGAGACTCCACCGGCGCGAACCGGAGGTCTCCGGCACGGGAGACGCAGCCCGCGTACCAGTACGGGTTGGGCCGCTGCTCCTGGACGTAGTCCGGCAGCGCGTCCATGGCGAGCCCGACGATCTGCTCCTCACGGAAGACCCGGGTGTCCCGCAGTATCCCGCTGAACAGGTGGGCGAGGCTGTGCAGCGGGAAGTCCCCGGCCCCCGCGGGCACGGGCACCTGCCGGGTGCCCGGCAGACCGGGCGTCCCCCAGGTGGCGCTGAGGTCCGACAGGCCGATGCCCTCGTCGGCGAGCAGCCCGCCGAGGAACGCCTCGGCGCGCTCCGGCGTGTAGAGCGGCCAGAAATGGTGCTTCTGGCCGCTGACGCGCTCCAGCTCCCACACCCGCCGCAGCGAGACCGAGTCGCCGCGCCGCTCCCACAGCGCGACATTCTGGTCGTGCCGTACGGAGAACACCGCGCCGGGTCCGGGCGGCGTCAGATAGCAGGAGAGGAAGTATTCCGTTGCGTCCGCTGCGCCGGTGTCCACCGCGAATTCCTCTTTCTGTTCGCCGAATACCGAAGGATTGGGAAAATACGGCAATGCGGCCATTGAATCATGCGCGGGAATCGGCGGTACATACTGAAATCCGGTGCGCGGATACGGCTTTCCGATACGTACCGGGGGCGATCGAGGGCTACGCATGCGGCGCCGTGCGGCGCGTGGGCCGGGGGTGTTCGCGGCGCGTACGTACCGGGCTGATCACCCCTCGTACACGGTCAGTACCGCGCCGTCCACCTCGATGCGCCGGCCCGCCCGGAGGCCGTCGGTGCGCAGGGTGCGCAGACAGGTGTGGAACAGCTTCAGCTCGTCCGCGTCCAGGATCGCGGCGGCGAGGTCCAGCAGTGCGCTCACCGCGTCCTCGGTGAGCACCTGCGGCAGCTCGCCGGAGAGCAGGACGACCGATTCACCGGCGGGGCCCCGTACCACCGCGGTGGCCGGCCCGCCATGCACGAACAACACGTTCCCCCCAAGGAGCCCGGGATCGTGCGGCTGTCGCTCCTCGGGCAGGACGAGAGACTAGCGGGGGATCTCGGTCCATTCGGGCGCAGTTGCAATTTTTCCGGCGCGGACTCTGCCGCGGCCGGCCGGGTCACTTCTCCGGTGCCGGCCCGGCGGAGCGGCCCAGCAGGGACTCGACGAGGGCGGCGACGTGCCGGCGGTCCTCCGCCGACAACTGCTGCACGCTGGCGATGAGCAGGTCCACCTCGGGGTCGGCGGCCCGGGCGGCGGTGCCGTCGCCCTCCTGGCCGGCCGGGGCGCCGTAGACGTGGATGCCGCAGGCCTCGGCCGCGGCGCGGCGCACGGTGTCGAGCGGCAGCTGGAGCCCCTTCGCCAGGCCTTCCAGTGTGGTCGCCTGGGGCATGCGGACGACCCGGTCGGTGGTGGCCAGGTGGTGGACGGTGGAGCGGGGTACGCCGCCGCGCCGCGCCACGTCGCCGTAGGACCAGCCCTGGCGGTCGAGACGCTCACGGATCAACTGCTGCAGTGCGTTGGCCACCGAAGTCCACTTCCTGCTCGCCGCTCGACCGGACCGTCCCTGTCGGCGCCGATTCTACGGTCGGGTAGCCGGGCCGCCGAAAGGGTGATTCACCGAACGGGTTGCGGAGCGGCACCGCGAGGGCCTAGTGTCCAATCTCGTTGGACGGTCCGTCCGACCAAGTTGGACAGAGTCCGGGGGGAACCTGACTCTCTCCGACCGGAACCGCCTGTTTCCCGAGGGGGAATCGACCCATGTTGAACGCTCATGAGCTCGAAGCCGAGTCCGCGGAACTGCTGCCCGGCCGTGAGGCACTCGGACGGCTGAAGTTCAGCTTCGGCAAGACGGTCAACGTCACCAAGCACGTCGCGAACATCAGCGCCCACAACGAGTCGGCCGCCCTGAACGACCACTCCTCGTGGTCCGTGGCCGACTCCGGCGCCTCCCAGAGCATCAGCGTCACCCAGTAACGCCCGCGCACCACCCCGACCGACACACCACGAAAGGAACACCACCATGAGCATGGACATGCGCGAGCTGGACGCGGAGGCCGCGGAGCTGCTGCCGGGCCGTGAGGCGCTCGGACGGCTGAAGTTCAGCTTCGGCAAGACGGTCAACGTCACCAAGCACGTCGCGAACATCAACGCCCACAACGAGTCGGCCGCCCTGAACAGCCACTCCTCGTGGTCGGACGCCGAGTCGGCCGCCCAGCAGACGATCAGCGTCACGCAGTAGCGACGACGACTGCGGGGGCGGACCGCTTACGGGCGTGCGGGGCGGTCCGCCCCCGCGGGATTGCCGGGGGGAAACGGCAGCACGTGGGGGGAGACCACATATGACGGTGCTCGGGGACGGGCCCGCGCTCTACGACACCGGCCCGGTACCCGGGCCCGGGGGCTGGCCGGTGACGTACGAGCAGGTGACGACGGGCAGCCTGCCGACCGTCGCCACACCGGCACGACCGGCCCCGCGGCTCAGCGCGGGGCTGCGGCTGCACGGCGAGTACCAGGGCTCGGGCTTCACCGAACCCAAGTACATCGCCCGTCGGGGGGACGGGCAGGTCGTCCAGCTGACACGGCTGCTGTACCTGGTGGCGTCGTCCGTCGACGGCTTGCGCGACGCCGACACGATCGCCCACCGGGTCAGTGCCCGCTACGGCCGCGAGGTCAGCGGCGAGAACATCCGCTACCTGCTGGAGAACAAGCTCCAGCCGCTCGGCGTGACGGTGCCCGAGGGCCAGGAGGACGACGAGGTCGACGCCCCGCGCTCCGACCTGCTGCTCGCCCTCAAGGGCCACCGGGTGATCTTCGACGAGCGCCGTACGGCACGGATCGCCGGGGCCCTGGGGTGGCTGCACCGGCCGGCCGTGGTCACCGCCGTGCTGTTCTCGGCGGTCGTCCTGGACGTCTGGCTGTTCGGCTTCTTCGGGGCGATCGAGCCGGTGCTGGAGGTGCTGGACCAGCCGGTGCTGATCCTCGTCGTCTTCGTCCTCACCGTGGCCTCGCTCGTCTTCCACGAGTTCGGCCACGCCTCCGCCTGTCGCTACGGCGGCGCCCGGCCCGGCTGCATCGGCTGCGGGCTGTTCCTCATCTGGCCGTCGATGTACACCGACGTCACCGACGTCTACCGGATCTCCCGTGCCGGCCGGCTCCGCACCGACCTCGGCGGCGTCTACTTCAACGTCGTCTTCATGCTGGCCATGGCCGGGGCGTACTTCGCCACCGGGGCGCAGTTCTTCCTGGCCGCCGTCTACCTCGGGCACTTCGAGATCCTGGAGCAGCTGATGCCGGCCGTCCGCCTGGACGGCTACTACATCCTCGGCGACCTCGCCGGAGTGCCGGACCTCTACGGCAAGATCAAGCCGATCCTGCTGTCCCTGGTGCCGGGCGCGAAGGGCCGGGCGGCGCGGACCGAGGTCGCCGGGCTGAAGAGGTCCGCGCGCACCATCGTGGCCGCCTGGGTGCTCACCATGGTGCCGCTGATCGTCGGCGAGATGAGCTACGCGCTGTGGAACCTGCCGCGGATCCTCACCACGATGGTCCGCTCGCTGACCGAGCAACTCCTCGGCACCGCCGGCGCGTTCGCGCACGGTCAGCTCGTCGCCGGGTTCGTCGGAGTGATCGGCAGCGTGATGCTGCTGTGCCCGATGGCCGGTGTCGTCTACCTCTCCGTGAAGATCGGCGGCCGGCTGTTCCGGGCCGCGAAACGCTCCACCGCCGAGCGCCCCGGGCTGCGCCTCGCGCTGTGCGTGCTCGTCCTCGCCGGGCTGACCGGGCTCTCCTACGCCTGGGTGTCCGGTGCGACGCCGAAGCCGCTGCCGAAGAAGCCCCCGATCGCACCGATCCTGCAGCCCGGCGTGCCGACCGAGGAGCCCCCGCCCCGGCAGGCCTCGACCCCGTCCCCCGGCGGCCACGGCACGTACGGCACCGGCGGCGGCAGCTCCGCCTCGCCGTCGGCGGTGCCGGGGGCCTCCGCGTCGGTACCGGGGCGCGGCGCCTCACCGGCGTCCCCGGCAAGCGCGTCCGCCGCCGCGCCGGTGTCCACGGTGTCGGGCCCGACGCCGGCCGAGCCGACCGGCACCCGGTCCCCGGACTCCTCGTCCGGTGGCTCCACCGGGGACCCGGCCCCGCCGCCCACCAGCGCGGACCCGACCCCGCCCGCCTCGCCGACCCCGTCGGAGAGCGTGCCCGCCTCTCCGACCACCAGCCCGTCGCCCCCGCCGTCCGGCGACTCGCCCGCGCCGGCGTCGTCCTGACGGCCCGTCCGCTCCCCGGAGGGAGCCCCATGACACTCGTGACCTCACAGGAGACTCCATGAGCAGCCACCGCAAGGCACGCTCCAGCAACCACCCCCTGACCCGGCAGGCCCTGCGCGTCGGCCTTCTCGCCGTCGGCTTCGCCGGTGTGGCCACCGCCGTGCCGGCCCAGGCCGCGACCGGCGCGGCGCACGCGGCCTACGCGTCCGACCACGTCTTCACCCACGCCGACCGGGCCCACCACACCCGCACCCAGGACTCCTTCACCGTCCGCCAGTTCGGCACCGTCGACGCGACGGGCGTGCGCAACCAGGCCAACGCCGTCTCCGCCGGCTGCTCGGCCGACGACCACTGCCGGTCGGTCGCGCTGTCCTTCCAGATCGTCACGGTCGCGGGCGAGCACACGCATCTGAACGCCTCCAACTACAGCGATGCCGCGAACAAGGAGTGCACCGGCTGCCAGACCCTGGCCGGCGCCTACCAGTTCGTCGTCTCCACGCCCACCGCCTTCGGCCTCGACGCCGCCACCCGGCGGCAGCTCGACGACATCCACCACCGGCTGGACGCGCTCACCCGCTCCACGCTGCCCGCGGCCGAGCTGAAGGCGCGGGTGGACGGCCTGGCGGGGGAGGTGAGCACGGTCCTGCGGGACGCCGTCGCCCATGCGCCGAAGACGGACGCGGAGCCCACCGTCACCCTGCACCGGCACCTGGACGGCTGGCCGGGCCACTGACCGTCGCGCACCCCGCACGGGCGCGGCGCACTCCTGCGGGGTCGCGCCGCGCCCCGTTGACATCGGAATGCCTCCGGCGGAGACTCGGTGCCCGGCGGCGCCGGTGAAAGAAACTTCACCAGGCGAACACCGGTGCGGTGGGACATGCTCGGACACCGTGGAGTCGACCCGAAGGGGCGAACCGGATGCGTACCACCGTCGGGATCATCGGCGCGGGACCGGCCGGACTGCTGCTCGCGCGGCTGCTGCACCGAGCCGGCATCGACTCCGTGGTCCTGGAGAGCCGCGACCGCGCCCACGTCGAGCGGCGGCAGCGCGCCGGGATCCTGGAGCAGGGCACGGTCGACGTGCTGCGGGCCGCCGGCGCCGGGGAGCGGATGGACCGGGAGGGCCTGCGGCACGACGGCATCGAACTGCGCTTCGACCGCCGCCGCCACCGCGTCGACTTTCCCGCCCTGACCGGCGGCCGCTCGGTGATGGTGTACGCCCAGACGGAGGTCTGCAAGGACCTGATCGCCCTGCAGCTGAAGGAGGGCGGGCCGCTGCTGTTCGAGGCGGAGGCGTTGGCGGTGGAGGGCGCGGCCGGCGACCGACCGCGCATCCCGTTCCGGCACCGGGGCCGCGAGGACGTGCTGGAGTGCGACTACGCCGTCGGCTGCGACGGCTTCTGGGGCGTGGCGCGGCGCGCCTTCCCGCCCGCGCTGTCCCGCGTGTTCGAGCGGACGTACCCCTACGCCTGGCTCGGCGTCCTCGCCGACGTCCCGCCCTCGCACGGCGAACTCGTCTACGCCCGCCACGAGCGCGGCTTCGCCCTGCTCTCCATGCGCTCCCCGTCGGTCTCCCGCCTCTACCTCCAGGTGCCCGCCGGCACGGACGCCGCCGAGTGGCCCGACGACGTGATCTGGACGGAGCTCCGGCGGCGCCTGGAGACCGACGACGACTGGCGGCTGGAGCGGGGCCCCATCACCCAGAAGTCGGTCACCCCCATGCGCTCCTTCGTCCACGAGCCGATGCGCCACGGCCGGCTCTTCCTCGCCGGGGACGCCGCGCACATCGTCCCGCCGACCGGCGCCAAGGGGCTGAACCTCGCCGTCGGTGACGTCGTCACCCTCGCCCGCGCCCTCGTCCACGAGAGGCGGACCGGCTCCCCGGACCTCCTCGACACCTACTCCGCGGCCTGTCTGCGCCGCGTCTGGCAGGCCGAGCGGTTCTCCTGCGACATGACGACGATGCTCCACCCGGCCCCGGACGGCACCCCCTTGGACGCCCGCCTCCAGCGGGCCCGGCTGGAGCGGATCGCCTCCTCCCGCGCGGCCGAGACCGACCTGGCCGAGGCGTACACCGGGTTTCCTCTCGGTTAGGTCGCAGCTTCGTCAGGGAATGCGATCAGCCGTGGCCGGGAATCACCGGCCGACGTACCGTGTTGCGCAGCACGGCAGGGGAAAGATCCTCCTCAGGTATCACGATCGGTCCTTTGCCAATCCGTTACTCTTGAGCCAAGGCTGCGCAAGGTAGCCATGGAGGAGTGAAATGAGGAGCAGTAACCCGGTCTTCTCGCGACGGGGGTTCAGCCGCGACAACGGCTACGCCGGCTTCAACACCGCACCGCAGGCCGGGTACGCACAGGGCAACCCGTACGCGCAGAACCCGTACGCGCAGAACCCGTACACCCAGTCGGGTGCCCCCTACGGCGCCCCGCCGCAGGCCCCGGCCACCACCGACCGGATGACCATGGACGACGTCGTCGTCCGCTCGGCCATCACGCTCGGCACCGTCGTCGTCGGCGCCGTCCTCGCCTGGGCGCTGCTGCCGGTCACGACGACCAGCTACGGCCTGGCCGTCGGGTCCGCGATCGTCGCGTTCGTCCTGGCGATGGTCCAGAACTTCAGGCGCACCCCGTCCCCCGCGCTGATCCTCGGGTACGCCGCCTTCGAGGGCGTCTTCCTCGGGGTCATCAGCGAGATGTACAACAGCCGCTGGAGCGGCGCCCCGTTCCAGGCGGTGCTCGGCACCATGGCGGTCTCGGCCGCGACCCTGCTGGTCTACAAGGCCGGCTGGATCCGCGTCACCGCCCGCTACGCCCGCATCGGTATCGCCATCGCCATGGCGTTCCTGGTGGTCATGGCGGTCAACCTGCTGCTGGTCGCGTTCGGCGTCGCCGAGGACGGCGGGCTGCGCAGCTTCGGCCCGCTCGGCGCGCTCGTCGGCATCGTCGCGATCCTGCTCGGCGCGTTCTTCCTGACGCTCGACTTCAAGCAGATCGAGGACGGCATCGCCTACGGCGCTCCGCGCAACGAGTCCTGGCTGGCCGCGTTCGGTCTCACGGTGACCCTGGTCTGGATCTACCTGGAGATGCTGCGGCTGGTGGCGATCTTCACCAACAACGACTAGCGCACGTACCGGTCGTGAGAGGGCCCCGGAGTTCCGCTCCGGGGCCCTTCGCCGTCTAGAGCAGCTTGCGCGCCGCCCTCCTCAGGTCGTACTCGTGGATGATCGCCTTCGCGTGGCCGTACGCGAGGTCGTACTCGTGCCGGAGCCAGCTGACCTTCTCCTCGAAGCGGAACAGGGCGGGGCCTTCTTCTACGGTGCGCAGCCAGTCGGAGACTTCACGGCCGGTGCAATGGGGGATGCGGGCGAGCAGATTACGGTGGGTCTCCTCCGAGAAGAGCTGGGACATCGGCGCCTCCGAACGCAAAGGGGATGTAAGCCGGTCCTTCACGTCACCGTGCCTGAGCGTTCGCGTATTGGCAACAGTGCGGCACGTTACGCTCGGCGCGTGGTTGATACGACGCCCTTGACCCAAGCAGTGGATCACTTCGCCGACCGCCTGCGCGCGGCGCCGCAGAGCCGGCTTCAGCGGGGCGCCGCGGCCGAGGCCCTGGCGCTGGCCAGGGAACTCGCCCGCCGGGCGCAGGCCGTCGAGGAGCCGGGGAGCGATCCTCGGGAGATGCCGGACGCGGGGATGTTCGCCGCCGCCGATCAAATCCTCGTCGCCGCGCACGACTTGGCGCTGGTGCTGCGCAGCGACGACGAAGTCGCCGAAGCGGTGCGGGTGGTCGAGGAGGCGCGGGGGAGGGCGGGGGTCTGAGCAGCCGTTACAGGGACGCGATGACCCGGTCGGCCAGGATGTAGACCATGTCCTCGCCGCAGGCGAAGGTGAGGGTGTAGGCGCCGGAGATGCCGGAGCCGCCCAGCAGGTACGGGGCCTCGCCCGCCGCCACGGCGTTCGCCAGGCGTTCGGCGGTCTCGCGATGGCCCGGGGTCATGCACAGCGTGGTGCCGTCGGCGAAGACGTAGACGTCGAGGGTGCCGAGCGGGCCCGGGCGGACGTCGGAGAGCTCGACGTGTTCGGCGGCCAGCTGCTCCAGCGTGGTCACCGTGCGCTCGTGGTCGTTCACCGCCGGCGACTGCACCGGGACGAAGTCGGGGTGCGAGGGGTGGCGGCGGCGGGCCGCGGCCAGCTCCGGGGACTCCCCGGCGAACTCGTCGCTGTCGACGGTCGGCTCGGACACGGGCTCCAGTCCGACGAAGTCGCTCTGCCGGGGCAGGAACAGGTCGGCCTCGGGCAGGCCGAGCAGCGTGGGCGTCTCGGAGGCGTCACGGGTCTCCTGGGCGGCCCAGAAGGCACGCGCCTCGGCCAGCTCCCGCTCCCGCTCCTCGGCGAGCGCCTCGGCCACGGCGGCGCGTATCTCCTCGGCGTCGGAGTTGCTGCGGGCGTGCGGCAGCAGCGCGCGCATGGCGGCTGACTCGTTCTGCGCGAGCTGGGCCTGCAGCTCACCGAGCTGGCGGCGCAGCTTCAGGACGGTGCGCAGGACGGCGACGCCCACGGCGCCGGTGGCGGCCGTGGTGAGCAGCAGGGCGATGGGCATGGCGCTCACTGACGTACTCCCGGTTCAAAGTCGACCCCCGACTTCCTACATCAGCTTGAAGGGCGGACTAAGCAGCTGTCAGTGCGTAACGTCACGAAACGGACAGGACTTTGGCTTCGTGTCGGGGTTGCGTACCGCACTGACCTGCGCTGACCTGCACCGATGTGTCCGGCGAGCGAGATAGGTCACATCCTGGGTGAGATTGGATCACGGAAAGGCCCAGAACCTTGGGGCTTCCTCGGTTCCGGGCCGATTCCTGACGTGACGTACTTGGTCCGCTACGGACGGTGGGTCAGCTGAGGCGCTCGATGACCATCGCCATGCCCTGGCCGCCGCCGACGCACATCGTCTCCAGCCCGAACTGCTTGTCGTGCCACTGCAGGGAGTTGATGAGCGTGCCGGTGATGCGGGCGCCGGTCATGCCGAAGGGGTGGCCGACGGCGATGGCGCCGCCGTTGACGTTCAGCTTGTCGATGTCGATGCCGAGGTCCCGGTAGGAGGGGATCACCTGGGCGGCGAAGGCCTCGTTGATCTCGACCAGGTCGATGTCGTCGATGGTGAGGCCGGCCCGCCGCAGCGCCTGCTTGCTCGCCTCGACCGGGCCGAGGCCCATGATCTCCGGGGAGAGGCCGGAGACGCCGGTGGACACGATCCGGGCCAGCGGCGTCAGGCCCAGCTCGCGGGCCTTGGTGTCGGACATGATGACGACGGCCGCGGCGCCGTCGTTGAGCGGGCAGCAGTTGCCGGCGGTGACGAGCCCGTCCGGGCGGAAGACCGGCTTCAGTCCGGCGACGCCCTCCAGGGTGACACCGGCGCGGGGGCCGTCGTCCTTGCTGACGACCGTGCCGTCGGGCAGCGTGACCGGGGTGATCTCGCGCTCCCAGAAGCCGTTCTTGATCGCCTGCTCGGCGAGGTTCTGCGAGCGGACGCCGAACTCGTCCAGCTCCTCGCGGGTGATGCCCCTGGAGCGGGCCAGGTTCTCGGCGGTCTGGCCCATCGCGATGTAGGGGTCGGGCAGCAGGCCGTCCTCGCGCGGGTCGTGCCAGGTGGAGCCGGTCGACTGGGCGGTGGCCACGGTGCGGGCCTCGGCCTCGGCGAACAGCGGGTTGTGCGTGCCGGGCATGTCGGAGCTGCCGTGGGCGTAGCGGGAGACCGTCTCGACACCGGCCGAGATGAAGACGTCGCCCTCGCCGGCCTTGATGGCGTGCAGGGCCATGCGGGAGGTCTGCAGGGACGAGGAGCAGTAGCGGGTGATCGTGCAGCCCGGCAGGTGGTCCATGCCCATCTGTACGGCGACGATCCGGCCGAGGTTGTGGCCCTGCTCGCCGCCGGGCAGACCGCAGCCGAGCATCAGGTCGTCGATGTCCCTGGGGTCCAGCTCGGGGACCTTGGCGAGCGCGGCCTGGATGATCGTGGCGGTCAGGTCGTCGGGGCGCAGGTCCTTCAGGGAGCCCTTGACGGCGCGGCCGATGGGGGAGCGGGCGGTCGAGACGATGACGGCTTCGGGCATCACGGCTCCATCTGAACGGGGTTTGCTTTTCGAGCAGGGCCGGTTGGGAAGTTACCGCCCCGTATGGCCCAGGTCACGGGTGTCGCCGTGTGACGCGTACCGCAATTTACTAAGCGCTTGCTTGGCGCCGTGTCCCAGGCCTCGCTGCGAGCGGGCCGCTGGGGCGCATCCCCAGGCGTGCGCGGCCTCCGGGGCGGACCCCAGGGGGTCACACCGAGGGACGTGCGGGCTCTGCTTCCGGCACCCGGCGCCGCCGCCTCCGCTTGAGCAGCGCCCACGGCCCCCGCGGCCCCGTCGGCATCGCCGCCGTGACCTCCGTACCGGCCTCCGACGCCGCCTCGGCCGCGGCGCGGGCGACCGGCAGGAAGCCCTCGCGGCGGGAGACGTCCGGCCGTTCCTCCTCCGCCGGCCACAGGCCCAGCGCCGCGCACACCGTGGGCAGCACCGCCATGGCCGCGGTCGCGTACCCCTCGGCCGAGGGGTGGTAGTTGTCCGGCCCGAACAGCTCCCGCGGGTTGGCCTCGAACTCCGGACCCAGCAGGTCCCCCAGCGACACCGTGCGCCCGCCCTGCTCCACCACGCCGATCGTCTGCGCCGCCGCCAGCTGCCGGGAGGCCCGCCGGGCCAGCCAGCGCAGCGGCTGCTGCACCGGCTCGATGGTGCCGAGGTCGGGACATGTGCCGACCACCACCTCCGCACCGGCCGTGCGCAGCCGTCGTACCGCCGCCGACAGGTGCCGTACCGAACGGGTCGGCGGCATCCGGCGGGTCACGTCGTTCGCGCCGATCATGATCACGCAGACGTCGGGGACGGGGACCGAGGACGACAGGACCAGGCCCACCTGACGGTCCAGGTCGTCGGACTGGGCGCCCGGCAGGGCGACGTTCCGGAGTTCCACCGGGCGTTCCGCCACCGCCGCCAGCCCCGAGGCCAGCAGCGCGCCCGGCGTCTGGCCCGAGCGGTGCACGCCCTGCCCGGCGGCCGTGGAGTCGCCGAGCATGGTCAGGCGCAGGGGCGGCTCGCCGGGGACGTCGTACGCGTGGCCGTAGACGCCGTCGGCCACCGGGACGCGGCCGCCGCTGCCGTTGCCCACATGCCGCCGCGCCAGATGCGCCTCCGCCAGCAGCAGACCCACGGCGGCCGCGCCGACCAGCCCGACCCCGCCGCCGCCGTACGCCGCTCCGGCCGCGATGCGGCGGGCCACTCTCGCCCTCGACATGCTCGTCATGCGTCGCCGCCACCTCCTCATAGCCGTACATCCACTCCTTGCCCCGTACAGGCCGTGCGTCAATCTCAACGGGGAGTGAACGACCGCCACGGCCACACACCTGGCCTTAGGCTGGCGACACCACTACGAACACTTCTTTTGCAGCGACCGGAGACAACGGTGCACTTCCACGACTCGATGATCAGCCTCGTCGGCAACACCCCGCTGGTGCGGCTCAACAACGTGACCCAGGGCATCCAGGCGACAGTCCTGGCCAAGGTGGAGTACTTCAACCCCGGCGGATCGGTGAAGGACCGCATCGCCCTGCGCATGATCGAGGCCGCCGAGCAGAGCGGGGAGCTGAAGCCGGGCGGCACCATCGTCGAGCCCACCAGTGGCAACACCGGTGTGGGGTTGGCGATCGTGGCCCAGCAGAAGGGCTACAAGTGCATCTTCGTGTGCCCCGACAAGGTGAGCACCGACAAGATCAACGTGCTGCGCGCGTACGGCGCGGAAGTGGTCGTCTGCCCGACCGCCGTGGACCCCGAGCACCCGGACTCCTACTACAACGTCTCCGACCGCCTCGTGCGGGAGACCCCGGGAGCCTGGAAGCCCGACCAGTACTCCAACCCCAACAACCCGCTCTCGCACTACCACTCCACCGGCCCCGAGCTGTGGGAGCAGACCGAGGGGAAGATCACCCACTTCGTGGCGGGCGTCGGCACCGGCGGCACCATCTCCGGCACCGGCCGCTACCTGAAGGACGCCAGCGACGGCAAGGTGAAGGTCATCGGCGCCGACCCCGAGGGCTCGGTGTACTCCGGCGGCTCCGGCCGGCCCTACCTGATCGAGGGCGTCGGTGAGGACTTCTGGCCGACCGCCTACGACCGCACCGTCGCCGACGAGATCGTCGCCGTGTCCGACAAGGACGCCTTCCAGATGACCCGCCGCCTGGCCAAGGAGGAGGGCCTGCTCGTCGGCGGCTCCTGCGGCATGGCCGTCGTGGCCGCGCTGGAGGTCGCCGAGCGGCTCGGACCGGACGACGTCGTGGTCGTGCTGCTCCCGGACAGCGGGCGCGGCTACCTCAGCAAGATCTTCAACGACGAGTGGATGGCCGACTACGGCTTCCTGGAGGACGAGGGCCCGAGCGCCCGCGTCGCCGACGTCCTGAACGACAAGGCGGGCGCCACCATCCCCTCCCTCGTGCACATGCACCCGGAGGAGACCGTCGGCCAGGCCATCGAGGTGCTGCGCGAGTACGGCGTCTCGCAGATGCCGGTCGTCAAGCCGGGCGCCGGCCACCCCGACGTGATGGCCGCCGAGGTCGTCGGTTCGGTCGTGGAACGGGAGCTGCTGGACGCCCTGTTCAGCAAGCGTGCCTCGCTGGAGGACCCGCTGGAGAAGCACATGTCCGCCCCGCTGCCCCAGGTCGGCTCCGGCGAGCCGGTCGGCGACCTGATGTCCGTGCTCGGCTCGGCCGACGCGGCGATCGTCCTGGTCGAGGGCAAGCCGACCGGCGTGGTCAGCCGGCAGGACCTGCTGGCCTTCCTGGCCAAGGGCGGAAAGTAGCGGCGAACCCCCGGTGAACGGCTCGTTCACCGGGGAAACTTGAGGTGGGGCGGGGTTCGTGGAAGTGGTACGAGCGTGTCACGTGCGCGCAGCACCCGCTTAACACGCGTCCGGCACATTAAGGGGTGTCGGCAGGGAGGGAGCGGCTCCCCTCCCCGGCCGGCGCCGAACGGCGCCAAGGAACTCCGGAGCGGCTCCCGGACCTCCAAGGACGCCATGGACGCGCACGCCAGGCCCTGACCCGGCCCGCGTCCCTCGCGGGGACCGCCGTCGTCCCGCCCCCCGGCAACGGGGGTGCGGCGGTCCCCGCGCATTCTTTCTCGCGCCTGAACCGGCGCCGCTCTCGCGGACCCGGTCGATCGCCGCCGCGGTTCCTCAAGGACCGGTTGCGGTCGTCGCTCGCCAGCTGCCCAGCAGCGCGAGCCGTTCGGCCGTCTCCGACCCCGGCTCCGGTGTGTACGCCACGATTGTCTGGTCCGGGGCCGTCGGCATCGTCAGGGTCTCGTACGGCAGCGTCAGCAGGCCCGCCACCGGGTGCCGTATCTTCTTCACGCCGTACGCGCACTCCCTGACCTCGTGGTCCGCCCACATCCGGCGGAAGTCCTCGCTCTTCACGGAGAGTTCGCCGACCAGGGCGCACAGCTCGGGGTCGTCGGCGTACCTGCCCGCGTTGACGCGCAGATGGGCCACCGTCTGGGCGGCGACCGCGTGCCACTCGGGGTAGAGCTCCCGGCCGGCCGGGTCCAGGAAGACCACCCGGGGGACGTTCCGCTCGGCCGGTGCCAGCCGGCTGAAGCCGTTCACCGCGTCGCCGAGGGCGTTCCACGCGAGCACGTCCATCCGGGGGCCCAGCACGAACGCCGGGCTGCGCTCCATGCTGTCCAGCAGGAGCCGGATGCCGGGGCGGACCCGCGCCGCGGCCGCGGGCTGCCGTTCCCCGCGCCGCCGGCGGGGACGCGCCACCGTCCGCAGATACGCCTGCTCGGTCTCGTCCAGCCGCAGCACCCGCGCGATCGCGTCCAGCACGGCGTCGCTCACGCTCGACCCCCGGCCCTGTTCCAGCCGGATGTAGTAGTCGACGCTGACCCCCGCGAGCTGGGCCACCTCCTCACGGCGCAGCCCCGGCACGCGGCGCCGCCCATGGCTGGCCAGCCCCACCTCCTCGGGCTGGATCCGTGCACGTCGCGAGCGCAGGAAGTCGCCGACTTCCCCTTCCAGCCAGTCCCCGTCCATCCCTCGATCGTAGGGGAGGGGGCGGGCGCCGTCCTGGTACTGGCAGACCCAGGAAAAGCGCATCCCTGGGTACGGCCGCCGGGCCGGGCGAGGCTGGTGTCAGCAGCCGGGGAACCGCCCCGGTGCGGACACCCCAGGGGGAACAGCCATGTCGTACGAGAGCCTGTCCGGCCGCACCGCCGTCGTCACCGGAGCCGCCAGCGGCATCGGCGAGGCCGTCGCCCGGCAGCTGGCCGCCGAGGGCGCCCGGGTGGCACTGCTCGCCCGGCGCGCGGACCGGCTGAAGAGCGTGGTGGACAAGATCCGGGCCGACGGCGGCGAGGCGCTCGCGGTGGCCGCCGACGTCACCGACGACGCCTCGGTGGCGGCCGCCCGTGACCTGGTCCACGAGACCTTCGAGACCGTCGACCTCGTCGTCAACAACGCCGGTGTCATGCTCCCGAACCCGGTCGACGAGGGCCGGATCGACGAGTGGCAGCGGATGCTCGACACCAACGTCACCGGGGTGCTGCGCGTCATCCGCGCCTTCGGAGCCGACCTGGTGGCCGCCGCCGGCCGGGGCCGCGCCGCCGACCTGGTGAACATCTCCTCCATCGGCGCCCACATCCCGTTCCCGAACTACGCGGTGTACGGCGCCACGAAGGCCGCCGTCACCTATCTCTCGCAGTCCCTGCGCACCGAGTTCGGGCCGCGTGACGTCCGGGTGACGAACATCGAGCCGGGACTGACGGAGACCGAACTGGCCACGCACGTCGACAGCACGGAACTGTCCGGACAGCTGGACGGCATGTTCGAGGCGATCGGCGGGCTGGCGGCGGCCGAGGTCGCCGACGTGGTCGCCTACGCCACCAGCCGGCCCCGGCACGTCAACCTCCGCCAGATCATGGTCCTGCCGACCCGGCAGGCGTGAACCGGGGGCCTGCTCAGTCGGGCCGGCCGGACCGCTCGCGCCGGCCGCTGAGCAGCTCCGGGTTGAGGCGTACCGCCTGGGCGAAGTTGACGCCGACGATGCCGACCCAGGTGGCGATCGTGCCGGTCATTCCCGCCAGGGCGCCGCAGATGGCGGTCAGCGGGATGGCGAGGACCAGCGAGATGATGGCGAACCCGAAGCGTTCCGTCCAGGTGTCGGCGTCCTTCGGCCGTCGGGTGCTGCGCGCGGTCGCCATCTGCCGCTCGGCCAGCTGCCGCCGCACCCGGCGGTCGACCGTGTCGTCGATCCGCTGTTCGACCTTCCCCAGGAAGGAGTCGATCAGCGCGGAGTCGTAGTCGTCGCCCAGTTCGGTGCGTGCCCGCACGGTGGCGTCGAGGTCCTTGCGCAGGTCCGCGTCCTTCTTCAGGCCCGCGTCCGGCGAGTCCGGTGTGCTCATGGGTGGGAGCCTACGGATCGCTCATGCGCGCCGCACTGGGGACAGCCCCCCTCTTCGGGGCGTCGGGCGGACCCGGCGCGCTTCGGCGTCCGCGCGGCGGGGAAGCGGGTTTGCCGGCCGGTGGCCACACGGGTGTGCGAGGGGGAGTGCCACCGGCCGGCGCCGGTCGTGGTCGTCCTCGGCGGGACCGACCCGACCGGGGATCAGAGGGGGCCGACGGCCGTCACCGGGGTACCGCGGCGGCAGCGGCCGGAACCTGCTGGAGTCGGCCGCCGCCGGCCGACGCACACGGTTCCAGCAGGG
Source organism: Streptomyces durhamensis (assembly GCF_000725475.1). Classification (NCBI taxonomy): domain Bacteria; kingdom Bacillati; phylum Actinomycetota; class Actinomycetes; order Kitasatosporales; family Streptomycetaceae; genus Streptomyces; species Streptomyces durhamensis. The sequence continues at coordinate 63,281 of NZ_JNXR01000034.1, forward strand.
CGTAGTAGGCCATGACGGTCCCGATCTGCCGGGTCACGTGCAGCCCGGCGGCGTTCGCGTGATGGGCCAGAGCCGCCGGACGGACCTGGTGGCGGTCGAAGAACTCACCGACGACCAGACGGCCGGTCGGCTTGAGCACCCGGCGCAACTCCTGCAGCGCGGCCGGGAAGTCCGGGATCTCGCCCAGTGCCGTGACCAGGTAGGCGGCGTCGAAGCTCGCACTCTCGTAGGGCAGGTGCCGCGCGTCGGCCAGCGTCGGGACGATGTTGCCGATGCCCCGGTCGGCAGCACGGCGCATCACGTGGTCCAGCATCTCCTGCTGGATGTCGACGATCTCCAGCGCCCCGTCAGGGCCGAGCTGGGGAGCGACCTCCAGCGCCTGCAGCCCGGTACCGGGGCCGATTTCCAGGACGCGCAGGCCGGGCTGCGGCCGGAGCAGGCCGTTCAGCCGCTCCTGGGTGAGGAACGGCAGCGGCAGATCGAGAATCCAGCGCTGTGCGTAGGGATACGGCGCGGAGTCGGACGCCCACCAGGCGGCAGCGGCTGCAGCCGCCGATACGCCGGCTAACGCCCAGGCACCCGCCTTGCTCTGGGGAAGACCGAATCGTGAAGAGAGTCGTTGCATGGTGTCTTTCTCCAGCGTTGTGTCCCACGCCGGTGCGCGGAGCACATCTGTATGAATTCCACGAGCACGCTAACGGGCCGTCGCCCGGCCGCACTACGAGGGAAGCCCCCGGAACAGGGGTAGGGATAACCCACGTGTCCACCCACCGGTCCACTCTCGCGGCGAGCGGTTCCGAGGGCCGGGCGGCGCCCGGCGCACATGCGGCACACCGGCCACATATCGAACAAATATTGCTTCGCAATGCAGCGTGTTCTCGCCGTTGGGTTTCCCCAAGGCGGTGTGGGAGTTCCAGGACGACGAGAGAAAGCGGACACGATGAATCAAGGGACCCTGGTGCCCGAGCGCGCCCTGCTCGACCTGACGCTCACCGGTGCCGAACGGGATGAGCTGGGGCAGGTGGCGGCCCTCCTGGCCGATGCCGGGCGGCGGCTGGTCGACGACCGGGAGTGGCTCGCACAGGCCCGGGAGCTGACGAGCCGGCTGCCCCTGCGGCTGCGCGAAGTGGTCCGCCGGTACCGGCACGACCCGGGCGACGACGCGGTGATGACCCTGCGGAACCTCCCGGTCGGCGACCCCGGCCTGCCCGAGACGCCGACCGTCGCGGAGTCGGTGGAACGCACGGCGACCGTACCGGCCGCCGTCGCCGTACTGATCAGCCTGTACCTGGGCGAAGTCGTCGCCTACCGCGACGAGAAGTCCGGCGCGCTGGTGCAGAACGTCGTACCGGTGCCGGGGCGGGAGGAGTCCCAGAGCAACGCCGGCTCGATCCCGCTCGAACTGCACGTGGAGAACGCGTTCCACGCCCACAGACCAGACTTCGTCGGCCTGCTGTGCCTGCGCAACGACCATTCCGGGACGGCCGGCACGCTGGTCTCCTCGGTGCGCCGGGCGGTCCGGCTCCTTCCGGACGACGTCCGGGACGTCCTCTTCCAGCCGCGCTTCGTGACGGAGGCCCCGCCCTCGTTCCGGTCGGCGCGCTCCGTGGAGGGACACCCCGTGCTGGAAGGCATACCGGACGACCCGAACGTCCGCGTGGACTTCAACGCCACCTCGCCGCTCGACGACACCGCGAAGGCGGCGCTGGAACTGCTGCGTACCGCGTTCCTGGACGTGTCCGCGTCCCTGGTGCTCCAGCCCGGCGAGATGGCGTTCCTCGACAACCGCATAGCCATCCACGGCCGTACCGCGTTCACCCCGCGCTACGACGGCCGCGACCGCTGGCTCCACCGGACCTTCGTCCACCTGGACAACCGCCGCGGCCTGGCACAGCGGGCCGACGGCGGACCCGTCATCAGCTGAACGGCGCGCACACCAGGCAGCCGGCGACTCCCGCACGGGGAGCCGCCGGCGCACTGTTCGCGGACCCGCCTCCGGGCCGTCGGTCCGCCTCGCCGGGAATGCCCGGCCGGATCCGAACGGATCCGGCCGGACGACCTAGCTGGACATCGCGACGAGCACCCGGCGGTCACCGGTGAAGGACCGCCGGCCGTGGCCGACCAGCACGTTGTCGATCAGCATCAGATCCCCGGTCCGCCAGTCCACGTCGACGGCCGCCTCCAGGCCACGGTCGCGCACCTGCAGGACGTACTCCGGGGGAATCGGGCTGCCGTCGGCGAAGGTGACCGTCTGCGGCAGCTCGTCCATGGGCAGCACCTTGGCCAGGGCCGCCGCGTCCTCTCCCAGGGTCGCGGGATGCCACTGGTCCGACTGGTTGAACCAGACCTCCGTCCCCGTGACCGGGTGCCGCAGGACCGACTGCCGGGCGTGGGTGATCCGCAGATCGTCCCCCCGGCGCCATTCCCAGCTCGCCTCGGCCTCGGTGAGGAACCGCTCCACCTCGTCGCGGTCCTCGGTCTCGAACGTCTGCTGCCAGCTCTTGCCCAGGCCCCGGCCGCCGTGCAGGTTCTGGGTGTAGCGCACGCCCCCGGCGAACGCCTCACGCACCTCGTCGTCGAGGGAGGCCAGCCACAGCGCCCCGTCGACCACCGGAGTGGCGCCGCCCGTCTCCGGCGCGACGGCGCAGAAGAACAGCAGCCGGCTGGGCCAGCGGTGCGCGTACGACAGCTCGTTGTGCATCGAGATGACGAACTCGGCCGGGTACTCCGTGGAGGTGTACACGTTCTGGCCGACCTTGGTCCGCGGCGAGTTCCCGTGCACATAGGCCGCCCGGTTGGGCAGCAGTTCGTCGATGATCGGATCGAGGGACGCCTCGTCCACCCCGAAGCCGCGGAAGACCACGGCCTTCTCCTTCACCAGCAGATCGCCGATGTCCGCCGACTTCACAAATGTGGAAAGTCCCTCGGCGCTGGCCTCCAGCTGTACATCCGCCGGGCTTATCTCCAGGGGACTCCACTCGTGACCGTCCTTCATCGAGGCAGCCCCTCCCTTCCGTCGATGTTTTACAAAGGTGCCGAAATTAGCCGTCCGAGCATTCTGGCAGTCGTGTCTATATACCCTCTACATGCTCTGCCCGGGGTTTTCGGTGAACGGTATAGACGCCTTATAGGGGCGCGCCGCACAGTGTCGTTGATCCAGTCTCATTCAACCGAGGAGCGAAATGGCCGAGCAGGGCGCCGACGTGCAGATCTACGACGTCGTTCTCAATGACGAGGAGCAGTACTCGATCTGGTGGGCGGACCGGGAGATGCCCGAGGGCTGGCGCGCCGAGGGCACCCGCGGCACCAAAGAGGAATGCCTGGCCCATATCGACGAGGTCTGGACCGATATGCGCCCGCTGAGCCTGCGCCGGCGCATGGCGGAGAGCGCGGCGAACTGAGGACGCCTCCGCTGCGGACGGACCACGACCTGGGCGAGGTCCCATGGCCTCGCCGGGGGTCGGTTCCCGGCAGTCGCCCGGCGCACAACTGATCGCTGAAGAAAGCTGTTTGGGGGAAGAGGAAGCATGAGCACCGGTGACGCGCCGTCCAACGGACAGGGCAAGAACGAGCTGCGGGAGAAGCTGCTGCGGCGCTGGTTGTCCGGGGACCGGGGAGCCCGTCGCTCACGGATGACCAGGGCCGATCGCGACCAGCCGCTGCTGCTGTCCTTCGGGCAGCAGCAGATGTGGTTCCTCAACCAGATGGCTCCCGACAGCCCCGAATACCTCGTACCGCTGGCGGCCCGCCTGCGGGGGCCGCTGGACGCCGAGGCGCTGCGCACGGCCCTGGAAGGCGTCGTCACCCGGCACGAGATCCTCCGCACCAGGTACGTCCTGTCCGGTGAGGAACCCGTCCAGGTGGTGGACGCGCCGCGGCGGCTGGAGCTTCCGGTCGTCGGCCTGGCCGATGTGCCGGCGGACCGGCGTGCCGAGCGCGCGCGGGAACTGGCGGAGCAGGAGGCGTCCGTCCCCCTCGACCTGACCCGGGACTGGCCGGTGCGGGCCAAGCTGTTCCAGCTGGACGACACCGACCACATGCTGGTGGTGACCTTCCACCACATCGCCTGTGACGCCTGGTCGATGGGCGTGTTCGCCGACGAGCTGAGCAGCCTGTACACCGCGCACACCGCCGGCCGTACACCCGAGCTGGAACCTCTTCCCCTCCAGTACGCGGACTACGCCGCCTGGCAGCGCGCGGAACTCGCCGACGAGACGCTGGAAGCCGAACTGTCCTACTGGCGGGAACAGCTGGCGGCGCTGCCCGTGCTGGAACTGCCCACCGATCACCAGCGCCCCGCCCTCCGCGACCCCAGCGGTGCGGGCGTCGACTTCGCCATCCCGGCCCACCTGGCCGAGCGCGTCGGAAAGCTGGCCAAGGACAGCGGAGTCACCCGGTTCGTCGTCCTTCTCACCGCCTTCCAGATCCTGCTGTCCCGGTACACCGGGACCACGGACATCCCCGTGGGCACCACCGTCTCCGGACGCAACCGCCCCGAGCTCCAGCGACTCATCGGCTACGGCATCAATGTGCTGGTCGCCCGTGCCGCGTGGAGCGGCGACCCCTCGTTCAACGAGCTGCTCGCCGCCGGCCGCGGCACGATCCTGGACGCCTTCGAGCACCAGGCGGTCCCCTTCGCCCGCCTCGTCGACGAGCTGCAGCCGGAACGGGACCTGTCCCGCAGCCCCCTCTACCAGGCGGACTTCATCCTGCGCGAGCGGCAGGGCGCGGGCCTGGAACTGCCCGGCCTCGACGTGGAGCCCGTCACGGGCGCCGCAATCGTCAAGTCCGACCTGACACTGGACGTGGAGGATGCCCGGGAGGGCGCGCTCAACGCCCGGCTGATCTTCGCCACCTCGCTCTTCGCACGCGAGACCGCCGAGCGCATGGCGGACCACTACGTCCGCCTGCTCGACGGCCTCACCGCCGCCCCGCAGGCCCGGCTCTCCACGGTGGACCTCCTGTCGGACACCGAGACCGACCAGCTGGTGCGCGGCTGGAACGCCACGACCGGGTTTCCGGTCTCCGGGGGTGTCCACCAGGCGTTCGCGGCGCAGGCCGCCCGGACCCCGGACCAGGTCGCCGTGGTCTGCGGGGACCGCGCCCTGACCTATGCCGAGGTGGACGAGCGGGCGAACCGCCTCGCCCATCACCTGCGTGAGCTGGGCGCCGGCCCGGAGGTCCTGGTCGGCGTCTCGCTGGAGCGGGACCTTGAGCTGATCCCGACGCTGTTGGGCGTACTGAAGTCCGGGGCGGCGTATCTGCCGCTCGACCCGGTGAACCCGGACGAGCGACTGGCGCACATCGCCGGCGACGCGGGCGCCCTGGCCGTGATCACACAGACGAGCCTCGCCGACCGCGTGGGCGGCTTCTTCGACGGCGACCTGGTGGTCATCGACGACGAGCGGGACGCCACGGCGATCGCCGCACAGCCCTCTACGGAACCGGTTGCGCTGGGTGGTTCGGACCATCTCATCTATGTGATCTACACGTCGGGTTCGACGGGTAAGCCGAAGGGCGTGAGTTTGACGCACGCCAATGTGCTGCGGCTCTTCGCGAGTGCGCAGGGGCGTTACGGCTTTGGTGAGCGTGATGTGTGGCCGTTGTTCCACTCGTACGCGTTCGACGTGTCGGTGTGGGAGATGTGGGGTGCGTTGCTGCATGGTGGGCGGCTTGTGGTGGTGCCCGCGGCGGTGACGCGTTCGCCGGAGGAGTTCCTGGATGTGTTGGTGGCGTCGGGGGCGACGGTGTTGTGTCAGACGCCGTCGGCGTTTCGTTCGCTGTCGGCTCTGGCGGGTGCGGGTGATGCGCGGGTCGGGGAGTTGGTCCTGCGTGCGGTGATCTTCGCGGGTGAGCGGCTTGAGCTGAGTGAGTTGCGGCCGTGGACGGACGTGATGGGGTTCGAGCGTCCGGTGTTGGTGAACATGTACGGGATCACCGAGACGACGGTGCATTCGACGTTCTACCGGGTGACCGAGGCGGATCTTGCGCGGTCGGATCGTAATCCGGTGGGTGTGCCGTTGGCGGACACGGGGATTCATCTGCTGGATGCGCAGGGCCGGTTGGTGCCGGTGGGTGTGCCGGGTGAGATCTATGTGGGTGGTCCGGCTGTTGCGCGGGGGTATCTGGAGCGTCCGTCGCTGACGGCGGAGCGGTTCGTGCCGGATCCGTTCGGTGCGGCGGGTGCGCGGATGTATCGCAGTGGTGACCAGGCGCGGCGTCTGGCGGATGGTTCGCTGGACTTCTTGGGTCGTATCGACAAGCAGGTCAAGGTCCGTGGTTACCGGATCGAACTCGGCGAGATCGAGGCCGCCCTGCGTGACCACCCGGCCGTCGACGAAACGGTGGTGATCGCCCGCGAGGGCCAGGGTGGCGAGAAGTCCCTGGTGGCCTATGTGGTCACCGCCCTGGGCGTGGAGGCGGAGGGGCTACGCGCCCACCTGGCCGCAAGCCTGCCGGACTACATGATCCCCGCCGCCTATGTGCCGCTCGACGCGATTCCGCTGACTCCGAACGGCAAGCTCGACCACCGCGCCCTCCCGGCCCCGGACGAGACCGCGTTCTCGGCCAGCCGCTACGTGGCCCCCCGCACCCCCATGGAGGAACGTCTCGCCGCGATCTGGTCGGAGGTGCTCGACGCCCGCCAGGTCGGTGTCGAGGACAGCTTCTTCGACCTCGGCGGCGACTCCATCCGAGCCGTCCGCCTCGTCGGCGGAATGCGCGCGGCCGGCTACGAGGTGTCGGTGCGCGATGTCTTCGAGTTCCGCAGCATCGCGGAGCTCGCGGGCCGGCTGTCGGGGCAGACGGCCGGTGAGTCGCTGATCGCCGCGGTCGAGCCGTTCGCCCTGATCAGCGACGAGGACCGGGCCGCACTGCCCGAGGACGTGGTCGACGCCTACCCGCTGTCGCAGATCCAGACCGGCATGCTGGTGGAAATGCTGGCCGCCCGGGACTCCGGCGAACAGCTCGCCGCCTATCACAACGTCAATTCCCTTCGCCTCGCCGACGAACAGCCCTTCGTGGCGGATGCGTTCCGCGCGGCACTGAACGCGCTGGCCCGCCGTCACGAGGCGCTGCGCACCTCGATGCACCTGAGCGGCTACACGCAACCGCTCCAGCTCGTCCACGCCTCAGCGGAACTCCCCTTGACCGTCGTGGACTTGCGCGGTCTGGAAGCCGAGGAGCAGGAACGCCGTAAGGCCGTGGATCTCGCCGAGGAACAGGCCGGCCTCTTCGACCTGGCCAACCCCCCGCTGCTGCGGTTCCGCGTCCACCTCGAAGACGGGGCGTGGCAGCTCACCGTCGTCCACTGCCACGCGATCACCGAGGGCTGGACGCTCAGCGTGCTGCTGACCGAGGTCGTCGCGTGCTACCAGCACTTGCGCGACGGCCGTGAGCTGCCCGAGTACGAGGCGCCCTCGGTCCGTTACGCCGACTTCATCGCGGCGGAGCTGGAGTCGCTCGGCAGTGACGCCGACCGGTCCTTCTGGCGTGGTGTGGTGGAGGAGCACGCGCCGTTGCGGCTTCCCGCCGACTGGTCGGGGCCGTTGGACGTGTCACCGGAGCGTCATGGCGTGCAGGTGCCGTTCGCGGATCTTGAGGAGGGGTTGCGTGGGCTGGCGCTGAGGGCGAACACGTCGCTCAAGAGTGTGCTGCTGGCGGCTCATCTGAAGGTGATGGGCGGGCACCTGGCGCCAGCTGGTGGAGCAGGTGTACGCGCAGGAAGTGGAGATCTGGGCGCACAGGCGACACCCGCTCCCCGCCATCCAGCGCGCGTCCGGCAACTCCCGCCACCTGCTCTCCGTCCTGTTCGAGTACCTCGACTTCCACCACGTCGACAGGGAGAAGGTGGATGTCGCCCAGGGCCTGAACGACGGAATCAACGAGTTCGCCATGAACGTGATTCCTACCGCCGGCAACATCAACCTCGGTACGACCACGCATGTGATCAGCCGGAGTGGGCTGGCGCGTCTTGCGTCGATGTATCGGTCGGTGTTGGAGGCGATGGCTGCGGATGCTGAGGGGGATGCGTCGGTGGCGTGTCTTCCGGAGGGTTCGTGGGGTCGTGCGGCAGTTCGGGGAGCTGGAGGAGCGTGCGAACCGGCTGGCGCGTCATCTGCGTGGGCTGGGTGTGGATGCCGGTTCGGTCGTGGGCGTGTGCCTGGACCGGGGTCCGGGTGTGCTGGTGGCGATGCTGGCGGCATGGAAGGCCGGCGCCGCGTATGTGCCGGTGGACCCGGGCCTGCCGGGTGAACGCCGCGGCTACATGCTCACGGATGCGGGCGTGTCGGTCCTGATCACCGAGTCCGGTGTGGACGCTGCGGAGTTCGGCGGGCGTCGGGTGCTGCTGGACGCGGACGCGGAGGCGATCGCCGGTGAGTCGGCGGAG
>NZ_JNXR01000035.1:0-103917 GCF_000725475.1 Streptomyces durhamensis
GCTCGTTCGACATGATCTGCAGACCCGGCCGGGCCAGCTCCGCACGCATCAGCAGCGCCATGACGCCACCGATCAGGAAGAACGCGAACGACGTGACCAGATACAGCGTGCCGATCGTCTTGTGGTCGGTGGTCGTCAGCCACTTCACCACGACATTGCCCGGCTGCTTGCGCCTGACCGGCAGCTCGTCTGAGTACGAGCCTTCAGCTGCCGCGGCACCCTGGGGTTCGTTGAGGATGCTCACAGGTTGTTCGTCTCCCGGTTCTTCTCGTGGCTCGTCTGCGCGATGCCGGCGGGAACGTAACCGGTCTGCCCCTTCTTGGCGAGGTCCTGGAGGTGCTTCTGGTACGCCGCCGGGGAGACGACCTTCACGTTGAACAGCATGCGCGAGTGGTCGACGCCGCAGAGCTCGGCGCACTTGCCGAGGAAGGTGCCTTCGTGGTTCGGAGTCACCTGGAAGGCGTTGGTGTGGCCCGGGATGACGTCCTGCTTCATCAGGAACGGCACCACCCAGAAGGAGTGGATGACGTCACGAGAGGTCAGGACGAAGCGGACCGTCTTGCCCTTGGGGAGCCAGAGCGTCGGACCGGGGTTGCCCGTCTGCGGGTTCCGCGTGCCGGGGGTACCGACGTCGTAGACACCGCCGGCGTTCGCCGGGAAGTCCTTCTTGAACCGGTCCGGGATGGCGTCCAGGTTCTTGTCGGTCTTGGCGTCGCCGGGCACACCGGGGACGTTCTCGACGTAGTTGAAGCCCCAGCTCCACTGGAAGCCGACCACGTTGACCGTGACGTCGGGCTTCTTGGAGAGATCGAGGAGCTTCGACTCGTCCCGGGCCGTGAAGTAGAAGAGCACCGAGATGATGATGATCGGGACCACCGTGTACAAGGCCTCGATCGGCATGTTGTACCGGGTCTGCGGAGGTACCTCGACCTTGGTGCGGCTGCGCCGGTGGAACATGGCGCTCCACAGGATCAGGCCCCACACCAGCACGCCGACGGCGAGCGCGGCAGCCCAGGAGCCCTGCCACAGCGTGAGGATCCGCGGAGCCTCATCCGTGGTCGGGGTGGGCATACCAAGGCGGGGGAAGTCCTTGTATGTGCAACCGGTTGCGGTCGCCAGGACCAGGCCCGCGGTCAATGCCTGCAGCAGCTTCCGCCGCATCGGGCGCCGCGGCGAGCGGTCGGAGCCGTTGGGACTCACGTAGCGCCTTCCCGAGAGTCTCGCCCGCGCGGTCGGCTGCGGCCTTCTCGCTGGTCGGTCGCCGCCCTGCGTCGGGCAGGGGTTTGGATGTTTATGCGGACCAAACCCTAGCCGACGCCCTCCGGGGGTTCGCGGGGAGGGGGGCCTACTAACCCGGGTGGTTCGCTGGATTGGCGGCTGCGGGCCTGTTGTGGCTGGTCGCGCCGTTCCTCGAGCCCCTTGGAGACGCTGCCCTGACCGGCGGTTTAGCGTTGCCGTATGGGCTACTTTGACGCTGCTTCCGCCGTTCCCCTCCATCCCGTCGCTCGTCAGGCGTTGTTGGCCTCTTTGGATGAAGGGTGGGCCGATCCCGCTCGGCTCTACCGGGAGGGGCGGAAGGCGCGGATGCTGCTTGACGCGGCTCGGGAGGCCGCCGCCGAAGCGGTGGGGTGCCGGGCCGATGAGCTGGCCTTCACCTCTTCGGGGACGCGGGCCGTCCATGCGGGTGTCGCGGGAGCGTTGGCCGGCCGGCGCCGGGCCGGACGCCACCTGATCGTGTCAGCCGTCGAACACTCCTCCGTGCTCCATTCGGCGGAGGTGCTCGAGGCGGACGGTGGAACGGTGACCCAGGTGCCGGTGAACCGGGCCGGCCTGGTGGACCCGGCGGGCTACGCGGCCGCTCTTCGCCCGGACACCGCACTCGCCTGTCTGCAGTCGGCCAACCACGAGGTGGGGACCGTGCAGCCGGTGGGCGAGGTGGCCGAGGTGTGCCGGGCCGCGGGGGTGCCGCTGCTGGTGGACGCGGCGCAGTCGCTGGCGTGGGGGCCCGTCGAGGGCGACTGGTCGCTGCTGGCGGCCAGTGCGCACAAGTGGGGCGGGCCGTCCGGGGTGGGGCTGCTCGTCGTCCGCAAGGGGGTGCGGTTCGCCGCCCAAGGGCCGGTGGACGAGCGGGAGTCGGGGCGGGCACCCGGGTTCGAGAACATCCCGGCGATCGTGGCGGCCGCGGCGTCCCTGCGCGCGGTGCGGGCGCAGGCGGCCCAGGAGGCGGTACGGCTGCGGGAGCTGACGGAGCGGATCCGGGCCCGGGTGCCGCAGACCGTGGCGGACGTGGAGGTGGTCGGCGACCCCGAGCGGCGGCTGCCCGGGATCGTCACCTTCTCCTGTCTCTACGTCGACGGCGAGGCGTTGCTGCACGAACTGGACCGGGAGGGCTTCTCGGTGTCCTCCGGCTCGTCCTGCACCAGCAGCACGCTGACGCCCAGCCATGTGCTGAAGGCGATGGGGGTGCTGAGCGAGGGGAACGTGCGGGTGTCTTTGCCGGCGGGGGTGGCCGAGGAGGACGTGGAGCGGTTCCTGGCGGTGCTGCCGGGCGCGGTGTCGGGGGTCCGGGAGAAGCTGGGCGCGCCGACGGCGCCCGCCGTGCAGGCGGGCCCGCGGGAACTGGTCGTCGACTCCCTCGGCAAGCGCTGCCCGATCCCGGTCATCGAACTGGCCAAGGCGTTCGGCGGGGTGCCGGTCGGAGGGACCGTACGGGTCCTGTCCGACGACGAGGCGGCCCGCCTGGACATTCCGGCCTGGTGCGAGATGCGGGGGCAGGAGTACGTGGGAGAGGAGCCGGCGGACAACGGAACGGCATACGTCGTCCGCCGGACGAGGTGACCGGCCCCGCGGGCGCGAGGAGCGGCGGCCGACGCCTCAGCGCAGGTGAGCCCGCACCTCCTGCGCCGCGTCGTCCCCGTACGCCTTCACGAACCGCTCCATGAAGTGACCCCGGCGCAGCTGGTACTCCTGCGTCCCCACGGTCTCGATGACCAGCGTGGCGAGCATGCAGCCGACCTGGGCGGCGCGCTCCAGCGAGACGCCCCAGGCCAGTCCCGACAGGAACCCGGCGCGGAAGGCGTCGCCGACACCCGTGGGGTCCGCCTTGCGCTCCTCCTCGGCGCAGCCGACCTCGATCGGGTCCTCGCCGACCCGCTCGATCCGCACGCCCCGCGAACCGAGCGTGGTGATGCGGTGACCGACCTTGGCCAGGATCTCGTCCTCGCTCCAGCCGGTCTTGGACTCGATGAGGCCCTTCTCGTACTCGTTGGAGAACAGGTACGTCGCACCGTCCAGCAGTATCCGGATCTCCTCGCCCTCCATCCGGGCGATCTGCTGGGAGAAGTCGGCGGCGAACGGGATCCCGCGCGAGCGGCACTCCTCGGTGTGCCGGAGCATCGCCTCGGGGTCGTCGGCGCCGATGAGGACCAGGTCGAGGCCGCCCACGCGGTCGGCGACGGTCTTGAGCTCGATGAGGCGGGCCTCGCTCATCGCGCCGGTGTAGAAGGAGCCGATCTGGTTGTGGTCGGCGTCGGTGGTGCACACGAAGCGGGCGGTGTGCAGGGTCTCGGAGATGCGGACCGAGTCGGTGTCCACACCGTGCCGGCCGAGCCAGGCCCGGTACTCGTCGAAGTCGAAGCCGGCGGCACCGACCAGGACCGGTGCGGTGCCGAGCTGGCCCATACCGAAGGCGATGTTCGCGCCGACGCCGCCGCGACGCACCTCCAGGTTGTCGACCAGGAAGGAGAGCGAGACCGTGTGCAGCTGGTCCGCGACGAACTGGTCGGCGAACCGGCCGGGGAAGGTCATGAGGTGGTCGGTGGCGATGGAGCCGGTGACTGCGATGCGCACGACGGGCATTCTCCTGCGGGAGGCTGGGCTGACAGTTCACGCTACCCGTTCCACCGCCGGGGCTGTAGTTGGCGAAACTACCCGATAGTAGATGTTTCTTCGCGGGCCGGAACGGGCCTACCGTGCGGTCATGACGAACCTCAAGTTCCGCTCCGCCGCCCCGGCCGACCTCGAGGGCGACCTCGCCGCGCTGCGGGGTGACTGCGCCCGGATGGCCCGGCACTGGACGGTTCCCGAGCACGCCGAGTCCCGGCCGGTGCCGCCGTCCCTGATCCACGGGGTGACCGTGCCGGCCCGGTCCGCACGTCTGCTGGACGCGATGTCGGACTACGGCGACTGACGCGCCGGGCGCATTCGGCAGGGAACCGCACGCTCCCCTCGCGCGTCCCATCGCCGTCCCCCGGGTGGGGGATGCGGGATACGACCAGCGAGGAGCGATGCGGTGAACACCGAGCGACCCGAGAACCGCGAGCACCCTGAGGGCTCCGAGCAGGCCGGGAGCGCCGGGAGCCACGAGGGCGTCGAGGACTCCGGGAAGCCGGAGCCGAAGCCCGCGACGACGCGGGACGCGCACACCGGCGACGGTGCCGGCGGTTCCCTTGAAGCCGGCGCTCCCGAGGCCGACGGCACGGACGGCGGGCGTGCCGCGCCGCACCGGTCCCGGCTCGCCGTCGTCTCCGTCGCCGCCGCCGTGCTGCTGGTGGGCGGCGGTGGCGCCTATCTCGCGGCGAGCGGTGACTCCGGGGGCCGTACGGCCGGTGACGGTGCCCCTCCCCCGCCCCTCGCCCTGGACGGCTTCAGGGGCACGGGCGGTATCGCCCCGGGCGAGCCCGACCCGTACGGGGCGAGGTACGTGGCCCGGGGCGAGCTGCCGGCCGGTCCCGGCTCCGCGCCGGTGTACGGGCCGAAGGGCGAGGTCGGCAAGGACGCGGTGGCCCGGCTGGCCCGGGCGCTGGGCGTCGAGGGCACTCCGGTGGCCCAGGGGCGGATCTGGCGGGTCGGCGGCGGGGACGGCTTTGGGCCGAGCCTCCAGGTGAACCGGGACGCGTCGGGCAGCTGGAGCTACAGCCGGTCCGCGCCGGGCACCGACGACTGCAAGAAGGGGGTCCTGTGCGCGCACGACCCGATGGCTCCCCTCGGCACTCCGGTGAGCGTGGCGGCGGCCGAGAAGGCGGCGGCGCCGGTGCTGAAGGCGGCCGGACTGGACGGCGCGAAGATCGACGCGAGCCAGGTCATGGGCTCCCAGCGGGTGGTCAACGCCGACCCGGTGGTGGGCGGGCTGCCGACGTACGGCTGGACGACCGGCCTGACCGTGGACCGGCGGGGCGAGCTGGTCGGCGGGTACGGCCTGCTGGGGACCGCCGTCAAGGGCGACACGTACCCCGTGCTGAGCGCCGCGAAGACGCTGAAGCTGATGAACGCGGCCCCGAAGGGAGACCACCGGATGGGGATCGGCGGCTGTGCCAGTCCGATGCCGCTGAAGGACCGGCTGGAACAGCCCTGCGGGTCGTCCACGGGGGTGGCGCAGCAGGGGGCGGATCCGGGCACCGAGACGGTGACCGTGGACAAGGCGGTCTTCGGGCTGGCCTCGCACTCCGTCGCCGGGCGGCGGACGCTGGTGCCGTCCTGGCTGTTCGGGGTGCGGGAGCCGGCCGGTCAGGGCGCCTCCACGGTGGCGTATCCGGCGGTCGATCCCCGCTCTCTGGCGTCGTCGGCCACGCCCTCCGCGCCGACGGCGTCCGCGGCGCCGACCCGGACCGTGCAGGTGACCGGTTACACGGCCGCAGGCCGGGAGCTGACCGTGAGCTTCGCCGGCGGGGTGTGCGCCGACTACAAGGTGTCGGCGCGGGAGAGCGCCGAGCGGGTGACCGTGACCGTCACCGAGCGGCCCTGGCCGGGCAAGGTCTGCGTGCTGATCGCCAAGGAGTATGTGAAGACCGTACGGCTGGCCGCGCCGCTGGACGGGCGGACGGTGGTCGGCGACGACGGCCGGCCCGTCCCGCAGGTCAAGCCCGGCGCGCTGCGCCCGGACGCGTCCGCACAGCCTCGCCGGTGACCCGCTGTACGACGAAGGCGGCGGCCCCCCGTGCAGGGGGCCGCCGCCTTTTTCCGGACCGTCAGGCCGTGACGGTCCGTCGGCTCAGCTGAAGGAGTCGCCGCAGGCGCAGGAGCCGGTCGCGTTCGGGTTGTCGATCGTGAAGCCCTGCTTCTCGATCGTGTCCACGAAGTCGACGGTGGCGCCGCCCAGGTACGGAGCGCTCATGCGGTCCGTGACGACCTTGACCCCGCCGAAGTCCTTCTCCACGTCGCCGTCGAGCGAGCGCTCGTCGAAGAAGAGCTGGTAGCGCAGGCCGGAGCAGCCGCCGGGCTGGACGGCGACACGCAGCGCGAGGTCGTCGCGGCCTTCCTGGTCGAGCAGGGCCTTGACCTTGGCCGCGGCGGCGTCGGTCAGGATGATGCCGTCGGTGACGGTGGTGGTCTCGTCCGATACGGACATCTACATCTCTCCCGGGTTGTACGGAGACTGCTTGCCGACGAGTGCAACCGGCGCTTCCGCGGATTCATTCCGGGCCGGGCAGTCACGTTGTCGCGTTTTTGCTTCCGTCTTCATGCTCGCACATGGCCGTCGGCTGCGGCAGCGGCCTGTGGAGGGACCCGGCGCGACCCGAACCGGAGGGCACCGGGCCGGGAGCGGGATTCACGTCACATGGACGCTATGAGCATCGTCAAAGTGACGTGAACCGGTTATGATAGATAGCGTCAGTTAGACGAAAAGTAGAAAGGGTGCGTGTCGTGACCACCGCCCAGACCCCGGAACTCGACGTGCAGCCGACTCCGCTCGCCCTGCTGCTGCTCGGCCGTGAGGCCGACCCGAAGAGCGAGCGGGGCGTCGAGTGCCCCGGAGACCTGCCGTCACCGTCCGACCCCGACCTGGTCGAGCGCGCCCGCGCGGCCAAGGAGAAGCTCGGCGACAAGGTCTTCGTGCTCGGCCACCACTACCAGCGCGACGAGGTCATCCAGTTCGCCGACGTCACGGGTGACTCCTTCAAGCTGGCCCGGGACGCGGCCGCGCGCCCGGAGGCCGAGTACATCGTCTTCTGCGGTGTGCACTTCATGGCCGAGTCCGCGGACATCCTCACCTCCGCCGACCAGAAGGTCGTTCTGCCCGACCTCGCCGCCGGCTGCTCGATGGCCGACATGGCGACGGCCGAGCAGGTCGCGGAGTGCTGGGACGTCCTGACCGAGGCGGGCGTCGCCGAGCAGGTCGTGCCGGTCTCGTACATGAACTCCTCCGCGGACATCAAGGCGTTCACCGGCAAGCACGGCGGCACGA
The DNA here is from genome assembly GCF_000725475.1 of Streptomyces durhamensis. Lineage (NCBI taxonomy): Bacteria > Bacillati > Actinomycetota > Actinomycetes > Kitasatosporales > Streptomycetaceae > Streptomyces > Streptomyces durhamensis. The sequence continues at coordinate 7,184 of NZ_JNXR01000035.1, forward strand.
TCTGCACCTCGTCGAACGCCAAGCGGGCCCTGGACTGGGCCTTCGAGCAGGGCGAGAAGGTGCTGTTCCTGCCCGACCAGCACCTCGGCCGCAACACCGCCGTCCGGGACATGGGGATGTCCCTGGACGACTGCGTGGTCTACAACCCGCACAAGCCGAACGGCGGCCTCACGGCGGAGCAGCTGCGGGCGGCCAGGATGATCCTGTGGCGCGGCCACTGCTCGGTCCACGGCCGCTTCAGCCTCGACTCGGTGAACGACGTGCGCGCCCGTATCCCCGGGGTGAACGTCCTGGTCCACCCCGAGTGCAAGCACGAGGTGGTCGCCGCGGCGGACTACGTCGGCTCGACCGAGTACATCATCAAGGCCCTGGAGGCCGCTCCCGCCGGCTCCAAGTGGGCCATCGGCACCGAGCTGAACCTGGTCCGCCGCCTGGCGAACCGTTTCGCTCCCGAGGGCAAGGAGATCGTCTTCCTCGACAAGACGGTCTGCTTCTGCTCGACCATGAACCGCATCGACCTCCCCCACCTGGTCTGGGCCCTGGAGTCGCTGGCCGAGGGCAACCTGGTCAACCGGATCGAGGTCGACCAGGAGACCGAGGCGTTCGCGAAGCTGGCGCTAGAGCGGATGCTGGCGCTTCCCTAACACGGGCTTCCCCGGCACGGGCTTCCCCTGCACGGGCTTCCCCGGCACGCACGAAAGGGCCGGGTCTCACACGAGACCCGGCCCTTTCGCATGCCGTCAGACTCCGGCCGGCTCCCGTACCGGCGCGGTCGCCTTCGCCTCCCGCTTGGCCGCCCGCTTCTTCGCGCGGCGCTCCTTGCGCAGCTCCAGCATCGCGTAGAGCGTCGGCACCAGCAGCAGCGTGAGCAGCGTCGACGTGATCAGGCCGCCGATGACGACCACCGCGAGCGGCTGGGCGATGAAGCCGCCCTCGCCGGTGACACCCAGGGCCATCGGGAGGAGGGCGAAGATCGTCGCCAGGGCCGTCATCAGGATCGGGCGCAGCCGGTGCCGGCCACCCTCGATCACCGCCTCCACCACGCCGTACCCCTGCCTGCGGTACTGGTTGATCAGGTCGATCAGCACGATCGCGTTGGTCACCACGATGCCGATCAGCATCAGCATGCCGATCATCGCCGGGACGCCCATCGGGGTGCCGGTGGCGACCAGCAGGCCGATCGCGCCCGTCGCCGCGAAGGGGATGGACACCAGCAGGATCAGCGGCTGGGCGAGGGACCGGAACGTGGCCACCAGCAGCATGAAGACGATCGCGATCGCCGCCAGCATGGCCAGGCCCAGGTTCTTGAACGCGTCGTTCTGGTCCGACGTCACGCCGCCGATCTCGGCCTTCGCGCCCGCCGGCAGCTTCAGGTCCTTGATCTTGGCCTGCAGCTTGGTGCTGATCGCGCCGGTGTTGTCACCGTCCGGCTTGGCGGTGATGGTCGCGGCGCGCCGGCCGTCGATCCGGGTCAGCGACACGGGGCCGTCCACGAGCTTCACCGTGGCGATGTCGCCCAGCTTCACCGGGCCGAGGCGCAGCGCCTTCAGCTGGGCCAGCGTCGTCGCGGGCTTCGCCGACCGCACGACGACGTCCCGCTCGGTGTCGTCGAGGATCGCCTTCGCCGCCGTCGTACCGCGCACCGCCTGCGCGACCGCCGCACCGAGCTTCTGGTCGTCGAACCCGGCCGCCGCCGCCTTCGCGTTGGCCTTCACCGAGATCCGCGGCACGCTCGTGGCGAGGTCGCTGGTGACGTCCGTGACGTCGTCGAGACCGGCGACCGTGGAGCGGACCTGCTCCGCGGCCGTGCTCAGCGCCTTCGGGTCGGACGCCTTGACCACCACGCTCAGGTTCTGGTTGCCGAAGCCGTCACCGGCCGACACCGTGGTCGTACCGATGCCCTTGAGCTTCTTCAGGCCGTCCTCCAGGTGCTTCTGCACCTTGTCGTACGCCTTCGCGTCCTTCAGCATCACCTGGTACGACGCCTGGTTGGTGTCCGTGCCGCCGCCGAAGGCCGCCATGAAGCCGGAGGAGCCGACGGTGACCTGGTAGTCCTTGACGCCGTCGGTGGAGGCGAGCAGCTTCTCCACCCGCTTGGCCTGCGCGTCCGTGGCGGCCAGGCTCGTGCCCGGCTTCAGCTCCTGCTTGACCGTGAGGACCTCCTGCTCGCCCTGGTCGAAGAAGTTGGTCTTGAGCAGGCCGCCCATGCCGAACGTGACGACGAGGACGACGATCGCGATCAGCACGCTGGTGAGGCGGCGGCGCGTGGCGAAGCGCAGGACCGGGACGTAGGCGCGCTGGAGGCGGCTGTTCGCCTCCTTCTCCTCGGCCCGGCGGCGGGCCTCCGCGGCGTCCTCGGGAGTGCCCTTCGGGGCGCGCAGGAACCAGTACGACAGGACCGGCACCACCGTCAGCGACACCAGCAGGGAGGCCAGCAGGGCCGCCGTCACCGTGATGCTGAACGAGCCGAACAGGGCGCCGACCATGCCGCCGACCAGGCCGATCGGCAGGAACACGGCGACCGTGGTGAGGGTGGAGGAGGTGACCGCGCCGGCCACCTCGCGCACGGCGTTCAGGATCGCGTCGTTGCGCTCCTCGCCGTAGCCGAGGTGGCGCTTGATGTTCTCCAGGACCACGATCGAGTCGTCCACGACCCGGCCGATGGCGATGGTCAGCGCGCCCAGCGTGAGCATGTTCAGGGACAGGTCGCGCGTCCACAGCACGATCAGGGCCAGCACGACCGACAGCGGGATGGACACGGCCGTGACCAGCGTCGAGCGGATCGACGCCAGGAAGACCAGGATGATGAGGACCGCGAAGAGCAGGCCGAGCGCGCCCTCCGTGGTCAGGCCCTTGATGGACTTGGAGACGGCCGGGCCCTGGTCGCTGACGACCGTGAGCTTCGCGCCGGAGCCGAGCTGCTCGCGCAGGCCGGGCAGCTTGTCCTTGACCGCGTCGGAGATGCTGACCGCGCTGCCGTCGTGGTCCATGGTCACGTTGACGGCGAGGCTGGGCCTGCCGTCGGTGCGGGTGATCGAGTCGGCCGGGGCCGGCTGCTCCTTGACGGTGGCCACGTCACCGAGGCGAACCGGCTTGCCGCCGCCCTCGCCGAAGACCCTCAGGTCCTGGATCTGCTTCAGCGAGGTGAAGCCGCCGCCGACCTGGACGGTGCGGTTGGCGCCGTTCTCGTCGAAGGAGCCGGCCGGGACGGTCGCGCCGCCCGCCTGGAGGGCCTGGCCGAGCGCGGCGGGGGTGAGGCCGGCCCGTGCGAGCTTCGCGTCGTCGGGGCTGACCGTGACCTGGAGGTCACGGACGCCCATGACCTGGACGCGGCCGACGCCGTCGATGTCCTTCAGGGTGGGTACGACGCTCGTGTCGAGCCGGTCCGCGAGGGCCTGCTGGTCCTCGTCGGAGGTGGCGGCGAGGACCACGGTCGGCATGTCGTCGGTGGAACCGGATATGACCTGCGGGTCGACGTCGTCCGGAAGCTGGTTGCGGGCCCGGTTCACGGCCTGCTGGACGTCGGAGACGATCCGCTTGGTGTCGTTGTCGTAGTCGAAGGACGCCATGATCACGGCGTTGCCCTCGCTGGCGGTGGAGGTGACGGTGCTGACGCCGTCGACGCCCTGGAGGTTGTTCTCGATCGGCTCGACGATCTGCTTCTCGACCACGTCGGGCGAGGCGCCCTGGTACGGCGCGATCACCGACACCATGGGCAGGTTGATGGTGGGCAGCAGCTGCTGCTTGATCTGGGGTATCGCGATCAGCCCGAAGACGAGCGCGACAAGCGACATCAGGCCGATCAGGGCCCGTTGCCGGAGGCTGAATCTCGACAGCCAGGACATGGATCAGGGTCTCTCTTCTGTGAGCGGCAGAAGCGGCGAAGGACGCAGGTGAGCGCCCACCCCAACACCCTGAGCCATCGCAGGGGGCCGATTCGTAGGCCCAGGGTCCATTTCCTTATCCAGGCCCTACTCCGCCCGCAGTACGCCCGGGTGGAGATCACTCCATCCTCGGACGTACCAGCCCCGACTCGTACGCGATCACCACGAGCTGGGCCCGGTCGCGCGCGCCCAGTTTGGCCATGGCCCGGTTGACGTGCGTCTTCACCGTCAGCGGGCTGACCTCCAGACGCTCGGCGATCTCGTCGTTGGAGTGGCCGCCGGCCACCTGGACGAGCACCTGCCGCTCCCGGCCGGTGAGCGCCCCGAGCCGCTCGGCGCGGGCGGGGTCACGGTCGTCGTCGTCTCCCTGGGCGAGGAAGCGGGCGATCAGCCCCTTGGTGGCGGCCGGGGACAGCAGGGCGTCGCCGCCCGCCGCGAGCCGGATGGCGTTCAGCAGCTCCTCCGGCTCGCTGCCCTTGCCCAGGAAGCCGGAGGCGCCCGCGCGCAGGGCCTGAACGACGTAGTCGTCCACCTCGAAGGTGGTCAGGATGACCACGCGCACCTGTGCCAGGGAGGGATCGGCGCTGATCATCCGGGTCGCGGCCAGCCCGTCCGTGCCGGGCATCCGGATGTCCATGAGGACGACGTCGGCGGCCCGCTCCTTCGCCAGCCGGACGGCTTCGGACCCGTCGGAGGCCTCCCCCACGACCTCCATGTCGGGCTCGGAGTCGACCAGCACCCGGAACGCGCTGCGCAGCAGCGCCTGGTCGTCGGCGAGCAGGACACGGATCGTCATACGGACTCCCCCGGGGCCGCGGTACGGGTCTTCAGGGGCAGGATCGCATGGACGCGGAAGCCGCGGCCGTGGCGGGGCCCGGTGGAGAGGGTGCCGCCGACGGCGGCGACCCGCTCGCGCATGCCGAGCAGTCCGTGGCCGCCGCCGGCCCCGGGCACACCGGCCGCGCCGGCACCGTCGTCCAGGACCGTCACCTCGACGTCCGTCCCCACCCGTACGACGCTGACCTCGGCCTCGGCCTCGGGTCCGGCGTGTTTCTGCACGTTGGTCAGGGCTTCCTGGACGATCCGGTAGGCGGCCAGGTCGACCGCGGCGGGCAGGTCGGTGCCCTGGTCGGCGCGGACCACCCGCACCGGCAGGCCCGCGTTGCGGAAGGTGTCGGCCAGCTCCTCCAGGCGGCTGAGACCGGGCGCGGGCTCGGTCGGTGCCTCCGGATCACCGGACTGCCGCAGCAGCCCGACGGTGGCACGCAGCTCGTCGAGGGCGGAACGGCTGGCCTCGCGGACGTGGGCCAGCGCCTCCTTGGCCTGGTCGGGCCGCTTGTCCATGACATGCGCGGCCACCCCGGCCTGCACGTTCACGAGGGCGATGTGGTGGGCGACGACGTCGTGCAGGTCGCGGGCGATGCGCAGCCGCTCCTCGGCGACGCGGCGACGCGCCTCCTCCTCGCGGGTGCGTTCGGCGCGTTCGGCGCGCTCCCGGATGGCCTGCACGACCGCGCGCCGGCTGCGTACGGCGTCCCCGGCGGTGGCGCCGATGCCGGTCCAGGCGAGGACACCGAGGTTCTCCTGCGCGTACCAGGGCAGGGGGCCGCCGAGCATGGCGGCGGCCGTCAGCACGGTCATGGTGAGCAGACCGACGCGCCAGGTGGTGGTGCGGTCGGTGGCAGCGGCGACGGTGTACAGGGCGACGACCGCGGACATCGCGACCGGGGCGCGGGGGTCGCCGGTGACGGACTCGATCACGGAGAGGGCGCCGGTGACGGCGAGGACCGTCATGGGGGCGCGGCGGCGGAAGACGAGCGCGGCCGCGGCGAGGAGCATGAGGAGAAGGCTCAGCGGGTCGGGCGTGCGAACACCCCAGGTGACGCCGTGCGCGCCGCGCGGTACGACGAACGACCCGGCGACCATGCAGGCCAGGACCCCGGCGGCGATGGCCGCGTCCAGGGCCCAGGGGTGGGCCTTGAGGCTGCAGCGGGCCCGGTCGAGAGGGCGGACGGTACTCACGGGGTGAACAGTACGGGTGCCGTGCGGTGCCCCGTACGGGTGCGCGGCCGGACGTCCCGAAGGGGCCTGCGCGACCGGCCACGGCGGACCCGTGGACGCCGGGGCGCACATCGCCCCGAGGTGTTGGGCGCCCGGTCGCCCGACGGACCGTCAACTGTCAAGCCGCGTTGGCCGGACGTCCGCACCCTTCTCGCCAGCATCCCGCCGACGAAAGGCACCCCGTGCGTCCTCAGCTCCGTGTGGTCTGGTCCGCCGCAGCCCTGTCTCTGGTCGCGGCCACCGGCCTCACCACCTCCGCCCACGCGGTGACGTACGGCACCCCGACGATCAGACTGTCGGCGTCCTACCTCTCGGGCGCCGTCGGCAGCACGGCCGACCCCGTCGCCACCGTCACCGTCGCGCAGAGCGGCGCCGACGCCTCCGCGCTCACCGTGACCGCCACCAGGACCAGCACAAGCAGCGTGGCCGGCACCGGCGACGTCCAGGTCACCGGCACCGCGGGCACCCGTACCGTCGCCGTGGCCGCGCGCGCCCAGGGCTACACCGACCTCACGCTGAAGGTGACCGGCCTCGGCGGCAAGACGGCCACGACCACCCTGCACTACGCGGCCTCCCCGGCCGTCCGGCACTCCGCCGACGCCCGCTATCTGACCGGCGCCTCGGACGCCTCCGCCGCGGTGGACGTCGGCGGCGGGTACGTCGTCGTCGGCAACGACGAGGACAACACCCTGCGTCTGTACGACGGGACGGCCTCGGGCGCGCCGGTGCGGACCTGGGACCTGGACAGCGCGCTGGGCGCCGACAAGGAGGTCGACATCGAGGGCGCCGCGCGGGTCGGGAACACCGTCTACTGGACGGGGTCGCTCGGCAACAACAAGGACGGCGTGTACAAGCCGGACCGGAACACCGTGTTCACCACGACCGTCTCCGGCTCGGGCGCCGCCACCCGGCTCACCTTCGGCACGGCGGGGCACCGGCTGCGGGACGACCTGGTCGCCTGGGACGAGGCGAACGGCGACCGGTACGGCTTCGCGGCCGGCACGGCCGACGGGCAGACCCCGAAGCAGATCGACGGCTTCAACGTCGAGGGTCTGGAGTTCGCCCCCGGCTCCGGCACCACGGCCTACGTCGGCTTCCGGGCCCCGCTGGTGCCGCCGCAGAACGGCGGGAAGGCACTGGTCGTGCCGGTGACGAACATGGACCAGGTGGCGCGCGGGGCCGCGGCGAGCTTCGGGACACCGATCGAGCTGGATCTGGGCGGGCTGTCCATCCGGGATCTGCGCCGGAACGACGCCGGCCAGTACCTGATACTCGCCGGGTCCTGGGCCGCCGACGACAACAGCGACCCGTACGCCCTGTACTCCTGGGACGGCGTCGCCGGGCACCGGCCGGTGAAGGTGCTGGACCTGCCGACGGCGGACGCGGGCGGCTGGGAGTCCGTCGTCTCCGTGCCCGACCTGAGCGCCCCCGGCGCCCGGGTACAGCTGATCACCGACGACGGCGCCGCGGACCTCTACGGCGACGGCACCGAGGCGAAGGACCTCACCCACCCGGAGTGGCAGAAGTCCCGCACCACCTGGTTCACCCTGAACTGACCCCGATCCGGCCCCGGGCGTGCACCCCGGGCCGGCCCAGCGGGGTCAGCCCGGGATCAGCCCGTCGTCGCTGAGCATCTGCCGGACCTCCTCCAGCGACGCGTCGGGCGCCGGAAGGATCAGCTCGGAGGGTTCCAGCGCGTCGTCGGGCAGCGGCCGGCCCAGCTCACGGACCTTGGCCAGGAGGGCGTGGAGGGTGCTGCGGAAGCCGGCGCTGTCGCCGCTCTCCATCTCCTCCAGCAGCTCGTCGTCCAGCTTGTTCAGCTCGACGAAGTGGGAGTCGTCCAGCTGCACCTGGCCCTCCCCCATGATCCGTACGATCACGTCGGCCTCCTCGGCTCGCGTCCCGGCGCGGGGCTACTGCTTGTCGAAGCGCGGGGTGTCCTGCGGCTGCTGCTGGGTCTGCCCCTGGCCGGTGCCGCCCTCGATCGCCTGCTGCGGGGAGCCTCCGGCCAGCTCGGCCTTCATGCGCTGCAGTTCCAGCTCTACATCACTACCACCGGAGAGCCGGTCCAGCTCGGCCGCGATGTCGTCCTTGGCCATGCCGCTCGGGTCGTCCAGGGCACCGGAGGCGAGCAGCTCGTCGATGGCGCCGGCGCGGGCCTGCAGCTGCTGCGTCTTGTCCTCGGCGCGCTGGATGGCGAGGCCGACGTCGCCCATCTCCTCGGAGATGCCGGAGAAGGCCTCGCCGATGCGGGTCTGGGCCTGGGCGGCGGTGTAGGTGGCCTTGATGGTCTCCTTCTTCGTACGGAAGGCGTCGACCTTGGCCTGCAGTCGCTGGGCCGCGAGAGTGAGCTTCTCCTCCTCGCCCTGAAGGGTCGCGTGCTGCGTTTCGAGGTCGGTGACCTGCTGCTGGAGGGCGGCGCGCCGGGACAGCGCCTCGCGGGCCAGGTCCTCGCGGCCGAGGGCGAGCGCCTTGCGGCCCTGGTCCTCCAGCTTGGCGGACTGCTGCTGCAGCTGGTTGAGCTGGAGTTCCAGCCGCTTGCGGCTGGTGGCCACGTCGGCGACGCCGCGGCGCACCTTCTGCAGCAGCTCCAGTTGCTTCTGGTACGAGTAATCGAGGGTCTCGCGCGGGTCCTCGGCCCGGTCAAGGGCCTTGTTCGCCTTCGCGCGGAAGATCATCCCCATACGCTTCATGACACCGCTCATGGGCTTCGCGCGCCCCCTTCTGACGGACTCCAGCTCACAGATCCTGCGACAGGACCCACAGTACGGGCCCTGACTCCATTACCGCACTGTCCGGGGGGTGATGCGCTCATCCCCAAGGACGACTGCGGACGGTACCGCTCCGGCGTGAGGAGTAGGTGACCCCCTGGCGGAACACCCCCTCTGTCCCCCTACAGACGTCCGGTGTTGCCGGATCGTTCCCCGCCGGACTGGGGTCCATGCCGGTGCAGCCCTTACCCTTGGGTTTTGTGTTCCGTAGCCGTGCCAAGGACGAGAAGGCCTCCACCGACAAGACGCCGGTGGTCCTCTCCAAGCAGCCCCGTGACCCGCAGGCCCCGAAGGGCAGGCCCACGCCCAAGCGCAGTGAGGCCCAGTCCCAGCGGCGCAGCGTGGCCAAGACGCCCACCAACCGCAAGGAGGCCGCGAAGCGCCAGCGCGAGGACCGGCGCCAGGCCCTGGAGCGGCAGCGCCAGGCGCTGGCCAGCGGTGACGAGCGCTATCTGCCCGCCCGGGACAAGGGCCCGGTCCGCAAGTTCGCCCGCAACTGGGTGGACTCGCGGTTCAACGTGGCGGAGTTCTTCCTGCCGCTCGCCGTGGTGATCCTCGTGCTCAGCGTGGTGCGGGTGCCGGCGATCCAGTCGATCGCGCTGCTGCTGTGGCTGGTGGTGATCGTGCTGATCGTGGTGGACGCGGCGATCAGCGGGTTCCGGCTGAAGAAGCGGCTCAAGGAGCGCTTCCCGGACGAGAACACGCGCGGCGCCGTCGCCTACGCCCTGATGCGCTCTCTCCAGATGCGCCGGCTCCGGCTGCCCAAGCCGCAGGTCAAGCGCGGAGAGCGGCCCTGAGCGCTGACGCCTTCACCGGGGGTGCGGCACACGCGTGGCTGGACAAGCTGGGCCACCTGCGCGATGTCGTACGGCAGGAGCTGGTGGCCCGGCAGCTCGACGAGCAGATAGCCGGGCGGTTCCCCGTCGGGCAGCGGCTGCGGGTGCTCGACGTCGGCATGGGCCAGGGCACGCAGGCGCTGCGGCTGGCCCGGCTCGGTCATCAGGTGACCGGGGTCGAGCAGGACGCGACGATGATCGCCGCCGCGCGTGAGGCGCTGGCCGGGCAGCCGGAGGGCATCCGCGAGCGGGTCCGGCTGGTGCAGGGCGACGGGCGGGACACCGGTGTGCACTTCCTGCCGGGCAGCTTCGACGTGGTGCTGTGCCACGGGGTGCTGATGTACGTGGAGGAGCCCGACCCGCTGGTGGCGGGGCTGGCCCGGGTGCTGGCGCCCGGCGGACTCCTCTCCCTGCTGGTCCGCAACGGCGACGCGCTCGCCATGCGGCCGGGTCTCGCCGGTGACTGGGCGGGCGCGCTGGCCGCCTTCGACACCACCGCCTACCGCAACCGTCTGGGCCTGGACGTACGGGCCGACCGGCTGTCGGCGCTCACCGCCACCCTCGCCGGGATCGCGGCCCCGCTGCACGCGTGGTACGGCGTCCGGGTCTTCACGGACACCGCGGCCGACGACGCGCGGATACCGGACGACCTGGAGACACTGCTGGCGGCGGAGGAGCGGGCGGGGCGCACGGACCCCTACCGCGGGATGGCCGCGCTGCTGCACCTGTGCGGTGTACGCGGCTGACGCCGTTCGGGGGAACAGCGCGGGCCGGGTGATCATCGCCCGGTGAGACTCGGGGCATGGACGCTTCCCTCGCCCGTGCCCTCCGGAAGGCCGTGTCCGCCGTCGCGCTCGCGTGCTGCGCGGCCCTCGCCGCCGGCTGCACCGGCTCCGCCGCCCCGGCCGGCCAGGACACCGCCGCGCCGACGCGTGCGGCGGTGCCGATGGCCGTGAGCGACCTGCAGGCCCAGTACCAGAAGGTCATCAGGGAGGTCCTGCCGTCGGTCGTGCAGATCCAGGCGAGTCACGGCCTGGGCTCGGGTGTGGTGTACGACGACAAGGGGCACATCGTCACCAACGCGCACGTGGTCCAGTCGGAGAAGACCTTCAAGGTGACGGCGGCCAACAGCGAGGAGCCGCTCACCGCGCGCCTGGTGTACTCCTACCCCGAGCAGGACCTGGCCGTGATCAAGCTGGACAAGGTGCCGGCCGGGCTGAAGGCGGCGGTGTTCGGGGACTCCGAGACGGTGGAGGTCGGCCAGATCGTGCTGGCCATGGGCTCGCCGCTCGGGCTGTCCTCCAGCGTGACCGAGGGCATCGTCTCGGCGACCGGGCGGACCGTCAGCGAGGGCAGCGCGGACGGGGGTACGGGCGCGACGATCGCGAACATGGTGCAGACCTCGGCCGCCATCAACCCCGGCAACAGCGGCGGTGCGCTGGTGAACCTGGCCGGGCAGGTCATCGGCATCCCGACGCTCGCCGCCGCCGACCCCGACCTCGGGGGCAGTGCGGCGCCGGGCATCGGGTTCGCCATCCCCGCGTCCATGGTGGGGACGGTCGCCGGCCAGATCGTCGAGAAGGGCAAGGTCGTGGACTCGGGGCGGGCCGCGCTCGGCATCAGCGCGCGGACGGTCGTCGACGACCGCTACCAGCCCGCCGGGGTGGCGGTGGTCACCGTCGCGAGCGGCGGCGCGGCCGACCGGGCGGGCCTGCGCCCGGGCGACATCATCACCGCACTGGGCAAGGCGCCCATCACCACCATCACCTCCCTCTCGGAGGCGCTGGCGGCGGACAGGCCGGGGCAGCGGACGACGGTGACGTTCCAGCGGGACGGCGCCGAGCGAACGGCGAAGGTGACGCTGGGCGAGCAGTGACGGGGCCACGGCCCGGGCGGTTCCCCGGGCCCTGGCCCTCCCCACCGCCGTACCGGGTTACGCCGCGTCGGCGTGCAGGCTCATCGGGCCGTAGATCTCGGTGTTCTCCTCGAACAGCCGTACCTGGTCGGCCCCGCCGTCCAGCAGCGCCTTCCAGTGCTCCCCGATCCAGGACTCGGCATCCCCCTGCGTGGTGAACTCCTCGGGCTGCACCGCGGGCTGGACCTCCGTCCCGTCGGCCTTCTCGAACCGCCACGTCCATGCCGTCATGTGGGCCTCCTTGTGATCCGACGCCTGCTGGAAGACTAGCCGGAAGCGCAAGACCTGATCAGACAGGCGAAAATCGATCCGTGGAAGTGACTCTGCTCGGTACCGGCGCCCCGGCCGGACTGCCCCGGCCCGACTGCCCCTGCGCCGCCTGCGCGACCGCGCTCGGCCCCGACACGCGGGCCGCCACCGCCGTGTTGGTGGACGGGGAGCTGCTGCTGGACCTGACGCCCGGCGCGGCGTTCGCGGCGGCGCGGGCCGGGCATTCGCTGGGCGGGGTGCGGCAGGTGCTGCTGTCCCATCCGCACGACGGGCCGGCGGTGGAGGTGCCGGCCGGGCTGCCGCAGCCCGGGCGGGTGCCGGACGGGCGGGAGTTGGCGCTGCTGACGGGACATCGGGTGCGGGCCGTGGCGATGGACGCGGGCGGCACCGGGTACGCGGTGACCGGGCGGGACGGGCAGCGGATGCTGTATCTGCCGCCGGGCGGGGCGCCGGCCGGTCTGACGGAGGCGACGGCGGAGTCGTACGACATGGTCCTCGCGGACGTCGTGGGCCGCCCGGACGCGCTGGCCCGGCTGCGGGCGGTCGGCTCCGTGGGGCCGGCCACCGATGTGATCGCCGTCCATCTCGACCATGACGTGCCGCCCGGCCCGGAGCTGCGGCGCCGGCTGGCGGCGGCCGGGGCGCGGGCGGTCGCCGACGGTACGACGCTGGCGGTCGGGGCGTACGAGGACGTGCCCGACGTGCCGCGCCGGACGCTGGTGCTGGGCGGGGCGCGTTCGGGCAAGTCGGTGGAGGCCGAGCGGCGTCTGGAGAGCTTCCCGGACGTGCTGTACGTGGCCACCGGCGGGGCCCGCGGCGGGGACGGCGAGTGGGCGCAGCGGGTGGCCGTGCACCGGGAGCGGCGACCGGGGTCGTGGCGTACGGCGGAGACGACGGATCTGGTGCCGCTGCTCGCCGAGGACGGGCCGCCGCTGCTGATCGACTGTCTGTCGCTGTGGCTGACGGACGTCATGGACTCCGTGGGCGCGTGGGACGACGCGGAGTGGGCGGGCGGGGGCGAGAGGTCCCTGCGGGAGCGGGTACGGGAGCTGGCGGACGCCGTGCGCCGTACCCGGCGGACCGTGGTCGCGGTCTCCAACGAGGTGGGGTCCGGGATCGTCCCGGCGACCGCGTCGGGACGGCGGTACCGGGACGAACTCGGGCGGCTGAACGCGGCGTTCGGGGCGGAGTGCGAGCAGGTGCTGCTGGTGGTGGCGGGGCAGGCCGTCGTGCTCCGGGGCTGAGCGGGTGCGCCTGCCCGCGCCCGCAGGGCGCCGCCGAAGGGGCGCGGGGAACCGGGCGGCCGGGCGCGACGCACACCCGCGGTCAGGCACGATCCTTGCGGGCCACGATCCGGTACGCGTTCGAGAACCTTGTGTGGCGGAGCAACGGCGCCAGGACGTGGTCCGCGGCCGCCGCCACGTCCAGCAACGGCGCCGCCGCCGTCCTCAGCAGGCAATGGCGCGCCGAGGCCAGGGCGACGGCGCCGGCGAGGTCGTAGGGGATGTGCGGCGCGCTGCGGTCCGTGACGAGGATCGTGCAGCCCAGGGACTCCAGCTCCGCGCGCAGGTTCGCCAGCGGCATCAGGTGCAGGTGGCGGGGCTGGCCGAAGGGCAGCCACCATCTGCCGAGCAGGGCGGCGAACGCGCTGCGCGGGTCGGCGACTTCCACGACGAGGTGGCCGCCGGGGCGCAGGACCGTCAGGGCCGCGCGGATTTCGGCGCGCGGGTCGGGCGCGTGCTCGACATGGCGGAACATGCTGACCACGTCGTAGCGGGCGCGCAGCCGGGCCGCCATCTGAGGGGTGGAGAGGTAGCCGCGGTGGGCCTCCTCGACCCGCTCCTCCAGCTGGGCCTGCTGCACCCGGGCCGTCGGGTCCAGGCCGTCGAAGCTCGTGTACGGGAAGAACTCCTTCGCCGCCTCGGGGAAGCGGGCGTGGCCCGTGCCCACGTCCAGCCAGCTCTCCGCCTCGGCCAGCGCCGACAGCTTGCGGGCGGTGTCGCGGTGCCGGCGCTGGACCGCGCGGGCGGACAGCACGCGGGCGGTGAACTCCTCCAGGTGGCGTTCGTAGACGTCCCGGTGGAAGAAGGCGAACCCCTCCGCGGTGAGCCGGGGATTCTGGAAGACGTGCGCGCAGTCGCGGCACTTGTCGACGACGAACCTGCCCGGCCGGTGCCGCAGGGGATCGCGCGCCCGCACCCGGGCGCGCAGCCGTCCGGAGCCGCACCAGGGGCAGTTCTCGCGGCGCGGTTCGAGGAAGGGGTCGGAGGACCGCTGGGGGTGCCCCTGCCGAGGGAGGGGCGTCGGTGTGGAAGGCGAGGTCGGCATGGGCGGCTCCCTGTGCGACATTCCGCTGCAAACCGGAACGTATGGGATCCTGATCTTGGGTGCAATGACGTCGGCGGGGTGTGGTGGCGATGTGGCACGGAAGCGTTCGTTCTCTGGCGGTACTGTTCGGCGAATGAGCAGGCTTAATCTGGACGACTTCACCGATCTGATCGAGCGCCCGGACGGGGGCGTGCGCCGTGACGCCGAGGCCCTGCGGGAGCGCCAGATCGTGCCGCCCGGGGCGCTGGGACGCCTCGACGAGCTGGGCGAGTGGCTGGCCGCCGCGCAGAGCGCGGTACCGGTCCGGACCGTGGAGCGGCCGCGGGTGATCCTCTTCGCCGGTGACCACGGGGTCGCCGAGCTGGGCGTCTCGGCGCGTCCCGCGGGCGGTGCGGAGCGGCTGGTGCGGGCGGTGCTGGAGGGCGCCAGCCCGGTGTCCGTGCTCGCGCGGCGGCAGGAGGTGCCCGTACGGATCGTGGACATGGCCCTGGACTGCGCGCCCGACACCTTCCCCCAGGACGTCGTACGGCACCGGGTGCGGCGCGGCAGCGGCCGTATCGACATCGAGGACGCGCTCACCCTGGAGGAGGCCGAGGCGGCGCTGCGCGCGGGCGTGGCCGTCGCCGACGAGGAGGCCGACTCGGGTACGGATCTGGTGGTGCTCGGCGACATCAGCGTGGGCGGGACCACGGCCGCGGCGGTGCTGATCGCCGCGCTGTGCGGGACCGACGCGTCGGTGGTGACCGGCCGGGGCGGGCTCGCGATCGACGACCTGGCGTGGATGCGCAAGTGTGCGGCGATCCGGGACGCGCTGCGGCGGGCACGGCCGGTGCTCGGCGACCAGCTGCAGCTGCTGGCGACCGTGGGCGGCGCGGACCTCGCGGCGATGACCGGCTTCCTGCTGCAGTGCGCGGTGCGGAAGCTGCCGGTGATCCTGGACGGCGTGGTGGCCGCCGCCTGCGCGCTGGTCGCGCAGCGGGTCGCCTTCCGGGCGCCGGACTGGTGGCTGGCCGGGCACGACAGCGGGGAGCCGGGGCAGGCGAAGGCGCTGGACCGGATGGCCCTGGAGCCGCTGCTGGCGCAGGGCGTGAAGGTCGGCGAGGGCGTCGGGGCGCTGCTGGCACTGCCGTTGGTCCGGGCCGCGGCGGCGCTGGCGGCGGAGCTTCCCGAGAAGGGCCCGGAGGAGGCTTCCGGGGAGGAGCCGGAGAAGGCTTCCGGGAAGGAGGAGCCGGGGGCGGCCTCCCAGGAGGAGCCGGGAGACGCGTCCGGGAAGGAGCCGGAAGACACCAAGGAGTAGGCGGGTTTCGGCCGGTCCGGACGGCCGGGCTCCACCGCCGCGACCGAGCACCCGTGCGGCGGAACGGAGTTGCCGGCCGGGTCGGCCGCGCGACAGCGCGCACGCCACAGAGTCCGGAAAAGTACGGTTGGCCCGGGCAGCACCCATATCATCCTGCCCCATGGGAGATGCCCGAATTGCGGTGCTGCAGCATGCCGAGCCGGGGCGCCCGGGCGAGGAGGGGCGGCGGTCCACCGGGGCCTCCCGGCGGGCCGCAGCCTTCGCCGTCTGGTATCTGCGGACCGTCGCCTTCATCAACTTCCTCAGCGCGGTCTGGGTCTCGCTCGGCCAGGACGTACGCCGCCACAACCAGGACGACTTCTTCACGCCGTACCTGCTGACGGCCGGCTTCGCCTCCGGCGTGTTCACCGCCTTCCTGGCGATCACCATGCGGCGCAGGAAGCGGGCCGCATGGATCCTCAACCTCGTGCTCAGCGGCTCCTTCCTGGCCCTGTTCGCGCTCGCCATGGCGTTCCCGGACATCCGGCGGTACGCGCAGAACTGGATCTCGCTGGTCCTCACGGCCGCGTTCGTCGCCGCGCTGCTCGTGGGCCGCCGGGAGTTCTACGCCAGGGGCGACCGGTCCAACCCGCGGCTGGCCGCGACCGTCGCCGTCGGCGGCGGGCTCGCGGCCAGCCTGCTCGCCGGGGTGCTGGTGACCGTCACCAACCAGGCGCCGGACGCGGCCCGTTCGACCTTTCCGGAGCGCTGGCACTACGGCACCCTGCGCCTGGTGTCGGTGGCCGCCGAGGAGTCCCGCTTCCAGGGGATCGACCCGCCGAACTGGGCCAACGTCGCCGTCAACGTGCTCAGCACGGCCCTCGTCCTCGCCGTGCTCTACGCCGCCTTCCGCTCCCGGCGCGCCGTCGACCCGCTGACCGAGGACGACGAGAAGCGGCTGCGGGCGCTGCTGGAGCGGCACGGCGAGCGGGACTCGCTGGGCTACTTCGCGCTGCGCCGGGAGAAGAGCGTGGTGTGGTCGCCGACCGGGAAGGCGGCCGTCGCCTACCGGGTGGTCGGCGGGGTGAGCCTGGCCTCCGGTGATCCGCTCGGGGATCCCGAGGCGTGGCCGGGCGCGATCGGGCCGTGGCTGGCCGAGGCACGGGCGCACGGGTGGATCCCGGCCGTGATGGGGGCGGGCGAGGAGGCGGGCACGGTCTACGCCCGGCACGGGCTCGACGCCCTGGAGCTCGGTGACGAGGCGATCGTGGAGGTCGCCGACTTCACGCTGGAGGGCCGGGCGATGCGGACGGTCCGGCAGGCGCACAACCGGGTCGGGCGGGCCGGGTACGAGGTGCGGATCCGGCGCCACGAGGACATCCCGGCGGACGAGATGGCGTATCTCGTCGAGCGCGCGGACGACTGGCGGGACGGGGCGACCGAGCGCGGGTTCAGCATGGCGCTGGGCCGGCTCGGGGACCCCGCGGACGGGCGGTGCGTGCTGCTGGAGTGCACCGACGCCGGGGGCCGGCTGCGCGCGCTGCTGTCCTTCGTGCCGTGGGGCCCGCACGGGCTGTCCCTGGACCTGATGCGCCGCGACCGGCACGCCGAGAACGGGCTGATGGAGTTCATGGTCCTCGAACTGCTGCGGCGGGCCCGCGAGATCGAGATCACGCAGGTGTCACTCAACTTCGCGATGTTCCGTTCGGTCTTCGAACGTGGCGCGCGCCTCGGTGCTGGACCGGTGCTGAGGCTGTGGCGGTCGCTGCTCAGCTTCTTCTCGCGCTGGTGGCAGATCGAGTCGCTGTACCGCGCCAACGCAAAGTACCGGCCCATCTGGGAGCCGCGGTTCCTGCTCTTCGAGAAGAGCGCGGACCTGCTGCGCATCGGCCTCGCGTCGGCCCGCGCGGAGGGCTTCCTGGAGGCGCCGGGGCTGCCCAAGTGGCTGCACCGCAGGCACCTGGGCACGCGCAGATGACCACACGGGGGATGAGGAACGGTTGATGAGAACGCTCGCCCGCTGGGCCCGTGAGGAGTGGGGCCTGCTGTACGTCACCGCGCGGGAGGCCCTGCTGAAGCGACGGCTGCGGGCGATCCCGATGACCGCCGGGGCGGTGTGTCTGACGGCCTTGCTCCAGTACGTGCAGAACCAGCCGTGGGGCTACCAGTTCGTGCAGAACGCGGGCGCGGTACGGGCCGAGGACCCGCTGTGGCTGGCCCTGCTGCGCACCCCCCTGTCGCTGTTCGTGCCGGCGCTGGATCTGCCGGTGTGGGGTGCGCTGGCGCAGATCCTGCTGGTGTTCGGGATCGCCGAGGTGTGCATCGGCTGGTGGCGGACGCTGGTCCTCGCGTACGTCGCCACGGTCGCCGGGACGCTGTACGCGCGTATCGGCATCACGCTCGGCGCACACGCCCCGTTCGGGCTGCCGTGGACGGACGCGCAGGTGGTGGACACCGGTCCGTCGGCGGCCGTGGTGGGGCTCGCCGTGTTCGTGAGCTGGCGGTACGGCGCCTACCTCACGGCGGGCGCGGTGACCCTGGCGATGGTGGTCGAGGTGCTGCTCAAGGAGAACCTGGCGGGCAAGGAGCATCTGGCCGCGCTGATGGCCGTGGGGCTGCTGTGCCTCGCGGTGGCGCTGCGGCACCGCCGCGGGCACGGCCTGCGGCGCGCCGGCGACCGCGTGCTGCGGCGCGGTCAGCGGCCGCCGGGCAGCCGGGCCGGGCGCGGGTCGGGCTTGCCGCCGATCCAGTCCTGAACGACGCGGCGCGGCGCGGCCCAGCGGCGGTCGTGGCGGTAGGCGCGCAGGACGGCCCTGGCGCGGGCGCGGGGCCGGTTGCCGTAGAAGCGGCGGGCCCACGGGGAGCCGGGGCGGGCGAGCCGGACCGCGCCGACGAGCGCGACCAGCGGCACGATCGCCCCGAAGACCGCGACGCGCACCTTGCCCTTGCTCAGGGCGACGAGCGCGAAGAGGAAGTTCATGGCGATGGTGCTGAGGGCGCCGCCGCGGTCCTGCAGCTCCTGCCGGGTCAGGTCGTTGACGCCGAAGGGGGCGAACCCGGCGAGCAGCAGCCCGACGAGCGCGGCGGTGAGCACGACGGCCTCGACGCTCTTGCGGCCCTCCTCGGTCCAGTAGACGTCGTCCAGGTGCAGGATCAGCGCGAACTCGTCCAGCACCAGGCCGGCCCCCATCCCGAACAGGACGGCGGCGACGACCCCGCCCGTCCCGTGCCGGTCGCTGGCCACCGCGCCGAATCCGCCGACCAAGGTGAGGACGACGCCGGGGACGACGTGGTGGATGTGCACTCCGCCTGCCTTGACGTCGCCGAAGGGGCCCTTGCCGGTCCGGATCAGCCGGGTGATCACCCGGGTGATCACGAAGGTCAGCAGGAAGGCGGCGAGGGCGAGCAGCAGCGGGAGTTTGCCCGGTTCGACGATGTTCCGTTCCCACCAGTGCCCCATATGCGCACCTTATCCCTGGGTACGAACGGCGGCTCCAGGACCGCCGGGTAACCTTCGCCGGTGCTCAAGTCCTCCCCTCTCGACGGCCTCCGCTTCGCCTTCGGCACCCTCACCGTGCTGCCCGTCCGGGTGCGCCGCTGGGACCGGGGGGCCGCACGCGGCGGCATGCTGGGCGCGCCCGTCGCCGGGCTGGCCGTGGGCGCCTGCGCCGCCGGACTCGGGCTGCTGCTCCTCCTCCTGGGCGCCGGCCCGCTGCCCGCCGCCGTCGCCTCGGTCGCCGTACCCGCCGCCCTGACCCGCGGTCTGCACCTCGACGGTCTCGCCGACACCGCCGACGGCCTGGGCAGCGGCAAACCCGCGGAGGACGCGCTGCGGATCATGAAGCAGTCGGACATCGGCCCGTTCGGCGTGATCACCCTGGTCCTGACGCTGCTGGCCCAGGTCGCCGTACTGGCACAGCTGTACGGCGACTCGTGGGCCCGGGGTGCCGCGGCGGCCGTGACCTCGGCGGTCACCGCCCGGCTCGCCCTCACCTCGGCCGCCCGCACCGGCGTGCCGGCCGCCCGCCCGGAAGGGCTGGGGGCGGCGGTGGCGGGGGTCGTACCGGTGGCGGGGGCGGGGGCCGTGGCGGCGGCGGTCACGCTCGGTTCGGCCGCCTGGGGCTGGACTTTCGGCCCGTACGGCGCCCTGCGCGCGGCGGCCGCGGTACCGCTGGCCCTGGCGGCGGCCGAACTCCTGCTGCGCCGCTGCGTGAACCGCTTCGGCGGAGTCACCGGGGACGTCTTCGGCGCGCTGGAGGAGACGGCCGCGACGGCCTCGCTCGTGGTCCTGGCGCTGGGCGGCTGAAAGCGCGCCAGCGCCTCCCCCGGCGGCGCTAAGCTCTTGGCCCGTACACGGACAAGAAAGCATGATCGGGGGAACTCCGTGTTGAAGCTGCGCCGCACCCTGGCCTGGTCCATAGACTTCGCACTGATCGTCGCGGCGGCCACGCTGCTCGCCGTCCTCACCTTCCACAGAGTCAGCGCACTGGTGACCGACGTACCGGAACTGGCCACGAAGGGCGGTCTCGACCTCGTCACCTCGCGCGGTGACGTCATCGGCGCCTCCGAACACCTCGGGCTGTCCCTGTGGGACAAGGTGGTGCTGGACGTCGAGGAGGCCTTCGGCGCCCTCGTCGTCGTCACCTTCCTCTACCAGTGGGCCTGCCTCACCTGGCTCGGCCGCACCCTCGGCAAGGGCCTGCTCGGCCTGCGCGTCACCCCGCGGCTGTCCCGGCACGCCCTGCGCCGCGCCGCCGTCACCACCGCCGCCGACGTCGCGGTGTACGCGCTGGCCTGTGTGCTGCTGATCGAGGGTCACTTCGCGCTCTCGGTGCTGGTGTGGGCGGTCGCGGTGGTGCTGCTCCTGGTCAACGCGCTGACCGTGCTCTTCCCCGGCCGCCGCTCCCTCGCCGACCGGCTGGCCGGCACCTCGGTGGAGGGCGCGTTCCGGCGCGCGGGGTCCGTCCCGATGGAACGCGTGCCCCTGGGCTGAGCGCCGGCACGCGCCGGACTATGGCTCGTTCCCCGGCCCGGAGGAGCCAGAAGTGGCCACGACGCCACACGCGGGTGAACACCCGAAGGAATGAGCGAACGCGCTCACGCGCGTAGTCTCGTCCCGGGTGTTCGCCGACAGGGTGAAGGCCCCGGTTGCCACCTGCGCCCAGGCATGGACCTAGGGTCGGCTCTCGGGCCCGGTCGACCCACCCCACTTCGGCCACAGCAACTTCACATCGGAAGCGAGATTTCACCACCGTGACTGCTCTGACTCTCAGCACCGCCGCGGCGCCAGGCCTGCGGGCCGACGCGATCGTGATCGGTGTCGCCAAGGGCGCTGGACCCAGGTCTGGGGACCTCGTCGTAGCGCCGGGCGCCGAGGCCGTGGACAAGGCGTACGACGGCAAGCTGGCCGGCGTCCTGGAGACCCTCGGCGCCTCGGGTGCCGAGGGCGAGCTGACGAAGCTGCCCGCTCCGGCCGGCTTCAAGGCACCGCTCGTGGTGGCGGTCGGCCTGGGCACGGAGCCCGACCCCAAGGACGCCGACGCCGGCTACGACACCGAGGCGCTGCGCAAGGCCGCCGGTGTGGCGGCCCGGGCGCTGGCCGGTTCGAAGAAGGCCGCGTTCGCCCTGCCCGTCGACGGCGCGGGCGCCCTCGGCGCGATCGC
The DNA here is from genome assembly GCF_000725475.1 of Streptomyces durhamensis. Classification (NCBI taxonomy): domain Bacteria; kingdom Bacillati; phylum Actinomycetota; class Actinomycetes; order Kitasatosporales; family Streptomycetaceae; genus Streptomyces; species Streptomyces durhamensis. The sequence continues at coordinate 28,188 of NZ_JNXR01000035.1, forward strand.
CGAGGGCGTGCTGCTCGGCGCGTACTCCTTCGACGTCTACAAGGAGAACGGCCAGGCGAAGAACGGCGCCAGGGCCAAGAACGGCAAGGCGCCGCTGGCCGAGGCCTCGCTGCTCGGCGGCAAGCCCCGCGACGCCGCCCACAAGGGGGCCGTCGCCCGCGCCGTCGCGGTCACCGAGGAGCTGAACCGCGCCCGCGACCTGATCAACACCCCGCCGAACGACCTCACCCCCGCGATCTTCGCCGGCATCGCGCAGGCCGCGGCCAAGGAGCACGGCATCAAGGTGCAGGTGCTCGACGACAAGGCCCTGGTCAAGGGCGGCTACGGCGGCATCCTCGGCGTCGGCGGCGGCTCGGCGGCCACCCCGCGCCTGGTGAAGCTGTCGTACACCCACCCGAAGGCGGAGAAGCACCTCGCGTACGTCGGCAAGGGCATCACCTACGACTCGGGCGGCATCTCGCTGAAGCCGGCCGGGCACAACGAGACGATGAAGTGCGACATGAGCGGTGCCGCCGCCGTGTTCGCCGCCGTCGTCGCCGCCGCGCGGCTCGGCCTGGAGGTCAACGTCACCGGCTGGCTGGCGCTGGCCGAGAACATGCCGTCCGGCTCCGCGGTGCGCCCGGGTGACGTGCTGCGCATGTACAGCGGCAAGACCGTCGAGGTCCTCAACACCGACGCCGAGGGCCGGCTGGTCCTCGCCGACGCGCTGTGGGCGGCCTCGCTGGAGAACCCGGACGCGATCGTGGACGTCGCCACGCTGACCGGCGCGATGATGCTGGCGCTCGGCAGCCGGACGTTCGGCGTCATGGCCAACGACGACGCGTTCCGCTCCGCGGTGCACGAGGCGGCGGAGGAGGTCGGCGAGCCGGCCTGGCCGATGCCGCTGCCGGAGCACCTGCGCAAGGGCATGGAGTCCCAGGTCGCCGACATCGCGAACATGGGTGAGCGGATGGGCGGCGGCCTGGTCGCCGGGCTCTTCCTGCGCGAGTTCGTGGGCGAGGACATCACGTGGGCGCACCTGGACATCGCCGGCCCGGCGTTCAACGAGGGCGGTCCGTTCGGGTACACGCCCAAGGGCGGCACGGGTTCTGCGGTACGGACGCTGGTCCGGCTGGCGGAGCTCACGGCCGCGGGTGACCTGGGCTGACGTTCGCCTACCGGCTCGGGTCGCCTCGCTTGTGCGGCGACCGCGGGGGCGTGGGGGCTGGTCGCGCAGTTCCCCACGCCCCTGGACCGGCTGCCCCGAGCCCCCTTTTCACGTGAGCGTGGGGTGTCTCACACTCCAGCCCGGCGTCTCGTCCGCCTCGAACAAGTGCAAAGATGGAGCCCGGCAGGACAGGGCCCCACCGAAGGGCCGAAGCATCAAGCGGCCGGACACCAGCCGCCCGCCGGTCATCGAAGACCGGCGCAAGGCGCACATGCATGGAGGACGTGACGTGGCGAACGACGCCAGCACCGTTTTCGACCTAGTGATCCTCGGCGGTGGTAGCGGTGGTTACGCCGCGGCCCTGCGCGGGGCGCAGCTGGGCCTGGACGTCGCCCTGATCGAGAAGGACAAGGTCGGCGGCACCTGCCTGCACCGGGGTTGCATCCCCACCAAGGCCCTGCTGCACGCGGGCGAGATCGCCGACCAGGCTCGCGAGAGCGAGCAGTTCGGCGTGAAGGCGACCTTCGAGGGCATCGACGTCCCGGCCGTCCACAAGTACAAGGACGACGTGATCTCGGGCTTGTACAAGGGTCTCCAGGGCCTCGTCGCCTCCCGGAAGGTGACGTACATCGAGGGCGAGGGGCGCCTGTCCTCCCCCACCTCCGTCGACGTCAACGGCCGGCGCGTCCAGGGCCGCCACGTCCTGCTGGCGACCGGCTCCGTGCCGAAGTCGCTGCCGGGCCTGGAGATCGACGGCAACCGGATCATCTCCTCCGACCACGCCCTCGTCCTGGACCGCGTGCCGAAGTCCGCGATCATCCTGGGCGGCGGTGTCATCGGCGTCGAGTTCGCCTCGGCGTGGAAGTCCTTCGGGGCCGACGTCACGGTCATCGAGGGCCTGAAGCACCTCGTCCCGGTCGAGGACGAGAACTCTTCGAAGCTTCTTGAGCGCGCGTTCCGCAAGCGCGGCATCAAGTTCAACCTCGGCACCTTCTTCCAGAAGGCCGAGTACACCCAGGACGGCGTGAAGGTCACCCTGGCGGACGGCAAGGAGTTCGAGGCCGAGGTCCTCCTCGTCGCCGTCGGCCGCGGCCCGGTCTCGCAGGGCCTGGGCTACGAGGAGGCCGGGGTCGCCATGGACCGCGGTTACGTCCTCGTCGACGAGTACATGCGCACCAACGTCCCGACCATCTCCGCGGTCGGTGACCTCGTCCCGACGCTCCAGCTCGCGCACGTCGGCTTCGCCGAGGGCATCCTGGTGGCGGAGCGTCTGGCCGGTCTGAAGACCGTCCCGATCGACTACGACGGTGTCCCGCGGGTGACGTACTGCCACCCGGAGGTCGCCTCCGTCGGCATCACCGAGGCCAAGGCCAAGGAGATCTACGGCGCGGACAAGGTCGTCGCTCTGAAGTACAACCTGGCGGGCAACGGCAAGAGCAAGATCCTGAAGACCGCGGGCGAGATCAAGCTCGTCCAGGTCAAGGACGGTGCCGTGGTCGGCGTCCACATGGTCGGCGACCGCATGGGCGAGCAGGTCGGCGAGGCCCAGCTGATCTACAACTGGGAAGCGCTGCCGGCCGAGGTCGCCCAGCTCATCCACGCCCACCCGACGCAGAACGAGGCGCTCGGCGAGGCGCACCTGGCGCTGGCCGGCAAGCCGCTGCACTCCCACGACTGAGCCTTCGGTCTACGGGCGCGACGACACAGACTTCCGCAATTCGTTAGGAGCAACCGAAACCATGGCGGTTTCCGTAACCCTTCCGGCGCTCGGTGAGAGCGTCACCGAGGGCACTGTCACCCGCTGGCTGAAGGCCGAGGGCGAGCGCGTCGAGGCCGACGAGCCGCTGCTCGAGGTGTCGACCGACAAGGTCGACACCGAGATCCCCTCGCCGGCCGCAGGTGTGCTGGCCTCCATCAAGGTCGCCGAGGACGAGACGGTCGAGGTCGGCGCCGAGCTGGCCGTCATCGACGACGGCACCGGCGCCCCCGCGGCCGCCCCGGCCCCCGCCGCTGCCGAGGCTCCGGCTCCGGCCGCCGAGCCCGCCCCGGCCCCGGTCGCTGAGGCCCCGGCCGCCCCCGCCCCGGCCCCCGCCGCCGCTCCGGCTGCCCCGGCCGGTGGCGCCCAGGGCACGGACGTGGTCCTGCCCGCGCTCGGTGAGTCCGTCACCGAGGGCACCGTCACCCGCTGGCTGAAGTCGGTCGGTGACTCCGTCGAGGCCGACGAGCCGCTGCTCGAGGTCTCCACGGACAAGGTCGACACCGAGATCCCGGCGCCCGCCTCCGGCGTGCTGCTGGAGATCGTGGTGAACGAGGACGAGACCGCCGAGGTCGGCGCCAAGCTCGCCGTCATCGGCGCCCCGGGGGCCGCCCCGGCCCCCGCCCCGGCTCCGGCCGCCCGGCCCCCCGCCGCCGCTGCCCCGGCCGCTCCGGCTCCGGCTCCGGCAGGGCACCGGCGTCGGCGGCCGTATCCGCAAGCAGGACGTCATCGCCGCCGCCGAGGCCGCGAAGGCCGCCGCGGCCGCCCCGGCTCCGGCCGCTGCCGCCGCCCCCGCCGCGAAGAAGGCCCCCGCCCTGGAGGCCTCCCCGCTGCGCGGCCAGACCGTCAAGATGCCCCGCATCCGCAAGGTCATCGGCGACAACATGGTCAAGGCGCTGCACGAGCAGGCCCAGCTGTCGTCGGTCGTCGAGGTCGACGTCACCCGCCTGATGCGTCTGCGCGCCCAGGCCAAGGACTCCTTCGCCGCGCGCGAGGGCGTCAAGCTCTCCCCGATGCCGTTCTTCGTGAAGGCGGCGGCCCAGGCGCTGAAGGCCCACCCGGTCATCAACGCCAAGATCAACGAGGCCGAGGGCACGATCACCTACTTCGACTCCGAGAACATCGGTATCGCGGTGGACTCGGAGAAGGGCCTGATGACCCCGGTCATCAAGGGCGCCGGCGACCTCAACATCGCCGGTATCGCCAAGGCCACGGCCGACCTGGCGGGCAAGGTCCGCGCCAACAAGATCACCCCGGACGAGCTGTCCGGCGCCACCTTCACCATCTCCAACACCGGTTCGCGCGGTGCCCTGTTCGACACGATCATCGTGCCGCCGGGCCAGGTCGCGATCCTCGGCATCGGTGCCACGGTCAAGCGTCCGGCCGTCATCGAGACCGCGGAGGGCACGGTCATCGGCGTCCGCGACATGACCTACCTGACCCTCTCCTACGACCACCGTCTGGTCGACGGCGCCGACGCGGCCCGTTACCTGACGGCGGTCAAGGCGATCCTGGAGGCGGGCGAGTTCGAGGTCGAGCTCGGTCTCTGACCTGGCGGCCTTCGGGCCGAGGATCTCAACGAAGTCGATCCGGGGCTCTGACACCCCTGGTCGGGTGGTACGGCGCCCCGTCCGGAGCTTCTCCGGGCGGGGCGTTTCGTGTTTGTCGGCACACGGTGCGTGTAAGGCTCGTCTCACCTGCGCGAAAGCGCCCCCAGACTTTCCACCCCCGGAGCGAACCCGCCGTATTGTCTAAACGTCAGCCCTCCCTAAGGAGCCCTCATGACCGCGCCCGTCGTCCACTCGCTGCGCGAGCAGATCCGCGAGCACATCGTGGAAGGAATCGTCAGCGGGCGCTGGCAGCCGGGTGAGCGCATCGTGGAGCGGCGGATCGCCACCGAGTTGGAGGTCAGCCAGACCCCCGTGCGCGAGGCCCTGCGCGAGCTGGAGTCGCTGCGTCTGATCGAGTCGGCCCCCAACAAGGGCGTCCGCGTCCGCAATCTGACCGCGGCGGACCTGGAGGAGAGCTACCCCGTCCGGGCCGGGCTGGAGGCCATCGCGGCGGAACTCGCGGCGGAGCGCCTCGCCGTGGACTGCTCGGCGCTGGAGCCGCATGTGGCGGCGCTCTACGACGCCGACCGCCAGGCCGACGGCACCGCCCAGGTCCGCCACACGGTCGGCTTCCACCGGGAACTGGTCCGCGCCGCGGACAACTCGGTGCTGCTGCACACCTGGGAGGGGCTGGGCATCGAGGTGTTCACGGCCCTGTCCATCCGCTGGCTGGGCACGGTGCAGCAGTCGTACGCCGAGGAGCACGAGGAGCTGGTGCAGGCGTTCAAGCGCCGGGATCCGCGGATCGCGGAGCTGGTCAAGGCACATGTCCTGGGGTGCGCCCCGCGGCCTTGATCGCACCCGAGCATCCCCCCGCTCACCTGCGAAAACAAGGCCATTCGGCGTCACCCGGTGCCACCCTCGAAGGCACCGCGTGCCGACTTTCTCCAAATCAAGAGGTTTTCCCCCTCAACCCTTTGATCGATCATCGATCAGGGAGTTACAGTCGCCGACGGACTTCCACCGAAGTCCAGCCCTGTCCTGCCAAAGACCTAGGGCACCCCCGAACCCTTACCGATGAGGGAACCCCCTTCGACTGAGGAAGGCGGCGACATGACCGACCCCAACGCCATCCAGCCGAGCGCGCTCGACCAGCTCCCGGACCGCGACCCGGAGGAGACCGCCGAATGGCAGGCCTCCCTCGACGCCGTCGCCAGGGAGGCCGGGCCGCACCGCGCCGCGTACCTGATGCGGCGCACGCTGGAGCGCGCCGAGGCGGGCGGCATCGCGCTGCCGAAGCTCCTCGAGACGGACTACGTCAACACCATCCCCACCTCCGCGGAGCCGGCGCTGCCCGGTGACCCGGAGATGGAGACCCGGATCACCGCCTGGAACCGCTGGAACGCGGCCGCCATGGTCACCCGCGGCAGCAAGTACGGCGTCGGCGGCCACATCGCCACCTTCGCCTCCGCCGCCTGGCTGTACGAGACCGGCTTCAACCACTTCTTCAAGGGCAAGGAGGGCGACGGCTCCGGCGACCAGTTGTACATCCAGGGCCACGCCTCCCCCGGCATCTACGCCCGCGCCTTCCTCGACGGCCGGCTGAACGAGCACCACCTGGACAACTTCCGCCAGGAGTCCGGCGGCAACGGCCTGCCGTCGTACCCGCACCCGCGGCGCCTGCCCTGGCTGTGGGAGTTCCCGACGGTGTCGATGGGCCTCGGCCCGCTCTCCGCGATCTACCAGGCGCGCTTCAACCGCTACCTCACCAACCGCGGCATCAAGGACGTCTCCGCCTCCCACGTCTGGGCCTTCCTGGGCGACGGCGAGATGGACGAGCCGGAGTCGACGGCGGCCCTCGCGCTCGCCGCCCGTGAGGAGCTGGACAACCTCACCTTCGTCATCAACTGCAACCTGCAGCGCCTCGACGGCCCGGTGCGCGCCAACTTCAAGATCGTGCAGGAGCTGGAGGCCCAGTTCCGCGGCGCCGGCTGGAACGTGATCAAGACGCTGTGGGGCTCGGCCTGGGACGAGCTGTTCCAGCTCGACACCACCGGCGCGCTCGTACGCCGGCTGCGCGAGGTACCGGACGCGCAGATCCAGACGTACCAGACCCGGGACGCCGCCTACATCCGCGCCGACTTCTTCGGCAAGGACCCGGCGCTCGCCGAGATGGCGAAGCTGCTGAGCGACGACAAGATCCTCGAGATCTTCCACCTCTCGCGCGGTGGTCACGAGGCCCGCAAGGTCTACGCCGCGTACAAGGCCGCCGTCGAGCACAAGGGCGCGCCGACCGTGATCCTGGCCCAGACGGTCAAGGGCCACACCCTCGGCGAGGGCTTCGCGTCGAAGAACGCCAACCACCAGATGAAGAAGCTGACGGTGGACGAGTTCAAGACGATGCGCGACCTGCTCGGCCTGCCGATCAAGGACAGCGACTTCACCGACGGCGTGGTCCCCTACGGCCACCCGGGCGCCGACTCCCCCGAGGTCCGCTACCTGCAGGAGCGCCGCGCGGCCCTCGGCGGCCCGGCCCCGGCCCGCCGTACGCACGCGCTGGCCCCGCTGCCCGCCCCCGCCGGGAAGGCCTTCACCTCCTTCGACAAGGGCTCCGGCTCGCAGAACGTGGCCACCACCATGGCCTTCGTCCGCCTGGTCAAGGACCTGGTCCGCGACAAGGAGACGGGCAAGCGCTGGGTGCCGATCGTCCCCGACGAGGCGCGCACCTTCGGCATGGAGAGCCTCTTCCCGTCCCTGGGCATCTACTCCCCCAAGGGCCAGACGTACGAGCCGGTCGACCGCGACCAGCTGATGTACTACAAGGAGGCCAAGAACGGCCAGATCCTCAACGAGGGGATCACCGAGGCCGGTTCGATGGCCGACTTCATCGCCGCGTCCAGCGCGTACGCGACGCACGGCGAGGCGATGATCCCGTTCTACATCTTCTACTCGATGTTCGGCTGGCAGCGCACCGCCGACCAGATGTGGCAGCTCGGCGACCAGCTCGGCCGCGGCTTCCTCGTCGGCGCGACGGCGGGCCGTACGACCCTCACCGGTGAGGGCCTCCAGCACGCCGACGGCCACTCCCCGGTGATCGCGGCGACGAACCCCGCCGCCCTCACCTACGACCCCGCGTTCGCCTACGAGGTCGCGGTGATCGTCCGTGAGGGTCTGCGCCGGATGTACGGCGAGGCCAAGCCGGGCGAGGACCAGAACGTCTTCTACTACCTGACGGTCTACAACGAGCCGCTGCCGCAGCCGGCGAAGCCGCAGGGCCTCGGCATCGACGAGGGCATCGTCAAGGGCCTGTACCGCTTCAACACGGCGGAGTCCGCGGGCGTGACCGTGGCCGCCGACGCCCCGCGCATCCAGCTGCTGAGCTCCGGTACGGCGATCCACTGGGCCCTCGAAGCCCAGAAGATGCTCGCCGACGAGTGGGGTGTCGCGGCCGACGTGTGGTCCGCGACCTCCTGGTCCGAGCTGCGCCGGGACGCGATGGAGGCGGACGCCGCCCTCCTGCGCGGCGAGGAGCGGGTGCCGTACGTCCGTCAGGCGCTGCAGGGCGCCGAGGGCCCGGTGCTGGCGGTCTCCGACTACATGCGCCAGGTCCCGGACCAGATCGCGCAGTGGGTCGAGCAGGACTGGTCCTCGCTGGGCGCCGACGGCTTCGGTCTGTCGGACACCCGTGAGGCCGCCCGCCGCCACTTCGGCGTCGACGCGCCGTCGATCGTCGTCGCGGCCCTGGCCCAGCTCGCCAGGCGCGGCGAGGTGAAGGCCACGGCGGTCAAGGAGGCCCGCGAGAAGTACGGGCTGTAATCGGCCCAGGGTTCGACGAAGGGGTACGGCGGCCGCCGTACCCCTTCTCTCTTTTTCTCTCGCTGCCCGCCCGGCCGATGTCAGGGGTCCCGGCATCATGAAGGGCATGCGTGCCGCTCGGCTCATCAAAATGGTCCTCCTTCTGCAGTCCCGGCCGTCCATGACCGCCGCCGAGCTCGCCCGCGAGCTGGAGGTGTCGGAGCGGACGGTCACGCGCGACGCGCAGGCGCTGTCGGAGGCGGGGGTGCCGGTGTACGCGGACCGCGGGCGGGCCGGCGGCTACCGGCTGGTCGGCGGGTACCGGACCCGGCTGACGGGGCTGGCCAGGAGCGAGGCGGAGGCGTTGTTCCTCGGCGGGGTGCCGGGGGCGCTGCGCGAGATGGGCCTGGAGGACGCCCACTCCGCCGCCCGGTTGAAGGTGTCCGCCGCGCTGTTGCCGTCCCTGCGCGACGCCCCGGACAGCGCCGCGCAGCGCTTCCATCTGGACGCGCCGGCCTGGTTCCGGGAGCCGGAGCCGCCCGCGCTGCTGCCGGTGGTCGCGGAGGCGGTGTGGGACGACCGCCGGGTCGCCGCCCGGTACCGGCGCGGCGAGGAGGAGGTGGAGCGGCGGCTGGAGCCGTACGGGCTCGTGCTGAAGGCGGGTGTCTGGTACCTGTGCGCGCGGGTGGCCGGCGGTGGCTCGTTCCGGACGTACCGCATCGACCGGTTCACTTCGGTGGACCCGCTGGAGGAACGCTTCGCCCGTGATCCGGACTTCGACCTGCCCGGTCACTGGGCCGAGCAGGCCGAGCGGTTCGCGCGTTCGCTGCTGTGTGCCGAGGTGGTCGTACGGTTGTCCCCGCAGGGCGTGCGCGGGCTGCGGTACGCGGTCGACCCGGTGTCGGCGCGTCAGGCGCTGGGCCAGGTGGGCGAGCCGGACGGGGCGGGCTGGGTGACGGTGACCCTGCCGGTGGAGTCCGAGGAGGTCGCACAGGCGCAGCTGACGGCGCTCGGGGCGGACGTCGAGGTGCTGGCCCCGGCGAGCCTGCGGGCGCGGTTCGCGAGGAACGCGGCCCGGCTGGCCGCGCTGTACGGCGGCACGGAGGGTGGCCCCGTCGGTGGTGCGGAGGGTGGGGCGGACGCCGGATAACGATCCGCCGCACTACGGCGCACTCCGCGTGCGTCCGTCCGGTGAAGGCCCGATGCTGGTGCCGTGATGGACGAGACGGAGTTCTGGGAGCTGATCGACGCCACCCGCGAGGCCGCCGAGGGCGATCCCGAGGAACAGGCGGACGTGCTCGTGGACCGGCTGCTCCAGCTGGACCCCGACCTGGTCCTGGACTTCGCCCGTCACTTCGAGGCCCGCTACAACCGCGCCTACCACTGGGATCTGTGGGGCGCCGCCTGGGTGCTGCTGGACGGGGCCAGCGACGACGCGTTCGACTTCTTCCGCTGCTGGCTGATCGGCCAGGGCCGGGAGGTGTACGAGGGCGCCGTGCACGATCCGGACGCACTGGCCGAGCTGCTGGGCGATTTCGACGAGGAGATCGACGGCGACGGCGAGGAGCTGGGCTATGCGGCGGACGAGGCGTACGAGCAGTTGACCGGCACGGTCGCGCCCGATCTGGGGATCGCCCCGGCGCCCGCCGAGCCGGCGGGAACGCCGTTGGACTTCGAGAACGAGCGGGCGCTCGCCGAACGCTTTCCCCGGCTGTGGGACCGCTTCCGGGAGTGAGCGGCGCCGGCTCAGCCGGCCGTGCGCCGGCGGGTGCTGTCGGCCGGCAGGCAGGCCGGGGTCCGGTCGGCTTTCACGGCGTGGTGCAGCGGGGCGGCGTCGGCCTGTTCGAGGGCGGACGCGGTGACCGCGGCGGGGCCGAGGACGACGGTCGCGGCCACGCAGACCACCGCCCAGGGACGCCACCCGGTCCGCGGCCGGGACGGCTGCTGCGCGGCTTCGGTACGGGTACGGCTGCTCTTCATGATCCCCACCTCCGGTCGGGCGCGGGGCTCTCAGGAGGCTGCGTGGCGGCTATGGCGTTCCTGTGGGCCGGGGCGGCGGCGCGGTCGGGCCGTGGCCGGCGGCGCTGCCGGGGCCGGCGGTGCGTCCGGGGACGGCGGTGCGTCCGGGGACGGCGGTGCGGCTGGGGTGGGCGGTGCCGCTGGGGTGTGCGGTGCGGCCCTGGAGGCGGGCGGCCTGTTCCCTGATCTCGGGGAGGCGGGCGGCGAGGGCGGCGCCGGGGCAGCTGGTCATGAACCCGGCGTTGTGGCCGGCGACGGCGGGCAGGGTGGCGGTGGCGCCGGTGCGGTAGCGGCTGTGGCTGCTGCTGGACACGAGGCGGACGCTCGCGCGCGGGTCGACGTCGGCGAGACCGAGTTTCCAGGCGGTCAGGGCGGCGATCGCGTCGGTCATGGCCCGCGGCACGGGGACGCCGGCGGTGAAGGTGCCGAGGGCGGCGATGCCGGCCGTGCGGTGGTTGAAGCCCAGGGTGTGGGCGCCGGTGACGGGCCGGTCGACGCCGCCGGCGCGGCCTTCGTAGATGGTGCCGCAGCGGTCGACGAGGAAGTTGTAGCCGATGTCGTCCCAGCGGCGGTCGCCGGTCTGGCCGGCGTACAGGTGCTGGATGATGCGCGGCGCGTCGGCGCAGTCGTACGCGCTCGGCGAGTCGGTGTGGTGGAGGAAGACGGCGACCACCTTGTCGTCGTAGCGCGGGGGCGGCTGGGTGCGCTGGGCGGTGCCCAGCCAGACCGAGCGGGGCACGATGCGCGGGCGGGCGGCGCGGTGGGCCGGGGCGCGGGCCGGCCCGGGCCGGTCGAGACGGACCGCCTCGGGGCGCTCGGCACCGCGGGCATACAGCACGAGCGTGAGGACGGCCACCAGAGCGGGCAGACAGCCGATCAGCACCAGCAGCACCCCGGGCCCCCGCCGCCGGATGCGGTTCCGCGCCCGCGACGCCTTGCGCGGCGCGGGCGGCTGCGGCGGCCCAGGGGTGTCGGCGGCTGCCGAGGGCCCCTGGCTCCCGGCCGCCTCGAAGACCCCTGCCACCGGTCCCCCGGAGCCGATCGCTGCCCCGGCCACCCCCGCGCCCTCCGACACCCCGGGCGCCGTCTCCCTGGTCCCGAGCGCCCCAGCCACCACCGACGACCCCAGGCCCTCCGAAACCCCGGAGGACCCCTCCGTCCCGAGCGATCGGGCCCCTGCCGACTCCTCCGAACCCTCCGAATCCCCGGGAAGCGCCTCCCCGGTCCCGAGCGCCCCAGCCACCACCGACGACCCCGACCCCTCCGAAACCCCGGAAGACTCCCCCGTCCCAAGCGCCCCGGACACCACCGACGACCCCAGGCCCTCCGAAACCCCGGAAGACTCCCCCGTCCCAAGCGCCCCGGACACCACCGACGACCCCAGGCCCTCCGAAATCCCGGAGGACTCCTCCGTCCCGAGCGATCGGGCCCCTGCCGACTCCTCCGAGCCCTCCGAACCCCCGGAAAGCGCCTCCCCGGCTACCGATGGCCCCGAGGTCTCGGCAATCCCGGAGGACTCCTCCGCAGGGAGCAACCCGGGCCCCGACGCCTCCGAGCTCCCGTACGTCCCGGTCCCGGCCGTCCCGGGCGGCCTCTCCCCGGTCCCGGTAGTCCCGGAGGCCGGCCGCAGGCCCGGCAGCTCCGATGTTCCGGACGGTTCCCGCGTCCCGGGTGTCTTGGACGTCCCCGAAGTGCCGGAGAGCTGCTGCGGCCCGGAGGCTTCCCGCATTCCCGAGGTGCCGGACGTCCGCTCCGGCTCGGAGATCTCCCCCGTCTCCGCGCTCTCCGGTGTGCCGGGCCTCTCCGGCCCACCGAGCCTCTCCGGTGTGCCGGACCTCTCCGACACACCGAGCCCCTCCGGTGCTCCGGGCCTCTCCGGTACCCCGGGCCTCTCCGGGACACCGGATCTCTCCGGGATTCCAGATCTCTCCGGTGTCCCGGGCCTCTCCGGGTTTCCCGGCTTGCCCGGTGTCCGCCGGGTGCCGGGCCTGCGCAGTGTTCTTCGGACGGCGTGCATGGTCCCACTCTCGGGGCCCCGGGCCGTGCCCGCGATGTGCGCTGTGCCACCCGGAGGAACCATCGTCCCGGTCCGGGACGTTTCTGGGGGTACACACATACGTGGCCGGTTCGCCGTCCGGTGGCCGTGCCCTCTGTGGGTGACTGATCACCGGGCCCGTCCCGTCCGTACTGAGGGGTCCGAGAGAAAGGCGGCTCCGTGGACCTGCTCGACCTGGTGCTTGTGCTGGTCATCCTCGTCTACGCCGTGTCCGGTTACCGGCGCGGGCTGGTGGCCGGCTGTGTCTCGCTGGCCGGGTTCGTCGGCGGTGCCGTCGTCGGCGTCTGGGTGCTGCCCTGGGTGACCGGCCTGGCGGAGCGGGGTACGGCGCAGGCGACCGCGCTCGCGGTGGTGACGGTGCTGGTGCCGGCGGTGGTGGGCCACGAGCTGGCGGGGCGGCTGGCGCTGAGGCTGCGCGGGGAGCTGGACCGGGGGCCGCTGCGGGTGGCGGACGGGATAGGGGGCGCGGCGGCGAACTCGGTCGCGGTGCTGATCGTGGCCTGGGTGGCGGCGAGCGTGCTGGCCGCGGCCCCCTCGCAGTCCCTCGCCACGGCGATACGGAACTCGACGCTGCTGGGCGCGGTGCAGCAGGCGATGCCGGACACGACGCCCGCCTGGTTCTCGCGGGCCACGTCGGCTCTGACTCAGGCCGGTTTCCCGCAGGTCTTCAACCCGTTCGAGAACGAGTCGACGGCCCGGGTGGCGCGGCCCTCGGGTGACAGCGTCACCCCGGCCGCGACGCGCGCCGCGAAGCTGAGCACGGTGAAGATCGAGGGTGTGTCGGGCAACGAGGGCCGGGAGGGCAGCGGGTTCGTCTACTCCGCGCGGCACGTGATGACCAACGCGCACGTGGTGGCGGGCATCGACCACCCGAGCGTGCGGGCGGGCGGCGTCGGACGGTCGTACGTGGCCCGGGTGGTGCTCTTCGACCCCGACCGGGACGTGGCGGTGCTGTACGTGCCGGAGCTGCGGGCCCCGGTGCTGCACTTCGACACGAGCGCGGTGCGCGGCGACTCGGCGGTGGTGGCGGGCTATCCGCAGGACGGCAGCCTGAACCTGCAGGCGGCGACGGTGGCGAGCCGGGTGCGGGCGACGGGGCAGAACATCTACAGCGACGGCGTGGTCACCCGGGACATCTACTCGGTCCGCTCCACGGTCCGCCCGGGCAACTCCGGCGGACCGCTGCTGACCACGGACGGCCGGGTGTTCGGTGTGGTCTTCGCCCGTTCCACCTCGGACGCCGAGACGGGGTATGCGCTGACGGCGGACGAGGTGGCGGTCGACGCCCGGCAGGCGGCCAGGTCGACGGCGCGGGTGGACACGGGGCAGCTGGTCAGCTCCTGACGGTCACAGGCGCCGGCCCATGAGCACGTCGTCGACATAGGCGCCGTCGAGGAAGAACTCCTGCGGCTGCACTCCCTCGACGGCGAACCCCTCGGACGCGTACAGCGCGCGGGCCGGGGCGTTGTGCCCGAGCACGCGCAGGCTCAGCCGCCGTGCGCCGCGTCCGCGCGCCTCCTCGATCGCGGCCCGGATCAGTGCGCGCCCGAGGCCCTGCCCACGCGCCTCCTCGGCGACGGCGAGGCCCTGGATCTGCAGGACGTGCGCGTTGGAGGCGAGCGGGGTGGGGCGGGCGATCCGGACATAGCCGGCGAGCCGCCCGCCGGTCTCGGCGACCAGGTAGTCCCGCGGGACGTGGCGCTCGTCGAAGAAGGGCCGGTAGGGCGGCTCGGGTCGCGGCGCCACGGCGTGCAGGGTGGACCAGGTGGCCCGGTCGAGGACGGCCAGGGCCTCTTCGTCGTCGGCCATGGCGATGCGTATGTACGGCTCCGGCATGACGAGCACCCTACGGGGGGTGGCGGAGCGCCTCACGGGGTTTTCGCCGGGGCATCCTGGGGCCATGGAGCCTATGCGAATCGCCGTGGCCGGCGCGTCCGGACTCATCGGCAGCGCCCTGGTGCGGTCGCTGACCGCGGACGGGCACGAGGTGGTACGGCTGGTGCGCCGACCGGCCGCGGGGCCGCATGAGGTCTGCTGGGACCCGGAGGGGCGGGCCGTCGCGAAGACCGCGGCCGGGCTGACCGGTTGTGCCGCGGTGGTCAACCTGGCCGGGGCGGGGATCGGCGACCGGCGCTGGACGCCGTCGTACAAGCGGCAGCTGCGGGACAGCCGGGTGCTGGGCACGACGGCTCTGGCGGAGGCGGTGGCCGCGCTGCCCGAGCCGCCGCGGGTGTTCGTCAACGGCAGCGCGATCGGCATCTACGGCGACACCGGCGACCGGGTGGTGGACGAGGAGGCGCCGCCGGGGGACGGTTTCCTGCCCTGGTTGTGCGTGGAGTGGGAGGAGGCGGCGGCGCCCGCGCAGGAGGCGGGCGTGCGCACGGTGTTCGCGCGGACGGGGCTGGTGGTGGCGCGGGGCGGTGGGGCCTGGGGGCGGCTGTTCCCGCTGTTCCGGGCCGGGCTCGGGGGCCGGCTGGGCGACGGGCGGCAGTACTGGTCGTACATCGCGCTGCACGACGAGGTCGCCGCGATCCGGTATCTCATCGACCACGACACGCTGTCCGGCCCGTTCAACCTGACGGCCCCCGAGCCGCTGACGAACCGTGAGATCACGGCGGCGATGGCGCGTGTGCTGCGCCGCCCGGCGCCGTTCGCGGTGCCCGCACCGGTGCTGCGGGCGGCACTGGGCGAGCTGGCCGGGGATGTGCTGGGCAGTCAGCGGGTGGTGCCGAGGCGGCTGTCGGCGTCCGGGTTCCGGTTCGCGTTCGCGGGGATCGACGACGCCATCCGGGCGGCGTGACGCGCACGGGAGACCTCCTGCGCGCTTCTGCAGCCTCCTGAGATTTCTTGTGACTGTATGCGACCTCCATGCGACCGTGCCCTGTCGGTGCGCGACTGTTTATGACCGATCGCAGCCCTAACCTCGACCCGAACTCGGGTATCGCTGGAGCCAGTTGGGGGCATGACGTCTCCACCGGCCGCGCAACCACAGGAGGGGCCTCGTGCTTGAGCCCGCGTACCAGGTGGACGTCGTCATCGTGGGAGCCGGCATCGCCGGGCTCTCGGCGGCTCATCGGCTGACCAGTGCCGGAATCTCGACCGCAGTCCTGGAGGCCGCCCCGTACGCCGGCGGCCGCATGTCCACGGAGAAGGTCGACGGCTTCCGGCTCGACCGCATCGGACAGCTGCTGTCCACGTCCTACCCCGAACTCCGTACGACCCCCGGCCTGGACTCCCTGGTCCTGCGCGCCTTCGCACCCGGCGTCCTGCTGCACCGCGACGGACGCGCACAGCGCGCGGGCGCACCGGCGGCCGGAGGGAGCGCAAGGGGCGCACTCCATGCTGTGCGCGCCCTTGCAAGCGCCCCCAGGGGGCCGGCGCCCACTCCCGCCCGGGTCGGCACGCCGGTGGGCGGCGCGGTCGACCAGGCCCGGCTCGGCGCCGCCCTGGGCCGGATCGCCGCCACCCCGGTCGAACGCATCCTGGCCCGCCCCGAGATGCCCGCCGGCCAGGCCCTCGCCCAGCGCGGGGTGCCGGGACGCACGATCGACGGCTTTCTGCGCCCGCTGCTCGCCACGCTGCTGTGCGATCCGGAGCTGACCACCTCCAGCCGGTGTGCCGACCTCGCGCTGCGCTCCTTCGCGAGCGGCCTGCTGTGTGTGCCGGAGGGCGGCGCGGAGATGCTGCCGGAGCTGCTGGCGCGGGCACTGCCGCCCGGCACCGTGCACACCGGGGTGCGGGTCAGCTCGGTGGCCACGACCTCGGTGACCACCGCCGAGCACGGCCCGATCCGCTGCCGGGCGGTGCTGCTGGCGACCGACGCGCGGGCCGCGGCGGAGCTGCTGCCGGGCCTGCGGGTACCGGACTTCCACCCGGTGACCGTGGTCCACCACACCACCGACGACCCGGCGCCGGCGTTCGCGGCGGGCACCTCGCTGCTGCTGGACGCCGACCGCGGCGGGCCGGTGGCGCACACGGCGGTGCTCAGCAACGTGGACCCGAGCCGGGCGCCGGGCGGCCGGGTGCTGATCTCCTCGACGGTGCTCGGCACCCCGCCCGAGGGCGTCGACACCGCGGTCCGGATCCACCTCGCCCGGCTCTACGGCACCTCGACGCGCCGCTGGGAGACGCTGGCCGTGCACCACACCCGGGAGGCCGTCCCGGCCATGCGCCCCCCGCACGACCTGCGCCGCCCGGTACGCCTGCTGGCCGGCCTGTACGTCTGCGGCGACCACCGCGACACCAGCACCATCCAGGGCGCCCTGCACTCGGCCCACCGGGCCGCGTCCGCGATCCTGGCGGACCTGGGCGCCGCGGGGTCGATGCATCGCGCGGATCCGGCACCCACGCTGCCGAGGGCGGCGTAGGCGCCCGAACGGGCGCGGGGACCCGCGCGGCCGGCCACGACGGCGCGTGACCGAGCGGACGACCGGCACCGGCACGGCGAGTGGGCCATGGCCGGTTCGGCACCGCGGGTCACCACCGTCGTGGCCGGGCACCACCGCGGCGGGCGGAAGCGCCTACCCCAGGGCGGCGACCTTCTCCCGGTACCCCCTCACCGGAGCCGCGTCCCGGTACGGCTCCAGCCGGCGCTCGAAGTCCCGTACGTACTCGATCGCCCGGGCCGACCTCATCTCCGCGGCCTGGCCCGCCGCCTCGACGGCCAGCGCGCACGCCTGGTCGAGTTCGCCGAGGCCGAGCCGGGCCGTGGCGAGGACGACCCGGCAGAAGAGCCGGCTGCGGGCGTGGGAGGGCGCGCGGAGCTGGAGCGAGCGTTCGGCGTGCTGGGCGGCCGCCCGGAACTGCTGCAGATCCCGGTGACAGTGCCCGAACTCGTCGGCGAGCTGTGCCTCGTCGAAGAACGTGGCCCAGTACGGCACGTCGTCCCCGGGCCGGGCCGCCTCCAGGGCGCGCTCGGACCGCACGAGCGCCGCCGTGCACGCCCGCACCTCGCCGAGCACGCCGTGCGCCCTGGCTTCGGAGGCGTGCAGCAGCGCCTGCACGACCGGCGGGCCACCGGTGCCGGCGCCCTGCTGGGCGACCCGGGCCAGCTGGACGGCCTCCCTGCCGTGGCCGAGATAGACGGCCTGGCGGCTCATGGTGACCAGGACGTAGGAGCCGTAGGCGCGGTCGCCGGCCGCCTGGGCGAGCCGCAGGGCCTGCACGAAGTAGCGCTGGGCGAGGCCGTGCGCGGCGATGTCGTACGAGGTCCAGCCCGCGAGCCGGGTCAGGTCGGCGGCGGCGCCGAACAGCCGGCGGCCGGTCTGCTCGTCGTAGGCGCCGCGGAGCATCGGCTCGCACTCGTGCTCCAGGTAGCGCACGAGGGCCTGCCGGGCGTGGCCGCCGCCGTAGCGGTCGTCGAGGGTGCGGAACAGCTCGCCGACCGAGCGCAGCGCGTTGATGTCCCCGTTGGTGACCTTGTGGCCGGGGCCGCGCTCGGCGTGCCCGCGCGCGCGGGGCGGCAGCGTGAGCACCGGCCGGCCCTGCGGCCTGGCCGGGGCGGGACGGCCCTGCGGGGGCACCCGGGGTGTCTGCTCGCGGGCCACCTTGTCGTCCGGCTTGCCGATCAGCCAGTCCCGGCTGGGCACCACGAGCCCGGCCGGGGTGAAGGCGATCTTGCGCAGCTCGGCGTGGCTGCCGGAGTCCTTGCGCCACAGCCCGCTGACGATGTCGACGGCCTCCTCGGGGGTGGCGGCGAACTCCAGCCCGGCGTACACCGGCGCGCACGCGTCCAGGCCGAGATCCTGGGCGGTGAGCCGGCGCCCGAGCCGGCGGGTGAAGACCTCGGCGATGAGGGCCGGGGTCGTACCGCGCGGCTGCTGCCCGCGCAGCCAGCGGGTGACGGAGGTCTTGTCGTATCTCAGGTCCAGCCCGTGCTCCAGCCCGAGCTGGTCGACGCGACGAGCCAGACCCGCGTTGGAGAACCCCGCCTCTGCGATGAGCGCGGCGAGCTGGCGGTTGGGGGTGCGCTGCGCGGGTCGGTCCGTCATCTGCGGTGCGGTCTCCTGCCTTCCGTGCCTCTGAAGTGCCGGATTGCCTTTGAGCAGCCCTTATGGCCGCACGAACGGCGTGAATGTAGCGGAGAGTGAGCGCCCGATCACACGCTTCCCACCGCATTCATCCGATCGTGTGAGGAAAGCCCGCAGGGCTGACGTACGCCGGTCGGTCGTACAGTGGCGTGGGCGCGTCACGCGCCTGACACACCGGTCGCTGAGGGAGGCGCTTGCCGTGAGTGAGCTGCGGTTCGTCCGCATGGGGTTCGGCGCGGACGCCGTCGACTACCAGGAGGCCTGGGACGAGCAGCGCCGGGTGCACGCGGCGCGCTTCGCCGACGAGGTCCCGGACACCGTGCTCCTCCTGGAGCACCCCCCGGTCTACACCGCCGGCCGTCGCACCGAGGACAGCGAGCGTCCGCTGGACGGCACCCCGGTCATCGACGTGGACCGCGGCGGCAAGATCACCTGGCACGGCCCCGGCCAGCTGGTGGGCTACCCGATCCAGAAGCTCCCGCGCCCGGTGGACGTGGTCGCGCACCTGCGCCGGCTGGAGGAGGTCATGATCCGGGTGTGCGCCGAGTTCGGCATCGAGACCTCCCGGGTCGAGGGCCGCGCCGGCGTCTGGGTCCTCGGCGACCCGGTCGAGCAGCGCCCCGCGCTCGGAGGACTCACCCTCGACTTCGACCCGCGCGCCACCGACCCCGAGTTCGACCCCCGGCTCAACGGCCCCGAGTACGCCCCCTCCAACGCCGGCCAGCGCCGCGAGGACCGCAAGATCTGCGCCATGGGCATCCGCGTCGCCAAGGGCATCACGATGCACGGCTTCGCCCTGAACGTGAATCCGGACACCTCGAACTTCGACAAGATCATCCCGTGCGGGATCCGCGACGCGGGCGTCACCTCGCTCTCGCACGAACTCGGCCGCGAGGTCACCCTCGACGAGGTCCTGCCGGTGGCCGAGAAGCACCTGCTGGACATCCTCGGGAACGCGGACCTCAAGCCGCGGGTGATCGAGAGGGCAGGCGCCTGAGCCGCTCGGCCGTCCGGGGGAATGCGCCCTGCGACCGTGAGGTTGATCTCACCGGCAGGGCGCAATGAACACGGGCGTACCCTGGTGTACGCCGAAGAATCAAAGCTTAGGGAGCCGGTCGTGTCCGCAGTCGCACCCGACGGACGCAAGATGCTGCGCCTGGAGGTCCGCAACAGCCAGACCCCCATCGAGCGCAAGCCCGAGTGGATCAAGACCCGGGCGAAAATGGGCCCCGAGTACACGAAGATGCAGAACCTCGTGAAGAGCGAGGGCCTGCACACGGTCTGCCAGGAAGCCGGCTGCCCGAACATCTACGAGTGCTGGGAGGACCGCGAGGCGACCTTCCTCATCGGCGGCGACCAGTGCACCCGGCGCTGCGACTTCTGCCAGATCGACACCGGCAAGCCCGAGGCCCTGGACCGCGACGAGCCGCGCCGCGTGGGTGAGTCCGTGGTCACGATGGACCTGAACTACGCCACCATCACCGGCGTCGCCCGCGACGACCTGGAGGACGGCGGCGCCTGGCTGTACGCCGAGACCGTGCGCCAGATCCACGCGCAGACGGCCCAGCGCGAGAGCGGCCGTACGAAGGTCGAGCTGCTGGCCCCCGACTTCAACGCGGTCCCCGAGCAGCTGGCCGAGGTCTTCTCCGCCCGCCCCGAGGTCTTCGCGCACAACGTCGAGACGGTCCCGCGGATCTTCAAGCGCATCCGTCCCGGCTTCCGCTACGAGCGCTCCCTGAAGGTCATCACCGAGGCCCGCGACTTCGGCCTGGTCACCAAGTCCAACCTGATCCTCGGCATGGGCGAGACCCGCGAGGAGGTCAGCGAGGCGCTCAGGCAGCTGCACGAGGCGGGCTGCGAGCTGATCACCATCACCCAGTACCTGCGCCCCTCCGTGCGGCACCACCCGGTCGAGCGCTGGGTGAAGCCGCAGGAGTTCGTGGAGCTGAAGGAGGAGGCCGAGCAGATCGGCTTCTCCGGCGTCATGTCGGGTCCGCTGGTGCGCTCGTCGTACCGGGCCGGGCGGCTGTACCAGATGGCGGTCGAGAAGCGTGGTTCCTACATCGCTTCCCAGGCGGTGTGAGCACGGCGTGTGAATTCACGCACAAGCACTTACCGGCCAGTAATGGCCGAGTCGACGCGGTCCTGCGCGTCCTCGCTGATGAGGGCGGCGTCAGGGCCGCGTCAGCGTTTCAGTGCTCTGTATCAAGGCTTCATTGGCGTTTGACCGGTCGGACACGCCCTGGTAACACCAATCAGTGACTCTGGTATCACGCCTCGTACACCACCCGCTTTGAGGGGGGACCTCGATCATGCAGGCCGCGCCCGTACGCGCCACCGCCATCCCGTCCTTCACCGACGCCCTCCGCGCCGTCGAGTCCCTGCTCATGAGCGGCGGCCAGCGCACCGCCCGGCGTAACGCGTGGACCTCCGTGCTGGAGGACCGACGGCGTGCCAAGGACCGGGTCGAGGCGCAGCGCTTCCTGGAGCAGGCCGCCGACCGCTCCTGATCCCCTCCCCCCGGGCACTGCCGTCGTCCGCACTCCCGGGGCCACGTAGACTTCGTGGCATGGCGAGGAAGGAAACCGCGGCGGACGCCGCGAACGCAGGGCGACTGAAGCAGATCGCTCTCACGTACAAGATGACCCGCAAGGCCGACAAGAAGATCGGTCTTGTACTCGCGGCCGTCGGCATCGGCACCCTCGGTGTCTTCCTCGCGATCGGCTTCTTGCTGGGCCACCCGATCTACCTGGGCATCTTCGGCCTGCTGATCGCTCTGCTGGCGACGGCGATCGTGTTCGGCCGCCGGGCCGAGCGGGCCGCGTTCGGCCAGATGGAGGGCCAGCCGGGCGCCGCGGCCGCCGTGCTGGACAACATCGGCCGGGGCTGGACGACCACTCCGGCGGTGGCGATGAACCGCAGCCAGGACGTGGTGCACCGGGCCGTCGGCAAGGCCGGCATCGTGCTGGTCGCCGAGGGCAACCCGAACCGGGTGAAGAGCCTGCTGGCCGCCGAGAAGAAGAAGATGAACCGCATCGTCGCTGACGTACCGGTGCACGACGTGATCGTCGGCAACGGCGAGGGCCAGGTCGGGCTGAAGAAGCTGCGCACGACCATGCTGAAGTTCCCGCGCGTGCTGACCGGACCCCAGGTGACGGCCACGAACGACCGGCTGCGGGCCATGGGCGACCTGATGAGCAACATGCCGCTGCCCAAGGGGCCCATGCCCAAGGGCATGCGGATGCCCAAGGGCCGCTGACACCCCCTGCCCCGGCTGGTCAGACGGGCCGGAACTGAGGGCCGTAGGTCCCCGGGGCACCGGGGATCGGCGTCTCCATCAGCTCCACCGCCGGTTCCTCCATGCCGCGCATGGCGCGTACCGCCGCGCCCAGGCTGCGCCCGCCACCGCCGCCCCACGCCTCGTCGAGCCTGTCCAGCACCGCCGCGTAGGTGGTGTCGAACTGGTCCAGCAGCCGGCCGACCCGGACCGGCGGCCGGTGCCAGCCGCCGGGTGGGACCGAGGCCATGGGGCGTGCGTCGGGGAAGGGCACGGGCGCGCCGGTGAACTGCCAGCCGCGGGCGGTCCTGCGCAGCCGCCGTCCGTGGTAGATCTCCGCGAAGGCGTAGTAGTGCGCCGGGTGGTCGTCCTGGAAGGCGTCGGCCGGTGAGCTCTCGGTGCCCTCGCCCTGCTCCTTGACGATCTCCAGGGCCCGCTCGACGTCGTCGAGGCCGGTGACCGGCTCCAGCACGTCCGAGCCGATGCGGTCCGACAGCTGCCCCTCGGCCGACAGATACGGCTCCGTGCGCCGGAACGCCCTCTGCAGCTCGCCGTAGAAGTCGCCGATGGTGGGTGGGCTCGACGCCGTCCGGGCGAGCGGGGTGTCGGGGGCCTCGATCGCCATCATCACGTCGCGCACGAAGGCCTTGGTGAGGCCCGAGAGGTACACCTGCACTCCGGCGCGCACCCCACCGGGCAGCGGGCAGGGGTAGCGGGGGGCCGCGTCCCTGATCCTCGGTCGTCCGCCCACGGCCACGAGCAGGTTGCAGACGACGCCCAGGTGGTACATCTCGTCGCCGACGATGCGCCGGATCAGCCGCGCGGCCTCACCGCGGCGGTCCCGGACCGACCACCATCCGCACAGGTACGGCGGGATGGTGGTGAGTTCGAGTTGCACGGCGACCTGCAGGGCCGCCCGCAGCCAGCCGATCCCGCGGTCGCCCTCGGCCACGGCGAGCAGACGTGCCACGGCGCGGTGGCCGGCCGCGGCAGCCGCCTCGTCGGCCGGCCCCGCGACGGTCGCCCCCTCGGCCGGTTCCGCGGCGGCCGGGGCGGCGGCGAGGGGGGCCGGGGCGGCGGCGAGGGCAGCCGAGGCCAGGAAGCCCCTGCGCCCGACCGGGGTGACCGCCGGACCGTCCGGATGCTCGTTCGTGCCCGTCACGTTGCCTCCGCTCCGCCTTGCCCCCGGCCGCGCACAAGGCTGCCGGGACCTCTCGACCGCTGGCGAAGCTAGCAGCCGGTGCGGCCGTTCCCGGGGCGCCCGGGCGCCGGTGTGGCGCGGACCGGCCCCTGACACGCCGCCGAACGGAGCATCCTGCCGGTAATCGGCTCATGCGCTCCTAGCCTTCCGAATGTGACAAAACGCCATATCCCGTACGTTGTCAGCAGCACCGTGGTCCTCGGCGCGTTCCTCGGCGCCACCCCGGCCTCGGCCGCCCACCCGGTGCACGTCGTGCATCCGGGTGAGTCGATCCAGCAGGCGGTGGACGCCGCGCGGTCCGGCGACACGGTGCTCGTGCAGGCCGGCACCTACCACGAGAGTGTCAAGGTGACCACTTCCGGGATCACGCTGCGCGGCGTGGGCCCGGCCACCGTGCTCGAACCGGCCGCCCCGAAGGCCGCGAGCACGGCGCAGGCCACGAAGACCATGAAGGCCACGCGGGCCACGCAGACCCCTCAGGCCCCGAAGAGTTGCGCGGAGCAGGGCAACGGCATCTGCGTGGTCGGTACCAAGACCGAGCCCGTCCGGAACGTCACCGTCGCCGACCTGGCCGTGACCGGTTTCTCCAGGATCGGTGTCGTCGCCGTGGGCGCGGACGGCCTGACCGTGCGCGGAGTGACGGCCGACCGGAACGGCCAGTGGGGCATCGCGGAGGAGCGCTCCACCCGCAGCGTCTACCGGAACGACACCGCCCGGTCCAACGGCGACGCGGGCCTGTTCCTCGCCAACACCATCTCGGCGGAGCAGGGTGCCACCGACACCGGGGGCACCGTCCTCGACCACAACCGCCTGGCGGACAACCGGATCGGCATCACCGTCCGCCGGCTGCGCAACCTCACCGTCAAGCACAACGTCCTCACCGGCAACTGCGCGGGCCTCTTCGTCGTCGGCGACGAGAACAAGCCGAAGGCGGGCGCCCTGACGGTCAGCCACAACCTCATCGAGCAGAACGACAAGTACTGCGCGGCGACCGCGCGGCTGCCCTTCCTGCAGGGCTCCGGCATCATCCTGACCGGCGCCGACGACACCCTGGTGACCCACAACCTGGTCAGCGGCAACTCCGGCGCGTCCCCGCTGTCGGGCGGGATCGTCCTGTTCAAGAGCTTCGTGGGCGCCACGAGCGAACGGAACCGGATCACGGCCAACTCGCTGGCCGGCAACGGCCCGGCGGACCTCGTCAACCAGGAAGCCGCCAAGAGCAGCAACATCTTCCAGCGCAACCTCTGCCGGGCCTCCAAGCCCGCTGGTCTGTGCTGACCGGACGGCCGTACCCCACCCAGGCAAGGAAGGAAGGCGGCACATGACCGCACCATCCCCCGAGCTCTCGGCTCCCCCCGCGCAGGGGGCACCCCCGTCCCCACCGCCGTCGATGCGGCTGAGAGAGCTCGTGTTCGGGGCGGCGTGTGCCGCCGCCGTCCGCGCCGCGGCCCGGCTCGGTGTCGCCGACGCGCTCGGGGACGCTCCGACGGCCGTGGAGGACCTCGCGGCCGCGGTGAAGAGCGAGCCGAAGCCGCTGCGCCGGCTGCTGCGCGCCCTGTCCTGCTACGGCGTCTTCACCGAGCACGCGGACGGGACGTTCGGCCACACCGAGATGTCCCGGCTGCTGCGCGAGGACGACCCGCACAGCCTGCGCGACATCTCCCTGTGGTGCACCGAGCCCTGGACGTGGGACGCCTGGCCCAAGCTGGACGAGGCGGTGCGCACCGGCCGGAACGTCGTCGAGGGCCTCTACGGCAAGGAGTTCTTCGTCTACCTGAACGAGGACGCCCCGGAGTCGGCCGATGTGTTCAACCGTGCGATGACCACGTCCAGCGAGCAGTCGGCGCGCGATGTCGCCGCGCTGCTGGACCTGTCCGCCAGCAGGTCGGTGGCGGACCTCGGCGGCGGGCAGGGGCACGTGGTGGCCAGCCTGCTGGACAAGTACCCGGCGATGCGGGGCTGGCTGCTGGACCTGCCCCGGGTGGTGGAGAACGCCCTGCCCCGGCTGCGCGCGGGCGGCGACCTCGCGGAGCGGGCGCGGATCGTGCCGGGCGACATCCGCGAGTCGGTCCCGGTCGAGGCCGACGCCTACATCATCAAGAACATCCTGGAGTGGGACGACGAGTCCACGGCCAGGCTGCTGCGCAACGTCGTCGAGGCGGGCGGCCCCGGTGCGCGGGTCGTGGTCATCGAGAACCTCGTCGACGACACCCCGTCGATGCGCTTCAGCACCGCGATGGACCTGCTGCTGCTCCTGAACGTCGGCGGGGCCAAGCACACCACGAAGAGCATGGTCGGGCGGCTGGAGGCGGCGGGTCTGACCGTCGGCGACATCCGGCCGGTCAACCCCTATCTGCACGCCTTCGACTGCACGGTCCCCGGGTGAGCCGCGCCTTCCCGGAGAACACCGGTGCCGGGCCCGCGTCGGACGCGGGCCCGGCACCGGTGTCCGGACGGGCAGGTCAGGCGCCGGCGTCGCGCTCCCAGAGGTAGAAGCGCTGTGCCATCGCGTCCTTCGGGGACCGCCAGGTCTCCGGGTCGTACGCGCTGACGTAGGCCGAAAGCCGCTCGCTGACCTCCTTGAACTCGGGGTGCGAGGCGACCTTGGCGATGGCCGGTCCCGGGTCGCGCTCTGACTCGATGAGGTGCATGTACACATCGCCGAACTGGAAGAGGCTGCGCCGGACGACTCCGACGAGGTGCGGCAGCTCTCCGCGGTCGGACTCCGCGAACACCTTGGCGATGCCGGGGGCGGAACCCGGGGCCATGCGGGCGACGATCAGGGCCTGGTGCACGGTCTTGTCCTCCGTCCGGCTAGTCGGCCAGGGCCGGGGCGGGCCGGTGACCGGCGGCCGCCTTCTCGATCTTGTCGCGGATCAGGGCCATCTGGACCTTGGAGTTCTTGTTGATGTTGTCGGTCATCCAGGCGTCGTCGACGGGGGCGTCCGGCTTCATCGCGAAGTCCTGGGTCCACACCATCCGGGTGCCGGCCGGTACCTCCTCGTACCGCCAGTGGATGTTCATGTGGTCGAAGGGCCCGGTCTCCACCCGGCGGGCCGTGACCGTGAGGTTGTCGCGGTCCGGCTCGCGCTGGGAGACCCAGCTCCAGACGGTGCCGTTCTCGTCCGGGTGCATGGTGAGCCGGAACGTCGTCCTGGCGCCCTCCCGTTCGAGGACCTCCACCGACGCGTACTCGCTGAACAGCTGGGGCCAGCGCTCCAGGTCGTTGGTCATGTCCCAGACCAGGTCCAGCGGGGCGGCGATGGTGATCTCGTTCTGGGTGTGTCCTGCCATCTCAGGCTCCTGCCATCAGGGTGCTGTTGACGAGGTTGAGGAACTGCTGGGGCGTCTTGCAGCGCTCCGCGTCGACCGGCATCGGGGTGCCGTGTGAGTTCTCCAGCTCGCCGACGATGCCGAGCAGGCCCAGCGAGTCGATGCCGAGGACGTCGAAGCCGGTGTCGGGCTTCTCCTGGAGCTGCTCGGGGCTGACGGTGACCCCGGCGGCCTTCTTCATCAGCGCGGCGAGTTCTTCCACGGTGATCTGGGACATGTGTGCTTCCTCCTTTGCTGTGCTCACTGCGCGGCGCCGTGCCGCAGCACCAGCGCAGAGTTCGACCCCATGAGTCCGCGGCTGAGCACCAGCGCCGTACGCAGTGCGGCGGGCCGGGCGCGGCCGGTCACGAGGTCGAGGTCGTGGCAGACGTCGAAGACGTTCGGCGTCGGCGGGATCAGGCCGTGCTGCATGGCGAGCACGGCCGCCGCGGTGTCCAGCACGGGAGCCGCGCAGTACCCCCGGCCGATTCCGGTCTTCGGTGCGGTGACCGGCACCCGGGCGCCCTGGTGGCCGAGGACGTCGGCGATCGCGAGCGCCTCGGCGCGGTCCGCCTCCGGCACCCCGAGGGCGTCGGCGAAGACGACGTCGACCTCCTCGGGGGCGCAGCCGGCCTCCCGCAGGGCCTGCCGGATCGCGTGGGCGAGGCCCTCGCGGGACTCCGCCCAGCGGGAGGCACCGGTGAAGGTGGCCCCGTGCCCGGCGACGACGGCCCGGACGTCGGCGCCGCGGTCCCGCGCCGTGCCCGCCGCCTCCAGCACGAGCATGGCGCCGCCCTCGGCCGGCACGAACCCGCACGCCCCCTCGGTGAACGGCCGGTAGGCGCGGGCCGGGTCGGTCTCGCGGCTGAGCTCCTCGTAGCCGAGCTGGCAGACCATCGAGTACGGCGCGAGGGGCGCCTCGGTGGAGCCGGCCACGATCGCGTCGGTGCCGCGCCGCACCGCCCGGGCCGCGTGGGCGAGGGCGTCGAGGCCGCCGGCCTCGTCCGAGGCGACGACCGAGCAGGGCCCCTTGAAGCCGCGGCGGATGGAGACCTGGCCGGTGCTCGCGGCGTAGAACCAGGCGATGGACTGGTACGGCCCGACGAACCGGCTGCCCTTGCCCCACAGTCGCTGGAGTTCGCGCTGGCCGAACTCACCGCCGCCGGACCCGGCGGCGGTGACCACGCCGATGGAGTAGGGGGCGTCGGGGGTGCCGGCCTGGCCGAGCCGGGCGTCGTCGAGCGCGAAGTCGGCGGCGGCCATGGCGTAGTGCGTGAACCGGTCGGTCTGGACGAGGAAGCGCTCCTCGATCGTGGCCGCCGGCTCGAAGGCGCGGACCTCACCGGCCACCTTGAGGGGAAGATGCTCGCAGCCCTCGCGGGTGACCCGGTCGAGGACGCACAGGCCCTCCTGGGTGGCCTTCCAGAAGGTGTCGGTGCTGGTGCCGTTGGGCGCGACCACCCCGATACCGGTGACGGCCGCCTGCCGATCCTGCGGTTCGCTCATCGTGTCCTCACTCCCTCGGCCGGGTCAGGATCACCGCGGACTGGAAGCCACCGAACCCGCTGCCCACGGACAGCACGCTGGTCAGCTGGCGTTCGCGGGCGACACGCGGGACGTAGTCCAGGTCGCACTCGGGGTCGGGGATCTCGTAGTTGGCGGTCGGGGGTACGACCTGCTTGGCGAGGGCCAGCACGCAGGCGACCAGTTCTATGGCGCCGATCGCCCCGAGGGAGTGCCCCACCATGGACTTGATGGAGCTCATCGGGGTGTCGTAGGCGTGGTGGCCGAGCGCCCGCTTCACGGCCGCCGTCTCGTGGCGGTCGTTCTGCCGGGTGCCGGAGCCGTGGGCGTTGACGTAGTCGATCGCCGTCGGGTCGAGCCGGGCCTGGTCGAGGGCGGTCTTGATGGCACGCGCCATCTCCAGACCCTCCTTGGTCAGTCCGGTCATGTGGTAGGCGTTGCCGAAGGTGGCGTAGCCGCCGAACTCGCAGTAGACGCGGGCACCGCGGGCCCGGGCGTGCTCCAGTTCCTCCAGGACGAGCACCGCGCCGCCCTCGCCCATGACGAAGCCGTCACGGTTGTTGTCGAAGGGCCGGGAGGCGTGCGCGGGGTCGTCGTTGTTCGGGGACGTGGCCTTGATCGCGTCGAAGCAGGCCATGGTGATCGGGGAGATCGGCGAGTCCGCGGCCCCCGCGATGCATATGTCGGCCCGGCCCTCCTGGACGGTGTGGAAGGCGTAGCCGACGGCGTCGAGTCCGGAGGTGCAGCCGGTGGAGACCGTCTGCACCGGACCCTGTGCGCCGAAACGTTCCGCCACCGCGGAGGCCACGGTGCTCGGCGAGAACGCCCGGTGCAGCTGGGGGTCGGCCAGATGATGGTCCACGTCCCAGCGCTGCCCGCGGCTGCTCACCAGGACGTAGTCGTGCTCCAGGCGGGTGGTGCCGCCGACGGCGGTACCCAGGGAGACCCCGATCCGCCACGGGTCCTCACGGGCGACGTCGAGTCCGGAGTCCCTGACCGCCTCGTCGCCGGCGACCAGGGCGAACTGTATGTACCGGTCCGCGCGTTCCACCTGCCCGGCGTCCAGACCGTACGCCGCAGGCTCGAAGTCACACTCGGCCGCTATCCGCGACCGCAGTCCGGCGGGGTCGAAGAACGTGATGCCGCGCGTCGCGGTACGGCCTTCGGCGAGCAGATCCCAGAACGCCGGCACGCCGATCCCGCCCGGAGCCACGATGCCTATACCGGTGACCGCCACGCGCCGGGTCATGACCGGGCCTGCCCCGCCTCGGCGGCGACGGCCACCGGCTCCGTCTCCTCCGTGTCGACGTGGCCGAGGCTCGGACGCGGGGCCAGCGGGCCCAGGTGGAAGACGATGCGCGCCTCCACCTTGCCGACGTTGCGGAAGCGGTGCCGCATGTTGATGGGGATCATCAGCCCCTGCTCGGGCCGCAGCGGGTGCGGCTCGCCGTCCAGGTCCACCACCAGCTCGCCGCAGACGACGTACACGAACTCCTCGGAGTACGGGTGGTAGTGCTCAGCGATGCGGTCGCCCGGCTGTACGAGGGCCACGCCCATGAAACCGCTGGTCGAGCCCACCGTGGCCGGGGTGAGCATGGCGCGCAGATCGCCGCCGCGCCGCGTGTTGGGCTCGACCTCGCTGAGGTCCACGATCTTCGGAAGGGGTTTGATCACGACAGTCCTCCGTGGGTGTGATGCGGCTGTGGGTCTCAGGCGTCCGGCGAGCGCCGGTCGGTGACGAGCTGCATCCGGACGGCCGCGCCGTCCAGCAGGGCGGTGAGCGGGGCCGCCGGGGTGAGGTCCACCCGCACGCCTGCACGGTGGTCGACCAGCCGTACGACGACGTCGTCCCGCTGGAAGATCGTGCTGCGCAGGACCGGGCCGCCCGGGTCCTCCGCCGCCGCCTCGTCCCCTTGCGCGAGCAGTTCCGCAAGCTCCATCCCGCGGCCCGGCCGGGCCGGGTAGTACAGCGCGAGCCGCTCGCCCTCGACCAGTTCGTCCGCGGTGACGTGGAACACGGCCGGCAGCGCCGCCCGGGTGAAGAACACCCGCGCGGACTCCTGGTCGTTGAGATCCCGCTCCTGCTCCAGGTAGGGGTTGATCGCCTCCTCCACGGCCCGGACCTCCGGCTGCCGCGCGACGTGGCGCAGCGCCGCGAGCAGGTCGCCGCGCACCTCGATGGCCCGGACCACCCGGTTGCCGTGCATGAACAGGGAGGTACGGCACAGGCGGGTGGTCTCGTCGACCCGCGCCTGGGGCGAGGCGTAGTCCGCGAGGATCCTCGCGACCTCGGCCTCGCTGCCCGGCTTCACCGTGAAGGTGAGCGCGTGCCGGATCACGCCGTCGCCGATCCGCGGGGAGACCTGGAGCCGGCGCTGGGCCGCGGGGGCGGCCGCCGCCGCGCCACCCGTCTCACGGACGATGTGGAAGCGCAGCGACCGGGTGTCCCGGACGCAGCTGTGCAGCGGCTCCACCATGCGGACGTGTTCCTCGCTGTTCACCCAGGCGAGGAACGGCGGGGCACTCTCCCACTCACTGGTGATGAGCCACTGGGAGGGGTTCTCGATCGACTGGCACAGCTGGTCGCTGACGTGGCCTGGCACCGACGCGACCTGGTTGCACAGTTGCTCGTAGGCCTCGAGGAACTGCTGCTGGGCGCCGTCGTGCACGTCCACCAGCAGGACGACCCGGAGGCGGGAGCCGTCGAAGACGGATTGCGAGACCCGTTTCGACACCTGCCGCGCCAGCTGTTCCGAAACCTTTTCCGACGTGGTGGTCATACCGCGCACATCTCCTTCAAGGGAGCAGAGGGTGAACGCCGCCCATGACGCGACGTCAGCGTTCCTTGATCCTGTTCCTGTCCTCCGGAGCGCGCGACTCGTGTGAACCAGGAGGGTGATTGAGCACGCGAAGCCCTTCCGAGAGGGCATGGAAACTCCGAGGTGCCCCACACCCCCGCCCCTGCCTCTGGAGTCGTCGATGCAGCACAAAGCCGATCACCGCGTGCCCGTCCTTGTCGTGGGCGGCTCACTGGTGGGCCTCTCCCTGTCCCTGTTCCTGGGCCGTCTCGGCGTGCGGCACATGCTCGTCGAGCGGCACTCCGGGACCTCGATCCACCCGCGCGGCCGCGGCAACAACGTGCGGACGATGGAGCTGTTCCGGGTGGCCGGCATCGAGCCGGACATCAAGACGGCGGCCGCCCTCCTCGCGGACAACCACGGCATCCTGCAGACCCCGACGCTGGCCGGAGACGCCGGCGAGTGGCTGTTCCGGGAGATCGACCCCGGCGGCGGGCTCGCGCGGTTCAGCCCCACCAGCTGGTGTCTGTGCAGCCAGAACGACCTGGAACCGGTGCTCCTGGACCGGGCCCGCGCCCTCGGCGGCGACCTGCGGTACTTCCACGAGCTGGAGTCCTTCGCCCAGGACTCCGAAGGAGTGACGGGCTATGTCCGGGACCGCGACGGCGACGACCTCTACACCGTCCGCGCGGACTACCTGGTCGCGGCCGACGGCCCGCGCAGCCCCGTCCGGAACCGGCTCGGCATCGGCCAGAGCGGACCCGGCGACCTCTTCGCCAACGTGAGCGTCACCTTCCGGTCCAAGCTGCTCGCCGACGTCGTCGGCGACCGGCGCTTCATCTGCTGCTACCTCACCGACCCCGAGGCCGACGGCGCGCTGCTGCCCGTCGACAACAAGGAGCGCTGGGTCTTCCACGCCCCCTGGCACCCCGAGCACGGAGAGAGGCTGGAGGAGTTCACCGAGGAGCGGCTCACCCGGCACATCCGCCGTGCCGTCGGCGTCCCCGACCTCGACGTCGAGATCACCGGCAAGGCGTCCTGGCGCGCCGCCGAACGCGTCGCCGAACAGTACCGGGACGACCGCGTCCTGCTCGCCGGCGACTCCGCCCACGAGATGTCCCCGACCGGCGCGTTCGGCTCCAACACCGGCATCCAGGACGCCCACAACCTGGCCTGGAAGCTGGCCGCCGTCCTCGACGGCTGGGCCGGGCCCGGGCTGCTGGACACCTACGACACCGAGCGCCGGCCCGTCGCCCTCGCCACCAGCGCCCGCGCCTCGGCCCGCTCCGTGGAGCACAGCCACCCCGGCTTCGCCCCCGCGCCCGGCATCGGCGGCGGCAAGCGCGGCGGCATCCTCAACGTGGTCCTCGGCTACCGCTACCCGCGGGGCGCCGTCGTGGGGGCCGACCCGGAGCAGCCGGTCGTACCCGAAGGGATGCGGCTGACCGGGGAGCCTGGCAGCCGGGCCCCGCACCTGTGGCTGCGCCGGGCGGGCGAGCGGATCTCCACGCTCGATCTGTACGAGCGTTCACTGGTCCTGCTCAGCGACGCGTCGACGCCCGCGGGGGCCGCCTGGCGGGCGGCCGGCCGCCGCATCGCCGACACGGACGGTGTACGGCTGGACGCGTACCGGATCGGTACGACGCCGGAGGCCGACCTGACCTACGACGGTCCGGACGGCGACTGGGCGGCGGCGCACGGTACGACGCCGGAGGGGGCGGTGCTGGTACGCCCGGACGGGTTCGTGGCGTGGCGCGCGGTGGACGCGGCAGCGGCCCCGGAGACGGAGCTGCGGGAGGCACTGGGGGCGGTGCTGCGGAAGGCGTGAGCCGGGGCCGGCCGGGGGTGGCGTCGCTCGCCCGCGCTCGCGGGGTGCCGCTGCGCCCGCCCGTGCCGCCCCAGCGGCACGACCGCCCGCGGCCGCGGCGGCTTCGCAGGCAAGGGCACTGCGGCTCCCTGGAGCCACGGGGAACTGCGCGACCAGCCACGACGGGCTCGTACCCGGCTGACGGCGGGCCGGCCCGAGCTCAGACCCGGACCTCGACCGTCTTCGCGAGGCGATCGTGCAGCCCCCTGCCGTCCCGGTCCCAGATCAGCGCGGGAACCGCGAGGCACAGCAGGACCGTGCGCAGGACGGCCCGCAGCGGGTTGACCGTGCCGGTCTCCAGCGCCACCACCCGGATACCGAAGAGCCGCTTGCCCGGGGTGAAGCCGATCGTGCCGACGGTCAGCACGCTCATGACGCAGAAGACACCCAGCGCCCAGTTGCTCGTAGCCGGGCTGTAGCCGTCCGTGACCAGGCCGTATGCGATCAGGACACTCAGCCCCCAGTCCACGGCCAGCGCGCCGAGCCGTCGGCCGGGCCGGGCGATCGAGTTCGGCCCGTCCGCGGGCAGACCGAGCTGCTCGCCCCGGTGGCCGAAGTCGGCACCGGCCTCTTCCATGGCCGCGCGGGGCCCGGAGAGCCACGATCCGAGTGCTTGCCTGTTGTCCACGCGACCACGGTACTGCGCCCGAAATGACCGGGGTACGGCGGGGTGTCCCGGGGCTAGGGTGGACCCGTGGCCGGTTAACTTCTGCGAAACAATCGGGTCACGCCCGAGAAATCACCCGTCCCTAGGGTCGAGACCAGCGTGTGCCACCGCACTGGCCGCACGAACGATCTACCACCCCGGCGAGGACGGTCGGGAGTAGGAGGAGCTGGATGTTCCAGAACGCCGACGAGGCCAAGAAGTTCATCGCGGACGAGGACGTCAAGTTCATCGACGTCCGCTTCTGCGACCTGCCGGGCGTCATGCAGCACTTCACGGTGCCCGTTGAGGCGTTCGACCCGGACGAGGAGCTGGCCTTCGACGGATCGTCGATCCGTGGTTTCCAGGCCATCCACGAGTCCGACATGGCTCTGCGTGCCGACCTGTCCACCGCGCGTGTCGACGCGTTTCGCCGGGACAAGACCCTCAACATCAACTTCTTCATCCACGACCCGATCACGGGCGAGCAGTACTCCCGTGACCCGCGCAACGTGGCGAAGAAGGCCGAGGCGTACCTCGCTTCGACCGGTATCGCGGACACCGCGTACTTCGGCCCCGAGGCCGAGTTCTACGTCTTCGACTCCGTGCGCTTCGCGACCAGCGCGAA
This sequence comes from Streptomyces durhamensis, assembly GCF_000725475.1. NCBI lineage: Bacteria > Bacillati > Actinomycetota > Actinomycetes > Kitasatosporales > Streptomycetaceae > Streptomyces > Streptomyces durhamensis. The sequence goes on from NZ_JNXR01000035.1 coordinate 61,790, forward strand.
CGAGTCCTTCTACCACATCGACTCCGAGGCGGGCGCCTGGAACACCGGTGCGGTGGAGAACAACCGCGGCTACAAGGTCCGCTACAAGGGCGGCTACTTCCCGGTGGCCCCGGTGGACCACTTCGCCGACCTGCGCGCCGAGATCTCCCTGGAGCTGGAGCGGTCCGGCCTCAAGGTCGAGCGCCAGCACCACGAGGTCGGCACCGCCGGCCAGGCGGAGATCAACTACAAGTTCAACACCCTGCTGGCCGCCGCCGACGACCTGCAGCTCTTCAAGTACATCGTGAAGAACGTGGCCTGGCGCAACGGCAAGACCGCGACCTTCATGCCGAAGCCGATCTTCGGTGACAACGGCTCGGGCATGCACGTGCACCAGTCGCTGTGGAGCAACGGCGACCCGCTGTTCTACGACGAGGCCGGTTACGCGGGCCTGTCGGACACCGCCCGCTACTACATCGGCGGCATCCTCAGGCACGCCCCGTCGCTGCTGGCCTTCACCAACCCGACGGTGAACTCCTACCACCGCCTGGTGCCGGGCTTCGAGGCCCCGATCAACCTGGTGTACTCGCAGCGCAACCGCTCCGCCGCGATGCGTATCCCGATCACCGGCTCGAACCCGAAGGCCAAGCGCGTCGAGTTCCGCGCCCCGGACTCCTCCGGCAACCCGTACCTGGCCTTCTCCGCCCTGCTCCTCGCGGGTCTGGACGGCATCAAGAACAAGATCGAGCCGGCCGAGCCGATCGACAAGGACCTGTACGAGCTGGCTCCCGAGGAGCACGCGAACGTCGCCCAGGTCCCGACCTCCCTGCCGGCCGTCCTCGACTCGCTGGAGGCCGACCACGAGTTCCTCCTGCAGGGCGACGTGTTCACGCCGGACCTGATCGAGACCTGGATCGACTTCAAGCGCACCAACGAGATCGCGCCGCTGCAGCTGCGTCCGCACCCGCACGAGTTCGAGCTGTACTTCGACGTGTGACATGACCGTCCGGCGGTCACGGCCGCCGGGCGACGCACTGAGGGCCGCCACCTGCGAACGCCGCAGGTGACGGCCCTCAGCCGTGCTCAGAGCTCTGTCACACCGCCTTCTCAGCCCACCACGATCACTACGACGCCCGAGCCGAAGCCGTTGTTGAAGCCGAAGCCGTTGTTGAAGCCGAAGCCGTTGTTGAAGCCGAAGCCACAGTTGTTCCACCAGCAGCCACGGTTGGTGGAGATCTGGGTCGGGGCGGCTGCCGACGCGGTGCCGGCGGTGCCGATCGCCACTCCGCTCGCCATCAGGACGCCGATGGCGGACGCTGCGGCGAGACGCCTCGCACGATGTGCATTCATGGATCCACCTTCCTTCCACCCCTCGTGCGGCTTTCCGGGCACGAGTCGGATGGCCGCGACCTCGGAAGTCCGGCGCGGTCGTAGGTGCCGCACGACCAGGGAGGCGGGGCAGACGATGGTGGGCACCCCGCGGTGCGGCTCTCAGCTAAATGCTAGCCGTCGGGCGACCACCCAGCATCCTGGGCAACCTTTGCCGCTTCCCATGCTTCCTACTCTCGGGGGATCATCCCCCTGGCTCTGTCCGACGAGAGAGGTTGAACGGGGATGACGGAAAACGACGACTGGGAGCGGGAGTTCGATCACCGCTGGGCGAATTCCGCCGAGCACAAGGAGCCCTCGGCCCGGGCCAGGATGCTGGCCGCCCGCTGGAGGGAGAACCCGCCGGACCCGGCCCCTTTCCGGGCCGACCCCGGCCCGGCGCCGCGCCGGGCGTCGTGGGCGTCGACGGCGGTGGTCCTCGGCAGCGTGATCGTGGTCATGGTGCTGATCGGGCTGACGCAGTTCGGCTCGTCGTACTAGCCGTACCCGCCGGTACGTTTTGCTGCCCCTAGGGCCGCTCGGAACCACTTCATGGGAATCGGCAGGTGCACACTGGACAGCGGGACGAGTGCCTGACTGCGGGGTGATGCAAGATGCAGAGCCGCTTCCGGAGCGATCGACGGCTGACCGTGCGCATGGGTCTCACGCTGTTCCTGCTCGGGCTGCTGTACGTGGGCTTCGTGGCCGCGCTGATCGCGCTGCTGAAGTCCTGGGTGCTGGTCGTCCTGGTGGTCGGGGCGATGTTCGTGGCGCAGTTCTGGTTCTCCGACCGGATCGCCATGTTCGCGATGCACGGCCGGGTCGTGGAGCGTGAGGAGTATCCCGAGCTGCACGCGGTGGTCGACCGGCTGTGCGCGATCGCGGACATGCCCAAGCCGGTGGTCGCCGTGTCCGACATGGACATGCCGAACGCGTTCGCGACCGGCCGGAACCCCGACCACGCGGTGGTCTGCGTGACCACCGGGCTGCTGCGGCGGCTGGAGCCGGCGGAGCTGGAGGGCGTGCTGGCGCACGAGCTGTCGCACGTGGCGCACAAGGACGTCGCCGTGATCACGGTGGCGTCCTTCCTCGGTGTGCTGGCGGGCCTGATCGTACGGTTCGCCTTCTACTCACAGGTCTTCGGCGGGGGCCGGCGGGACCAGAACACCGCCGCCGTCCTCGCCGGCGTACTGGGCGTGTCCGCGGCGGTGTACGCGATCAGCTTCCTGCTGATCCGGGCGCTGTCCCGGTACCGGGAGCTGGCGGCCGACCGGGCGGCGGCGCATCTGACCGGGCGGCCCTCGGCGCTGGCGTCGGCGCTCACCAAGGTCTCCGGGGACATCGCCCGGATCCCGACCAAGGACCTGCGCACCGCCCAGGCCTTCAACGCCTTCTACTTCACGCCGGCGACCGGCAGGGAACCGGGCATCGAGCGGTTCTTCTCCACGCACCCCACCCTGGAGCAGCGGCTGGAACAGCTGGGCCGCATCTCCGCGGAGCTGGGTGAGGCCGCCACACCGGGGAAGGCGGGCTGAGCGTTGGGACTGCTGGACATCCTGCTGGGCCGTACGAAGCCGGTCGCGCCCGACCTGGACCAGCTCTTCGCGCTGCCCTCGGCGGCCGTGACCCTGCAGGCCGCGGCCGGTTTCACCGCGACCGGGACCGGGGCGGTGTGTTTCGCCACGGTGGAGGGCGCGGCCTTCGAGCAGACCCACCGGGAGGTGCAGGCGCTGCTGGACGCGGACACCGACCGCGAGGGAGGTCCGCCGGTGGAGCTGCGGCGGGACGACTACGGCTACTCCTGGCTGGTCTCGCGGCGCTCGCCCGAGCAGCTGCCGGAGCTGGTCACCGACCTGCACGCGGTGAACAGCGCGATGGAGGTCAACGGCTTCGGCCCCCAGCTGCTGTGCTCGCTGGCGGGTTTCACGGACGACGCGGGCCGCGAGCTGGCGCTGGTCTACCTCTACAAGCGGGGCACGTTCTACCCCTTCGCCCCGCTGCCCGGCGCCGCGCGGCGCCGGGACAGCGCGCTCGAACTCCAGGTGAAGGCGGCGCTCGCGAACGATCTGCGGATCGAGCAGGACCTGAGCCGCTGGTTCCCGGTGTGGGGCGCCCCCGGTCTGTGACCGGGGACGCCCTGGCTCACCTGCTCTTCTCGCGCTCCTGACGGCGGGACTCGAAGGGACGCTCCCGGCGGTAGCGGCGCTCCCAGCGCGCCTGCCGGTCCCGGCGCTCGCGGTAGGTGCGGTAGCTGTCGGGCACGGGCGGAGCGCCCGCGCCGGGGGGCGACGGCGTGCCGGGCGACCCGCGTCCGTGCGTCGCGTACAGGTACAGCAGCGCGACGGCGGCGAGCCACCACAGATGGTTTCCGATTCCGAGGACCACCAGGACGACGGTCCCGGACGCGACGATGCCACGCATGACGGACCTCCGTGGGGTGAGGGTGGCGGGGGTGGAGTGTGTCGGCTTCGTGCCGTTTTTTCAGCGTAGGGATGACACCGTCTCAGCCGCATCCCGTTTTCCACCCGCCTGTCGGCCGTGAGCCGACGGTCCGCAGGAGCGAACTCCCGCCTCTCACCCACGACTTCGGTCCTTGAGCCGCTGAAGCGCTACGGCCGGGCAGCGCGGCCGTCTTCGGCGCCGGGTGCCCGGGCGAGGCTCGGGCACCCGGCGCCGGTGCCGGGCGTCAGCGGCTGTAGCGCATGAACGCGCGCACCATGTGGCAGGTCGTGTCGGACGGCGGACGCATGCCGATCTCCTCGGCCGTGCTGCGGATCGTCTCGTCGCGGGCCTGGGCCGGCTGGTAGATCCCGGAGTCGAGCAGGGCTATGGCCAGGCGCATGGCCTTCAGGCGGCGGTTGTGGGTGACATACCACTCGCGCGGCCGTCCGGCCGGCAGCGGCCGCTTCGCCACCGGCTCGACGGGCGAGTCGAACAGCACGGGTCGCTGGACGGTGGACTGGGTGGGCAACGGCTTGGACTTCAGGGCGGCAGCGGGCACGGGCATCCTCCTGTCGCGGTCAGGGCAGCCCTCCGGGGTTCCGGCGACTGTCTCGAACACTGCATCCAGTCTACCGGCGGCCACTGACAACCGAAGGTCCGCGACGGTCATCAAATGCCCAGGTGGAGAAGCGAATCAGGGGCGCGTGACAGTCGGTTGAGAAGGGACTGCCGAGGCGTCAGAAATTCGAACAGAGCCGAGGCCGAGTACCGTGTGCCGCATGGAAATCTGGATCAACCCGGCCTGCTCCAAGTGCCGCAGCGCCATCAGCCTGCTCGACGCCGAGGGCGCCGAGTACACCGTCCGCCGCTATCTGGAGGACGTGCCGAGCGAGGACGAGATCAGGACCGTACTCGACCGGCTGGACCTGGAGCCGTGGGACATCACCCGCACCCAGGAGGCCGAGGCCAAGGAGCTGGGGCTCAAGGAGTGGGCGCGGGACGCGGACACGCGTGAGCGGTGGATCTCCGCGCTCGCCGAGCACCCCCGGCTCATCCAGCGCCCCATCATCACGGCCGACGACGGAACGGCCCTGGTGGCCCGCACCGAGGACGCCGTCCGGGAGGCCATCGAGCACAACAAGGGCTGAACGTGGCACAACTCGGCTGTGACACAGGCCACTTCACCGACCCCTGCAACCGCTGAGTAACTTCGTTCGGTATCTCGTACATAGCGGCGTACGCTCCCCTACCTCTTCAGGAGGCGCGCATGTCGCGCAGGAGAACTCTCGGCACGAAGAAGAAGATCGCGCTGCTCGTCAGCGCCGCGGCGGTGGCGGGCGGCGGGGCCTTCGCGCTGGCCACCACGTCCAACGCCGCCCAGCCCGCGCACAACGCGAAAACGCTGTCCGCCTCGGACTCGAACGTCTGCCAGGGGCTGGCCACGGCCCACGGCAACAACGACAAGTTCATCGCGGACCAGAAGGCTCATCCGGACGCGCAGTCGGCAGCCCGGATCGCCAACCGCGAGGCGGTCATCAAGCAGATCGAGGTCCAGCAGAAGGCCGCCGGCTGCACCGTTGGGGAGTCGGCTCAGGGCTCCCAGGCGGCGCAGGGCGGCCAGCAGGCCGGAGGTGGCGCCCAGCAGGCCGGCGGTGACCAGCAGCAGGCCGGCGGTGACCAGCAGCAGGCCGGCGGCGCCCAGCAGTCGGCACAGCCCTCGCAGTCCGCCGCCGGCGGCAACGACACCGGCGCCGCCGCGGCGGGCGCAGGGCAGCAGGTCTGCAAGGGCTCCACGGTCACGCTCTCCGGCGAGGGCGGCGCCCCGGCCGCGTCCAGCAGCCAGTTCCCGGCGGGCACGACCCTGAAGGTCACCAACCTGGACAACAACAAGTCCACGACGGTGAAGGTCACCTCGGTCTCCGGCAGCTGTGTGCTGCTCAACAACGCGGCCTTCGAACAGGTACGGGAGCCGGGCAAGTTCCTCATCCGCCACGCCGTGATCGAGAAGGTGGGGTGAGCATCAGCAGCCGGACAGGAAGGCGGTGAGGCGGCGGGCCAGGCCGTCCGGTGCCGATTGCGGCAGCGCGTGGTACGAGACGTCCGGCGGGACGGCGGTCTCCCCGCGCGCCGGCACCGCGCCGGCCCGGTCCACCACCTCATGGGCGTCATGGGTCCTGCTGTTCGCGGCCACGAGCAGCAGGACCGGCACGTCCAGAGCCCGCAGCGCGTCCGGTGCCGGGCGCGGACCCGGCGGGGTGAGGGCCGCAGCAGCATCGGCAGGGCGTGGAGCAGGTACGCCGCCTTGAACCCGGCCAGGCACAGGGTCGGGTCCAGGAGGAACAGGCGGCGCACCCGCGCGGGCGTGCGCAGGGCGTACTGCAGGGCGATCCAGGCGCCGTACGAGTGCCCGCCCACGTCGGCCGAGGTGGCCCCCAGGCCGTCCAGCAGGGCGTCCAGGTCGGCGACCGTACGGGGGTGGCGGTCGCCGGCCGGGGCGCTCAGGCCCGGCGCGCCGATCAGGTCGGGGGCGTAGACCCGGCGGACGCGGGCGAGGCCGGCGGCCTGGGCGTAGCAGGACACGGAGGTCGCTCCGCCGCCGCCCGGCAGCAGGAGGAGCGGGGGCGCCTCGCGCGGGCCGCAGGCGTTGACGCGGATGCCGCCGAAGGGCGTGGCGACCGTCAGCGCCTCGCGGTCCGCCGGCCATTTCGCCAGCACCTTGTCGTATGCGACCCGAAAGGCCTCCCCGTCATATCCGGCCACGCCCCACCCGGCGCTCGGGCTGAACTCGGCGGGCACGACCGCGCTGCTGGACCGGCTGGAGCGGTGGGCCGCCGATCGACCGGTCGGTGGAGTTGCCGCGCGGGTACGACGACCAACAGCGGGCCGCCGTACGGGAGTTCCTGGACGGGGTGCGGAAGGCCGCAGCGGAGGGCGCCCATACCTCACCCACTGACACCCCACAACGTGAGCCGTGACACAAAACCACCAGGTAACACGGGGTTCACATTCGGGCAATGGCCGGGAAACCGCCTGTTGACAGGCTGCCCGGCAGATCGAGCGGCGCCCCAGTGCCGCAGCGCCGCAGCACCCGCGACGACGAGTGCGCCCGACTTACCCCTGAGGATGAGGCCCCGTGACCTTCAAGGCTGAGTACATCTGGATCGACGGCACCGAGCCGACGGCCAAGCTCCGTTCCAAGACGAAGATCATCACGGGTGCACCGGCCGGTCTCGACGCGCTGCCGATCTGGGGCTTCGACGGCTCCTCCACCAACCAGGCCGAGGGCCACGCCTCGGACCGCGTGCTCAAGCCGGTCTTCACCTGCCCGGACCCGATCCGCGGCGGCGACGACATCCTCGTGCTGTGCGAGGTCCTCGACATCGACATGACCCCGCACCGGTCCAACACCCGGGCCGCGCTGGCCGAGGTCGCCGAGCGGTTCGCCGCCCAGGAGCCGATCTTCGGCATCGAGCAGGAGTACACCTTCTTCGAGGGCTCCCGCCCGCTCGGCTTCCCCGAGAACGGCTTCCCGGCCCCGCAGGGCGGCTACTACTGCGGTGTCGGCGCCGACGAGATCTTCGGCCGCGACATCGTCGAGGCCCACCTGGACAACTGCCTGAAGGCCGGCCTCGCCATCTCCGGCATCAACGCCGAGGTCATGCCCGGCCAGTGGGAGTTCCAGGTCGGCCCGGTCTCCCCGCTGGAGGTCTCCGACCACATGTGGGTGGCCCGCTGGCTGCTCTACCGCACCGCCGAGGACTTCGGCGTCACCGCCACCCTGGACCCGAAGCCGGTCAAGGGCGACTGGAACGGCGCGGGCGCGCACACCAACTTCTCCACCAAGGCGATGCGCGAGGGCTACGACGCGATCATCACCGCCTGCGAGTCGCTCGGCGAGGGCTCCAAGCCGCTCGACCACGTCAAGAACTACGGCGCCGGCATCGACGAGCGGCTGACCGGCCTGCACGAGACCGCCCCGTGGGACAAGTACTCCTACGGCGTCTCCGACCGCGGTGCCTCGGTCCGTATCCCGTGGCAGGTCGAGAAGGACGGCAAGGGCTACATCGAGGACCGCCGCCCGAACGCCAACGTCGACCCGTACGTGGTGACCCGCCTGCTGGTGGACACCTGCTGCTCCGCGCTGGAGAAGGCCGGCCAGGTCTGATCCGTCCGCCCTGTGAAGGGGGCGTCCGCCGTCACGGCGGGCGCCCCCTTCCGCCTGTCGTGCGGACATGGAGACCGCACGGGGAAGCTGAAGCACGCGTACGGGCCGGCCGGCGCACACCGGCCCGGACCCCGCGGTCACCGTGCTCGGCGCACTCGGCCCGGCCGCGGGTGGCGGCGGGGCGGCGGCGCTGCGGACGGCGGCCAGCGGAGACACCACCTGCCCGCCGTCGACGGCCGCCGCGCCGGCCCACCACCGCGTGACCGGCGATCCAGGCCCCGCGCTCGCCCTGGTCGATGCCGAACGCGCCGACGGGGCCTCCGGACGGACGTGGGTGGCGAGCGAACTGGGTCCCGCCGCCGCGCCGTTGCTGCCGCACGTCGTGCACCGGCCGGCGCGCGCGGGCACGGCGGCGGCCGGGGTGTGGCGGCGCCGGCCGTGTGACGGATCACGGGCCGCACCGAGGACACGGGGGAACCGCCGGCCCGCCGGCTGGTCGGCGACAGTTCGTGGACCGCCCCCAACTGCCCGACGCGCTGCCCGCGCTCACCGCGATCGGCCTGCTGCCCGGTTCGCCGTGGACCCGCCGCGCCTGGTCGCCGCGCCGGCCCGGCGGACCGGCCACGACCTGTTCGTGGCGGGCGGCCCGCACCCGGACCGCGTCCTGCGGTCCGCCGTACGCGGGCTGCCGGCGACGGCGAGAGTGGCCGACCGAGGAGGTCGCGTCCGCATGCCGAGACGGCGTTCCGGACGCGTGAACCGTCGACAAGCTCCTGATCAGGGCCTTGCGGGCGGTCCGGGAGCCCACGCAACGTCAACTTCACACCAAGGACGCGTCCAAGCAGTGAGAGGAGGGTCCTCTCCGGCACCGGTGTCTGCTTCAATGGGCGCATGGCCAGCTTCCAGAAGTACACCGCGACGGGTCGCCATGACCTCGAGCCCTTCTGGCCTTCCCGTCAGCACCACGACTTCGACCGGGTGTGTTGCCGCGCGACGAACGCGCGGGCCCTCTAAAGCCGTAACCCCCGGCCTTCGGCCCAGCGCGAAGCGACGTACGTCCCCCGGCGCGCCCCGACCACGAATCGCGGCCGTCGCATCGACCGACGAACTTCTCGCGTGAAAGAGCTGACCTCTCATGGCGACCACTGGTTCCCTCTCCTCCGCCTCCACCCTCACCGCCCCGGCCCGGCACCGGCTGCGCGCCGTCGACCGGGACGAGGTGGTCGACGTCGCGGACTTCCTGCCGCCGGGCGCCACCTGGCTGCCCGCGCCGCAGCACACCCTGCCCGCCCTCCCCGGCCAGCCGCCGATGGTCGGCTACCTGGTGCTGGTACCGGCCGACCAGCGACCGCCGTTCCTGCCGGTCGCGGTGCCGGACCAGCCGGACCCGGCCCCGGACACGGACGCCGAGCCGCTGGTGCGGATCGACCCGGTGCGGCGCACGGCCAGCGTCAGCGGTCTCGAACTCGACCTGACCTACCTGGAGTTCGAGCTGCTGGCCCACCTGGTGGCCCATCCGCACCGGGTGCACACCCGCGACCAGCTGGTCACCACGGTGTGGGGCTACGGCCATGTCGGGGACGGCCGTACCGTCGACGTGCACATCGCCCGGCTGCGCCGCAAGCTGGGGGCCGAGCACCGCCAGTCGATCCAGACGGTGCGCCGGGTCGGCTACAAGTACACGCCGCCGACCGCGCGCTGACCTCCCCGTCCCCCGGCTCTGCCCTCGGCAGAGTCCCGTGCCGCGTGCGCCCGGGGCGGGCATGATCGCCGGCATGAGGCTTCTGGTGCTGGGCGGTACGGAGTTCGTGGGCCGGGCGGTCGCGGAGGCGGCGCGGGAGCGCGGCTGGGAGGTGACCGTCTTCCACCGGGGACGCCACCAACCACCTTCCGGGGTACGGACGTTGCTCGGCGACCGCACCACCCCGGACGGACTGGCCGCGCTCGCGGCCGACGCCGGCACCTGGGACGCCGTGGTCGACACCTGGTCGGCCGAGCCCCGCGCCGTGCTCGCGGCGGCCCGGCTGCTGCGGGGCCGTGCCGCGCGGTACGTGTACGTCTCCAGCCGGTCCGTGTACGCCTGGCCCTGGCCCAGCCTGGACGGGCCCGCCGGGGCCGGGGAGTTGGTCGGGGGTGCCGCCGCCGACGCCGGTCCCACCGACTACGCGCGGGACAAGCGGGGCGGCGAACTGGCCGCCGTCGAGGCCTTCGGCGCGCAGGACTCGCTGCTGGTACGGGCCGGGCTGATCCTCGGCCCGTACGAGAACGTCGGCCGGCTGCCGTGGTGGCTGACCCGGATCGCCCGGGGCGGGCCGGTGCTCGCTCCGGGGCCGCGCGGGCTTCCGGTGCAGTTCATCGACGCCCGGGACCTGGCCGGCTGGCTCCTCGGCGCGGTGGCCCAGGGGCTGAGCGGGCCCTACGACCTGATCGGCCCGCCGGGTCACAGCACCATGGGCGAGCTGCTCGACCAGTGCGTCCGGGTGACCGGCGCGGACGCCGAGCTGCGCTGGACCGACCCGGAGGTGATCCTGGCCGCCGGGATCGAGCCGTGGACCGGGCTTCCGGTGTGGGTGCCGCCGGACAGCGAGCTGTACGCCTGCGTCCACCGCACCGACGTGTCCCGCGCGCTGGCCACCGGGCTCGTGTGCCGGCCGGCCGCGCGGACCGTCGCGGACACCTGGCGGTGGCTGACGCGGATCGGCGGGGTGGCGCCCATGCGGCCGGACCGGACGGTCAAGGGTGTCGATCCGCAGGTGGAGGCCAGGCTGCTGGCCGGCGGTGTACCTGGCACCACCCCCGGGCAGGGGGCCTCGCACGACTGACCCGGCGCGGGCCCGTGGGCGAGACTGACGCCATGAAGACCGACACGCAGAGAGACGACTTCCGCACCCGGGCCCGGGGGGTGGTCCTGGACGCCGTGCGGGGGCTCGTCCTGGCCGTGGCGATGCTGCCCGTGGCGGTGCTGTGCTTCGCGCTGACCGCCGTCTCCCTCGTGCTCGTCCCGCTCGGCATCGGACTCGTCACGACCCCCCTGGTCCTCGACGCGCTGCGGCAGTACACGAGCACCCGGCGCAGACTCGCCTACGAATGGAGGGGGATACGGATCCCGGCCGCCTACCGGCCGCCGCCCGAGGGCGCCGCCCCCTGGACGCGGACCTTCGCCCTGCTCCGGGACCCGCAGACCTGGCGGGACGTGCGCTGGCTGCCCGTCGACATGACCGCGGGCTTCCTCACCGCGCTGCTCCCGGCCCTGCTGCTGTACTTCCCCGTCGAGGGGTTCCTGCTGGGCGCCGGGCTGTGGCGGGCGCACCTGCACCACAGCGGCGACACGTACTGGTACGCCTTCGTGCCGGTCTCCGGCCAGGGCACCGCCTTCCTCGCGGCCCTGCTCGGCGCCGTGGTCCTCGCCGTCGCCTGGCGCCTCGCCCCGCGCCTGCTGACCACGCACTTCCGGCTCACCCGGGCCGTGCTCGGGGGCGACGCGGAACTCGCCGAGCGGGTCAGGGTACTGACCGAGACCCGGCAGGACGCCGTGGACACCTCCGCCGCCGAACTGCGGCGCATCGAGCGGGACCTGCACGACGGGGCGCAGGCTCGGCTCGTCGCCATGGGCATGGACCTCGGCACCATCGAGATGCTGGTGGAACACGACCCGGCGCAGGCGAAGCGGCTGCTCGCCCAGGCCCGCCGGAACTCCGCCGAGGCCCTGGAGGAGCTGCGCGACCTGGTGCGCGGCATCCACCCGCCGGTCCTGGCCGAGCGCGGACTGGGCGACGCGGTACGGGCGTTGGCGCTGCGGCTGCCGCTGCCCACGGAGGTGACCGTGGAGCTGTCCGGGCGGGCGGACGCCCCCGTGGAGTCGGCGGCCTACTTCGCGGTCAGCGAGGTGCTCACCAACGCCGTCAAGCACTCCGGTGCCGGCCGGATCCGGGCCGGCCTGCACCACCGCGAGGGCCGGCTGCGGATCACGGTCACCGACGACGGCAGGGGCGGTGCGGTGATCGGCGCCGGGTCCGGGCTCGCCGGGGTCGAGCGCCGGCTCGGTACATTCGACGGCGTCCTGGCCGTCGACAGCCCCGCCGGCGGCCCCACCCTGGTGACCATGGAGATCCCGTGCGTGTTGTCCTAGCCGAAGACCTCTTCCTGTTGCGTGACGGGCTGGTCCGGATGCTGCAGGCCTTCGGCTTCGAGATCGCCGCCGCCGTCGAGTCCGGCCCCGAACTCTCCAAGGCGCTGGCCGAGCTGGACCCGGACGTCGCCGTCGTCGACGTGCGCCTGCCGCCCACGCACACCGACGAGGGCCTGCAGTGCGCGCTCGCGGCTCGCCGGACCCGGCCCGGGCTGCCGGTCCTGGTGCTCTCCCAGCACGTGGAGCAGCTGTACGCGCGCGAGCTGCTCGCCGACGGCGCCGGCGGGATCGGCTACCTCCTGAAGGACCGGGTGTTCGACGCCGAGCAGTTCGTCGACGCCGTACGGCGGGTGGCGGCGGGCGGTACGGCGATGGACCCGCAGGTGATCCAGCAGCTGCTGTCCCGGCGAGCCGCCGAGGACCAGCCGCTCGGCCGCCTCACCCCGCGCGAGCTGGAGGTGCTGGAGCTGATGGCGCAGGGCCGGTCGAACGCCGGCATCGCGGCGCAGCTCGTGGTGACGGAACGGGCCATCGCGAAGCACACCTCCAACATCTTCGGCAAACTGGGACTGGAGGTGTCGGACGACGACAACCGGCGCGTTCTGGCCGTCCTCGCCCATCTCGACCGGGACAGCCGCTGACCTGCCAACTCCCCTGTTTCCGCGAGGAATTTGTGAGACCGGTGAACACCACTGGGGCGGCGTCCGTATGGAAGGACGCCGCTTCACTCCTGTCGGGCGCCTCGATGCTGCCCCGCAAGGAAGTCAGAGGAGTTCCATGGGACGCAACACACGAAAACGCCGTACGCCGCTGGCCACCAAGGCCATAGCCGCATCGGCGGCCCTAGCGCTCGGTGGGGGCGGGCTGATCTGGGCGAACTTCTACGCCTCGGCGCACGAGTCGAACAACCAGACGTGGGGAGGCAACCAGACGAAGGCCGCGACGGCGCAGGTCGCGACGATCTCCTGCCCGGACGTCCAGCAGAAGCTGACGAGCGTGCCCTACCGCGCGCGGCAGGGCGTGGCGACGGAGCTGGCCAACCTCGACCGGCAGGTCACCGAGGCCTACAACCGGCTCGCCTCCACACGCGACGCGCAGGCCAAGGACCCGAGCTTCGTACAGAACGCGATCGTCGGCCCCCTCAAGGAGAAGCGGTCGGCGACGATCGACCGGATCCGGATCGACATCCAGCGCGTCGGCGGTACGTTCAACAGCGCGCTGTCCCAGCTCGCCGCCTGCACCACGCAGGCCGCCAACCAGACCACCGCTGGGGGGAACAACGGTGGCCAGCAGCAGAACACCGGCGGTCAGCAGCAGAACACCGGCGGCCAACAGCAGAACAACGGTGGTCAGCAGCAGGGCAACACCGGCCAGCAGGGCAACGCGGGGCAGAACATCGGCGGGCAGGCCGGCAACGGCCCGGTCGCGGCCGACTTCGTCGACATCACCAAGGTCGCGCCGAACGTCCAGGGCAAGCCGCGCCGGCAGCAGTCCGCCTCGACCGGTACGTTCACCACGCGCTGCGGTGTGAACGCCAACAAGAACCACAACACCGACAACGTGATCGTGGCGCCCGGCGTGACCAACGGCGCGCACCACCTGCACGACTACGTCGGCAACCAGAAGGTCAACGCCTTCTCCAGCAACCAGACCTTCCTGCAGGGCGGCACCAGCTGCCAGAACAGGAACGACCTGTCGGCGTACTACTGGCCGGTGGTCCGCGTCCAGGACGGCTCGCAGGACTTCGACCAGAACGCGGACGGCGGTGGCAAGGAAGGCAACGTCGGCAAGATCCTGACCCCGGTGCAGGCCCAGATCAAGTACGTGGGCAGCCCGGCGAGCAAGGTCGTCGCGATGCCGCAGTTCCTGCGCATCATCACCGGTGACGCCAAGACCACCACCAACGGTCTGGCGAACGCCAACGCGCACTGGAGCTGCACCGGCTTCGAGAACAAGGTCCAGCTGACGCAGCAGTACCCGATCTGCCCGCAGGGCAGCAACGTGGTGCGCACGTTCGCCTTCCAGAGCTGCTGGGACGGGCAGAACATCGACAGCGCCAACCACCGCACGCACGTGGCCTTCGCGGACCCCGCGAGCGGCGTCTGCCCGAACGGCTTCAAGGCGATTCCGCAGCTGACGATGCGTCTGGTGTACCAGATCAACCCGCCCACCATCCAGAACGGGCAGGTGAAGAACGCCTACGCGGTGGACGGCTTCCCGGAGCAGCTGCACAAGCCGGCCACCGACCACGACGACTTCATCAGCGTCACGACCGGCGGCCTGGCCAACCGGATCGCCAACTGCGTCAACAACGGCCAGAACTGCGCCTGATCACGCCGTGATCGGCTGATCCGGGCCACGAACGAGGCCGGTGACGGACCCCCCTCCCGTCACCGGCCTTCGCCGTGTCCGCGCCCGGTGCTCAGCCGTGGTGCGCGTGGTGGTCGGTGCCGATCTCCACGTCCCCGCCGAGCGTGCCGCGCAACGCCTTGACGACCCCGTCGTCGCCGACGGCGACCCACTTGCGGCCGACGAGGTAGAAGCCGCCGTAGTCCTTCGCGTCGTTGATCCACTCGCGCTGGCCGCGGTCGGTGGCGAAGGTGGCGAGAATGAACCTGCCGTCGCCGTTCCTGCAGATCGCCTGGCGGATCTCGTCGGCGTCGGTCTGCATGTTCGGCTTGCACTTCACTTCGGCGGCCAGGCTCTCCAGACTGCCGGTCGCGGTGGGCGGGACGCTCTTGGTGTCCCCGCCCGAGCCGCATCCCGCCAGCGCGAGTACGGCGGCGGCGGCCGGCAGCAGTCGTGTCACCCTCATCTGTTCCTCCGGTCCCGGTGGGCCAAGCATGCCTCAGCCCCTTCGGATACGGCTCCGGGCCGCCGCGCGCTCAATCGGGTGCCACGCCGTCCGGCCGACCCGGAAGGGTGAATCACCCGTCCGGGGGTGACCAACCTCCGGCTCGTTCGTTCTCCTGGACGTGCAGTCACAGGATGTAGCCCAGCGTCACGCACCCGCCTCCGCCGAAGGAACCGCACCGGTCGACCTGGAACAGGCCGAGGCCGCGCTCGTCGAGCACTATCCACGGCTGGTCCGGATCGCCTACCTGGTGCTGCCACCGGGCCTCGGCCGCAGCCGCCGGGTGCTGACCGCACACGCCCTCGTCCAGCGCTCCCTGCCCCGGGGCCGCGGGCGGCAGTCCGCGATTCCGGCCCAGGCCTCGGGCGGCGAGGGCGACCCCGGGTACACCTTCCTTCGGGAACGGATCCTGTGCGCGGCCCTGGAGACGGCCCGCCCCCGCACAGGCCTGTCCCGGCTCGCCCAGCTGCCGCCGCCGCTGCCCCAGGTGTGGGGCCTGAAGCTGTTCCCGCGCTCGGGCGGCGCCGACGAACTGGCCCTGGACCAGCGGCTGTCCGCCCTGTCCGGACCGGCCCGCGCCGCCTATGTGCTGCGCGGGCTGGAGCAGCTGCCGGACGCCGGCATCCGCACGCTCCTCAGCGCCGCCGGGGTGGACGACCCGGGCGGCGCCCTGGCCGCCGCGAACAGCGTGCCCACGCAGCCCGAGCTGCTCTCCTCCCCCGAGTTCGACCCCTGTCTGCTCCAGGCCCGGCCCACCGACCTGATGCGCCGCCGCCAGCACACCAAGGCCGCGCTCGCCGCCGCCGCGGCGCTCGCGGTGTGCGGGGCGCTGGTCGCCGTGCCCCGCGGCGGCTGGGGCCCGGACGGCGCCGCCGCCCCCGCCTACGCCGGGAATCCGGCCGCCGAGGCCGCCCTCGATCCCGGCCGGCTGATCCAGGTCGCCCCCACCGCCTGGGAGTCCGCCGCGCGCACCGACTTCTCCGTGTGGCCCGCGCGCGGCCCGCTCACCGGCGACACGGCCCTGCTGCGCCGCGCCCTGGCCGTGTGGGCCCGACCCGGCGGGACGGTCCACGTCTCGGCGACACCCGGCACCGACACCGGCGGCCCGGCGGGCCCGCCCCAGCTGCTGTACGCGGGCCAGGTCGACAACGCCCGGGTGGTGATGCTGTACGACGGCCTGCGCCTGGCGCGGTACGCCGAGCCGGTCGACGGCACCCAGGGCGCGGCCCTCGACCTCGCCCGTGCCGACGGCGCGAGCGGCGCGGAGGCGAGCGCGCTGGTGCTGGGCCGCTCGGACGGCAACGTCCAGTACCTGACCGCGCCCTGGGTGAAGCGGGCGGCCTCGCGGGACCTGATGAAGCCGGACTCGCCCGCGGCCCCGCTGAGGCTCACCGACGGCATCACCGCCCCGCTGGCCAGCCCCGCGCTGCGCCCCGGCAACTGCACCTCCTGGACGGTGCTCCAGCTGACCGGCGCCACCGGCACCACGCTCGGCACCGACCTGGGCGAGCTGGTCCCCGCCCACCTCACCGCCGGCGGACCCGCGTCGCCCGGCGAGGCCTCCGGCGCGGCCGGGCTGCGGACCTGGGCGCCGTTCGCCTGCTCGCTGTCGGTGGAGCGCTCCGCCGGGGTGCGCCGGGTCAACGCCTGGGCGTTCGCCGGCCAGCCGCTGCCCGACGGCAGCGGGACGGCCGACTGGGTGTGCACCAGGGCCGAGACCTGGCGCGGTGACGGCACGGGCGCGCTGGCCCAGTTCCACCCGCCGGGCGGGCGGGGCGGCGCGGTGGTCGCCAAGGGCACGGACGCCCGTTCCTGCGGGCCGCGCGAGCCCCATGTGCTGGCCGGGGTGCTGTGGAGGTCCGCGGCCGGGCACTGGTATCTGCTGGCGGCGGGCGACAGGGACACGGCGACGATCCAGGCCGGGGGCGGGGTCACCGCCGCCGGGCAGGGCCCGTTCCTGGTGGCCAGGGCCAAGCAGGGCGCCCGGGCCGGCCTGAAGGGCACCCTGCAGGACGGGCGGTCCGTCACCGGGCTGCAGTGAGGGTGGCCGCGGGTTTGCTGACACCGGCGTAAACAAGGTCTGCCGCAAGGGGTTCTCAGCACCCCTACCCGCCAGTACATTGACGCCATGTCTAACACGCAGGCCCGGGTGCCGCTCAAGGCACGCAAGGTGTCCTTCTCCTGGGACGACACGCCGTTGCACTGGGTGCCGGGGGATCCGTTCACCACGCACACCATCAACGTGCTGCATCTGCTGCTGCCCGCCGGTGAACGCTGGTTCGTGCAGGTGTACAAGCAGGTGCTGCCGCTGATCCGGGACGACCGGCTCCGTGCGGACGTCATCGGGTTCATCGGCCAGGAGGCGATGCACTCCCAGGCCCATGACGAGGTGCTTCCGCACCTGCGCGAGCAGGGACTGGACCCGACGCCGTACACCGCGCAGGTCGACTGGTTCTTCGAGAAGCTGCTCGGCGACCGCACGCTGCCGCCCGGCAGGGCCCGCCGCTGGTGGCTGCTGGAGCGGGTGGCGCTCATCGCGGCCATCGAGCACTACACCGCCTTCCTCGGCAACTGGGTGCTCAACGCCGGGGAGCTGGACCGGCGCGGCGCCGATCCGACCATGCTGGACCTGCTGCGCTGGCACGGCGCGGAGGAGGTGGAGCACCGCTCCGTCGCCTTCGAGCTGTTCCTGCACATCGACGGCAGCTACGGCCGCCGGGTACGGACCTGGGCCACGGCCTTCTCGGCGCTGGTGTTCCTGTGGCAGCGCGGGGCGCGGTTCTTCATGGAGAACGACCCGACCCTCGTCGACGGCAAGGCCTCCTTCAGGGAGTTCTACGTCCGCGGCCGGCGGGGCCTGCTCCCCGGGACCGGGGACATGCTCAGGTCCATACCCCGCTATCTCAGCCGTGGGTACCACCCCGGGCAGGAGGGCGACACCGAGCAGGCCGTCGCCTATCTGGCCGCCTCGCCCGCGGCCACGGCGGCGGAAAGGCGGGTCTCCTGATGCCGAAGCTGCGTACCGCCGCGCTCGTCGCGGGCGCCGCCCTGCTGGCCCGGCGGTCCCTGCGCCGCCGGGTCCAGGCCTCCCCGTTGTGGCCGATGCCCGCCCTGGACCCGCCGGTCTCCGGCCGGCCGCGCTCCCGGACCCTGCGGCTGCTGCTCACCGCGCACGAGACGGTCGCCGACGGCGTCGTACGGCTGCGCCTGGAGGGAAGCGGGCTGCCGGCCTGGGAGCCGGGCGCGCATCTCGACCTCGTGCTGCCCTCGGGGCGGGTACGGCAGTACTCACTGTGCGGGGACCCCGCGGACACGTCCTCCTACACGGTCGCCGCCCGGCTGGTCACGGACGGGCGGGGCGGCTCGCGCGAGGTGCACGAACAGCTCGCCGAGGGCATGGAGCTCCAGGTGCGCGGGCCGAGGAACCGTTTCCCCCTCGTCGAGGCGCCCGCGTACGTGTTCGTCGTCGGCGGCATCGGCATCACCCCGATCCTGCCCATGCTGCGGGCCCTGCCGGACGGCACCGAGTGGCGGCTGCTGTACGCCGGGCGGTCGCGGGCCTCGATGCCGTTCCTGGAGGAGGTGCGGGGGCTCGCCGGAAACCGGCTGACCGTCGCGGCCGGGGACGAGGACGGGCGCCCGGACCTGGGCGCCCTCCTGGCGGACCTGCCGGAGCGGACGGCCGTGTACTGCTGTGGTCCGCAGGGGCTGACGGCCGCCGTGGAGGAACGGCTGCCGGAGGGTGCCACGCTGCACCTGGAGCGGTTCGCCCCGCGCGCCGAAGCCGTCGGCACCACCGCGTTCGAGGTCGAACTCCGGCGCAGCGGGCGGACGTTGACGGTCCCGGCCGGCTCGACGGTGCTGGCCGCGGTGCGCCGGGAGCTGCCGGACACCGCCTACTCCTGCGAGCAGGGGTTCTGCGGAACCTGTCAACAGCGGGTGCTGGAGGGAGAGATCGAGCACCGGGACGAGCTGCTGACGGACGAGGAACGGGCCGGCTCGATGCTGATCTGTGTGTCCCGATGCAGGAGCGATCGTTTGGTGCTCGATATGTGATCACCTGCGATCGAATCCGATCGGTAAGGTGTGCGCATGAGTATCGGGGTTCGCCGCAGGATGGGCGTCGAGGAGCGACGGCAGCAGCTGATCGGTGTCGCCCTCGACCTGTTCAGCCGACGCTCGCCCGACGAGGTCTCCATCGACGAGATAGCGTCGGCCGCGGGCATCTCACGTCCGCTGGTCTACCACTACTTCCCCGGCAAACTCAGTCTGTACGAGGCCGCGTTGAAGCGCGCCTCGGAGGATCTCGCGGGCCGTTTCGCCGAGCCGCACGAAGGGCCGCTCGGCACCCGGCTGCTGCGCGTGATGCGCCGCTACTTCGACTTCGTGGACGAGCACGGGCCCGGTTTCTCGGCGCTGATGCGCGGCGGCCCGGCGGTCGGCTCGTCGGCCACCAACGCCCTCATCGACTCCGTACGGCAGGCCGCCTACGAGCAGATGCTCGCGCATCTGGGCGTCACCGAGGCCTCCGCACGACTGGAACTGGTCGTCCGCTCCTGGATCTCGCTCGCCGAGTCGACGGCCCTGATCTGGCTGGACGGCCGGCGCGTCCCGCGCGCGGAGCTGGAACTGCAGCTGGTGCACGACTTCGCCGCGCTGGCCGCGGTCAGCGCCGCCCACGACGAGGACATGGCGCTCCTGCTGCGCACCATGGTCAAGGACGAGCCGGCCGACGGCCCCTTCGCGGAGCTGGTCGGCCGGCTGCTGTCCCTGGCGCCCTGAGCTACCGGTCGAACTTCCGGTACGACGGATCCAGGTCGCGGACCTCGGCGGAGGCGTGCAGCGCGACGCCGGTGTCCGCCACGTGCTCGCGCAGCAGCTCCAGGGCCGCCTGCGTGAGCCTCGCCTTCGTCTCGTCGCTGCGTCCGGCGAGGAGCCCGATCGCCACGTGCACGATGGCGTGCCCGCGCGCCCCGGGGTCCTCGTACCCGAACGCCGTGTACGCGCTCGGCCGGAACTGCGTCTTGCAGGCCTCCGGCTTCGCCGCCGCGATCTCCACGGTCGCCTCGTGCAGCGCCCGGGCGAAGCCCTCGCGGTCGAAGGCGTCCTCCACGATGTCCGAGTAGTCGATGGTGATCTGCGGCATGCGCACTCCTGTTCTACGGGACCTGTCCCGACCCTACTTCCCCGCCCGCCGGAACACCGCCACGGTCCGCGCCGGGACGGTGAACGTGCCCGTGCCGGCCGCGTAGGCGGAGGTCTTCACCACCGGATCGGAGCCCGAGGCCTGCACCGGGTGCAGCCGGTACGGCGTCCCGGCGAGGGCGCCGACCTGCTGCCGCTGCTGCTCCGGCGTGGCGTTGAAGACCACCACCAGGTCACCGAGGCGCATGGTGATGACACCCGGCGTCTCGTCCGTGCCGGACAGCGGGAAGGACAGCTCGTCCTGCACCCGGCCGGCCGTGCCCAGCGAGAACGCCTTCTCCGTCGTACGGATCCTCAGCAGGTCCTGGTAGGCGGCGGAGGCCCCGGTGATCTGCTCGCAGCCGACCCTGACCGTGCTCAGCAGCGGCCGGGCGTAGTCCCACTTGGACTGGTTGTCGGCCGCCATGGGCAGTCCGCGCCCGAAGCCGTTGCCGTCGGCGCAGTTCCAGTGGATCGCGTTGAACCAGTCCCCGCTGTCGAAGGAGTTGCGGTCCAGCGACTTCGAGCGCAGCAGGTCGGTGCCCGCCTGGGAGAGGGCCGGGCCCTGCGAGAGGCCGGCCGTGGCCATCGCGAGGACCTGCATCCGGGCCCGGTCGGACGCGGAGGTGTCCTTCGGCAGCTTGTAGGCGAGCGCGTCGAACAGCGACTCGTTGTCGTGCGCGTCCACATAGGCGAGGGCGTCGCCGGGCTCGTCCGCGTAGCCGGCGGGCGAGCCGTTGTAGTCGATCCCGGCGCCGGTGACCTCCTTGCCGTCGGTGTCGGTGAAGCGGTACCTGGCGAGGTTGCCGCTCAGTCCGACCTTGATCAGGTCCTGGTAGTGCAGCAGCCGGGCCTTCTGCTCCTCCTTCGTGCCGTTGGCGGCGGAGGAGTTGGGGTCGGTGTACAGCCCGGACGCGAAGCCCTGGACGCCGGGGTCGGAGTCGAAGGGGCTGCCGCCGCGCACGGCGTCACGGGCGCGGTCGGAGAAGGTGGCGATGCCGGTGCCGGCCATGTTCTTCTGGGTGGCCTGGACGAACCGGGCGTCGTTCGCGACCTCGCCGAAGTTCCAGCCCTCGCCGTACAGGATGATCTTCTTGCCGTCGACGCCGTCCTTCTCGACGGTCAGCGCGTCCAGGGCCTTCCTGACCGCCAGGATGTTGGCCTTCGGGTGGTGGCCCATGAGGTCGAAGCGGAACCCGTCGACCTTGTACTCCTTCGCCCAGGTGACGATCGAGTCGACGACCAGCTTGCCCATCATCGCGTTCTCCGGCGCGGTGTTGGAGCAGCAGGTGCTGTTCGCCACCGAGCCGTCGGCGAGCAGCCGCTGGTAGTAGCCGGGCACGATCCTGTCGAGCACGGAGGTGTCCGCCTGGCCGCTGGCCGCCGTGTGGTTGTAGACGACGTCCATCACGACCCGCAGGCCGTCCTCGTTGAGACCCTGGACCATCCTGCGGAACTCGACCGTACGGGCGGTGCCGTCCGGGTCGGTGGCGTACGAGCCCTCGGGGACCGTGTAGTGGTACGGGTCGTAGCCCCAGTTGAAGGCGTCCTTCGCGGCGGTCTTCGCCACGCATTCCTGCTGCTTGCCGGAGTCGGCCGGGTAGGAGGCCAGGTCGCACTCGGTGCGCGCCTGGTCGGCCTTCTTCTCCGGGACGGTGGCGAAGTCGAAGGCGGGCAGGAGGTGGACGTACGACGTGCCGGCCTTCGCCAGCTGCCGCAGGTGCCGGGAGCCGTCGCTGTTCCTGTCGGTGAAGGCCAGGTAGGTGCCCGGGTGCTTCGCGGTGCGGTCCTCGACGGAGAAGTCCCGGATGTGCAGCTCCTGGATCTGCGCGTCCTTCAGCGGTACGGCCTTGGGCTTGCGCAGCCCCGACCAGCCGCTCGGTGCCAGGGACCGGTCGTCCAGGTCGACGACGAGGCTGCGCTCGGAGTTCGCCGTGAGGGCGACCGAGTAGGGGTCGGTGACCTTGTTGGTGACCATCTTGCGGACGCTGGGCGCCCAGACCTTCACGACGTACCGGTAGGGCTTGCCCTTCCAGGAGGCGGGGCCGGTGACGGACCAGACGCCGGTCGCGGCGTCGTGGTGCATGGCCTTGAGCGAGCCGTCCAGCTCCAGGGAGACGCTCTGCGCGGTCGGCGCCCAGACGGAGAGCGTGGGCTTGCCGTCGTGGAACACGGGACCGAGCTTCGCCTTGGTCGCGCCCGGGTAGAGGTCGTCCAGCGCGCCCGCGATCTGCACGCCGGTCGCGGCCAGCACGGCACCGTTCGCGGCCCGCTGCGAGGCGACGAGCTGGCCCCCCAGCGCCTCGCGCACCCGGCCCCGGTCGCGCGGGTCCACGGACCAGGCGGTGTAGTCCTTCACCTGCGGGAACTTCGTCTTCTGGGCGTCGCTCAGCGTGGTCTTCTCCAGCCGCAGCCAGCGCTCGTCGTCGCTGGTCAGCGTCCCGTCCTTGGCGGCGATCGAGCCGTCGCGGGAGTACAGCAGCTCGGTGGAGGCGGCCCCGTCGGCGCCGTTCCAGGCGAGGGTGTCCCGGTCGATCCAGATCGCCTTGGAGGTGCTCAGGTCGAGCGCGGCGGCGCTGCCCGCCGGCTGCGGCAGCAGGTACTTCTCCTGGCCGTTCAACAGCCACACCTCGTGGCCGTCGGCCTTGAGGTCCAGGGACTGGTCGGCCGGGAGATCCTTGTCGTCGCCCTTGTGGATGATGTAGCTGAGGCTGGTGGCACCCTCGGTGAGCGGCACCTCGAAGACCGCGCCATAGGCATCAGTCTTCACCGGCTTCAGCGGGTCCGACCAGTCGGTGGGGTGCGCGGCACCCGTCCAGACGTGCAGGCCCCAGCCGTCGTAGTTCCCGTCGGCGCGGTGGTAGTGGAGGACGGCCTTGGCCGTGTCCTGCGCCGGATGGTCGGGATTCTGCGTCAGGACGCCGGGCTTGCCCTGCTCGATCCACACCTCACCCGTCCTGGTGACGTCGATGGACCGGTCGGCGGAGACGTCCTTGTCGCCGTTCTTGTCGACGACCAGGAAGCCGACGTTCGAGGCGCCGGGCCTGAGCTTGACGTAGGCGAAGGCGCCGTAGGCGTCCCGGCCGGTGAACGGGTGGCCGGCCGGCCAGGTGGTGGCCTCGCCGTCGGCGAGGTCGCCCCACGCGTACAGGCCCCAGTCGGCGTAGTCGCCGTCGGTGCGCTTGTAGTGGACGACCGCGTAGTCCCGGGAGGAGGCCGTGGGCGTCTCGGGCGCGGGCGGGGTGCCGGTGGTGCTGCTCGCCGTGGCGCTCGCGGTGTGTCCGGCGGAGTCGATCACGACGGCCTTGTAGCGCAGCGCGGTCCCGGCGGGGATGTCCTTGCCGAGGGTCTGGGTGACCTTGTACGGGGCGTGGTCGGCGGAGCCGAGGACCTGCCATCGGGCGTTCCCGACCTGCGCGGCGAAGACGACCCGGTTCAGCTGTCCGCCGTCGACCCCGGCGGTGAGGTCCACGGTCCCGGTGGCTCCGGGGGCCGGGGCCGTCAGGGTGAGGGTCGGGGCGGTGGCGGGCCGGGCGAGGGGGCCGGCGGCCTGGTAGACGACGGCGGACCCGGCCGGCACGGTGACGGTGACCTTGCGGTCGGCGTCGGACCTCAGGGAGTCCTCGGCCCCGTAGACGCCCCGGTACGACATGCCGGCCGAGCCGGTCGTGAAGGTGGCCGTCTTCGCCTCGCCCGCGTTGTTGAGGGCGACGACGTACTCCTGGCCGGACGCGGCGTCGGTGCGGGTGAAGGCGTAGATCCCGGCGCCGTCGGCCGCGTATCGCTCGGTCTGGACGCCGTCGGTCAGGGCCGGGTTGGCCTTGCGGAGCTCGGCGAGCGCGGCGATCTGCCGGTAGAGCGGGGCGCTCGGGTCGTAGGAGTCGCTCGCGTGGGTGCGGTCGGTGCCGATCTCGTCGTCGTCCAGGTAGTCGGCGACCTTGGAGGCGAACATGGTCTGGCGGGCGTCCTTGTCGCCGCCGGAGCCGGTGAAGCCCTGTTCGTCGCCGTAGTAGACGACCGGGTTGCCACGGCTGAGGAACATCAGCTCGTCGGCCAGCTCGTCCTTCTTCAGGATCTCGGCGTCGGTGGCCTTCGGGTTGTCCTGCTTGAGGAAGTACCCGATGCGGCCCATGTCGTGGTTGCCGAGGAAGGTGACCTGTTCGTAGGCGTTGGCCTTGTCGGTCGTGTACTTGTAGTCGTCACCGAAGACGCTCACCAGCTTCTGCGCGCTGCCGCCCTGGGAGGCGTAGGAGCGGGCCGCGTCCTGGAAGGGGAAGTCGAGGGTGGCGTCGAGGCGGCCCTGGGTGACGTACGGGGAGGTGACGTTCGTGTCCGCGGCGTAGGTCTCGCCGAACATGAAGAAGTTCTTCCGGCCGTGCGCCGCCGCGTACGCGTCGAGCGCCGTCGCCCACTGCGTCCAGAACCCCATGCCGACGTTCTTGACGGTGTCGATCCGGAAGCCGTCGACGGCGAAGTCCTTCACCCACCGCTCGTAGATCCTCTCCATGCCGTGCACGACCTCGGGACGCTCGGTCCACAGGTCGTCCAGTCCGGAGAAGTCGCCGTAGGTCGCGGACTCGCCGGCGAAGGTCGAGTCGCCCCGGTTGTGGTACATCGTCGGGTCGTTGAGCCAGCCCGGGACCTTGGACCGGCTCGTGACCTGCGGGGTGTACGGGAAGGAGGAGGGGGAGACGGCCGGGAACCTCTTGCCGCCGTCCGCGTAGTCGGCGTCGTCGAAGGGCCTGCCGTCCTTGGTCAGGTAGGGGAAGGCGCCCTTGGAGAGGTAGCCGGCGGACTTCTCCCGGTGGTCCACGACGTCGGCGGTGTGGTTGGTGATGACGTCGAAGAAGACCTTCATGCCCTTGGCGTGGGCCTTGGAGATGAGGTTCTTGAGGTCCTGGTTGGTGCCGAAGTGCGGGTCGACCTGGGTGAAGTCGGTGATCCAGTAGCCGTGGTAGCCGGCGGAGGCGTTGGTCCCCGTGCCCTGCACCGGGCGGTTCTTGAAGATCGGCGCCATCCAGATGGCGGTCGTGCCGAGCCCCTTGATGTAGTCCAGCCGCCTGGTCAGGCCCTTGAGGTCGCCTCCCTGGTAGAAACCCTTGTCGGCGGGGTCGTACCCGGTGCTGAGGCGTGAGCCGGTGAGTCCGCCCTCGTCATTGGCCGTGTCCCCGTTGGCGAAACGGTCCGGCAGGACGAAGTAGAACTGCTCGCGGGTGTCGTCGTGCCGCGCGGGCTGGGCGGCGAGCGCCGCGTCCGAGGGGGGCGCGGGCGGGGTGGCCGCGTGGGCGGCCAGTGGCTGGATCAGTGCGGCGGCGAGGGCTGTTGCGGTGACGGCCGCGGCCCGTCTCGCTCTCGGTATCACAGGCGGTAACTCCTAGCGAATGCGGCTCTCTTGGGTCCGACCCGGCGCGACCGTATCGCCGACGAAAGCCTTACAGCAAGAGGCTTGAAACTCACAGCAAGAAGTTTCAAAGTCAATCTTGACGCGCTCTTCTCAACTGCCGCACGCTCAGCGGTTGCTGGAGCAGGCTGGTCATCGTCCCCAGGAGCACGTCCTTCGACTACGCGTACGTCAAGAAGGACGGCTCCGGGAACGCGACCTGGGAGTCCGGGACGAACCGCTCGTACACGACGGGCGCTTCCTCCGGCTACACCACCAGCGACACCTGGAAGCAGGGCCGGCTCAGCAGCTGGACTTCCCCGCGTAGATCGCCAGCGCCGTGTTGGCGCCCAGGGTGGCGGTGAACTGTCCGCTGGAGTTCACGGTCACCGTCGTGTTGTTCTGCACGTTGCAGTACGTGCCGGCTGCCAGGGAGGTCTGGTAGGTGCGGGTCTGGGACGAGGACTCGTGGTTGATCGCCACATACCCCTTGGTGCCGCGGCCGAAGGCGATCCAGTTGTTGCCGTTGTCCCACCAGCCGGTGACCGCCTGGCCCCGTGTCGCGTTGCGGAAGGCGACCATGGACCTGATCTCCGGCCAGGCGTGCTGGCACTTCCAGCCGTCCTGCCAGCACGCCTTGACCTGGCCGTTGTGGGGCGGGCCCGCGTCCGCGTCCGACCACTCGTAGCCGGAGTTGATGTCGGGGGCGCCGTAGGGCCAGGCGAGCATGAAGACGTTGGCCAGGGTGTAGTTGGCGCCGTCCTTGTAGTTCAGGGTGGAGCCGTTGCGCTCGGTGTCGTGGTTGTCGACGAAGACCCCGGCGTCCGAGCTCTTCAGGTAGCCCCAGCCCTCGCCGAAGTTGGTCAGGTAGGCCAGCTTCTCGTTGTTGAGGACGCGCTTGAGGTCGTAGGCGTAGCGGAACTCCTGGACGTCCCCGTTGCCAGTGTACTCGGAGGGCTGGACGGCCTCGTTCGCGCCGTAGATGACCTCCTGCTTCCAGTAGACGGACGGGTTGGTCAGGCGGGACTTGATGTTCGCCAGGTCCTCGGCGGGGATGTGCTTGGCCGCGTCGATGCGGAAGCCGTCGGCGCCGAGGGAGAGCAGGTCGTTCATGTATCCGGCGATCGTCCTGCGGACGTACTCCTCGCCGGTGTCCAGGTCGGCCAGACCCACGAGCTCGCAGTGCTGGACGTTCCAGCGGTCCTGGTAGTTGGTGACCTGGGAGGTGCAGTCGTCGAAGTCGGGGGACGAGTACAGCCCCGGGTAGTCGTACTTGGTGTACGAGGAGCCGCCGGTGCCGGTGCCGCTGCCCGCCGCCATGTGGTTGACGACGGTGTCGACGACGACCTTCAGGCCGGCCGCGTGACAGGTGTCGATCATGTTCTTGAACGCGGTGCGGTCGCCGAGCCGCCCCGCGATCCGGTACGACACCGGCTGGTACGAGGTCCACCACTGTGAGCCCTGTATGTGCTCGGCGGGCGGGGAGACCTGGACGTAGCCGTAGCCGGCGGGGCCGAGGGTGCTGGTGCACTCCTTGGCGACCGAGGCGTAGTTCCACTCGAAGAGGACGGCGGTGACGTCCTTGGTGCCGGGCGGGGAGGCCTCGGCGGTCGTCGGGTTCATGCCAACCAGGGCGGCGGCGGTGAGGGCGACCGCCACGGGGAGGGTTCTGCGTGCCATGTGCGCTCCTGCACTTCGTTGTGCGTGTGGGGGGAGTTTGAGTGGTCAACCACCAACAGGTGGCGTGAACCTAACCGTTACGCCAATGTTTCAGCAAGATGCAGAAAGAAATTCCAACGGGCGTCTTGACGAGGCCAGTTCGCCCGTCACAGGCTCCACAGCAGCAACGCTCGCACGTGCGGGCGGGCGGGAAGAGGGGGACTTCCATGGCCGAAGGGTTTCGCATACTGGGCCGCGTGCGGGTGGGCGGGGAGCCGGCCGGGGTCCGGGGCCTCAAGCCGCGAGCCCTGCTGGTGACCCTGCTGCTGCACGCGGGGCGCCGCGTCTCGCTGGATGTGATCCAGGAGGCGCTGTGGGACGGCGAACCCCCGCGCTCCGCCGTGGCCAACATCCGTACGCACGCCAGTGCCCTGCGCGCGGCGCTGGGCGGCACCGCCACGCTGGCCGCCGGCGACGGCGGCTACGCGCTGGAGGTGTCCGCCGAGGCCTGCGACCACCTGCGCTTCCTCGACCTGTCCGGGGCGGGCCGGGCGGCACTGCTCGCGGGGGACGCCGACCGGGCGACGCGCCTGCTCGCGGCGGCGCTGCTGCTGTGGGACGGCGACCGCGCGGCCGTCGGTGTGCCACGCGTCGGCCCGCTCCTCGGAGCGCTCGGGCATCTGGACGAGGAGCGGATGCGGGCGGTGGAGGACCTGGCCGAGGCCCAGCTGCGGGTCGGCGAGCCCCGGGCGGCCCTGCGCGATCTGACCGGCCTGCTCTCCGCGGCACCGCTGCGCGGCAGGGGTTGGGCCCTGCGCATGCGGGCCCATCACCGGCTGGGCGAGGCGGGCGGCGTCCAGGAGGCCTACCGCAGCGCGTGCGCGGTCTACCGCGCGGAGCTGGGCATCGCTCCGGGGCGTGAACTGGGTGCGGTGTACGCCGAGTTGATGGGCGGGCGGCTGCCCAGGAGCGCATGACGCCCCGCTCCCCCCGGGCGGGAGCGGGGCGCGACTCAGTGCCGTTCCGTCACGAGCTGCAGCACTTGCCGGTGTTGGTCCAGCTGGTGCAGCTGCCGGTGCTGTCCCAGCACTGACGGGTGTACTTCGCCTGGTAGGCAGGGTACGACGAACAGCCGCCCGCGCACTTGGTGTCGGTCCACCAGGTGGCGTCGGCCGTGACCTTCGGCGCGAGCTTGTTCACCAGCGCGTCCGCGAATCGCTGAAGCAAGGGGACACCCCTTTTCCTTTTCACCCTCGGCCGCCCGTCGCGGCCGAACCGCCTGGCACATTACGAGGACCGCATACAGGTCACCTTCCACTTCTGATGTATGCCTCCGTGTATGCCCTCTGTATATCCGGCTCCTACGCTGGGCCGCCGTCTTCACGGAAGGGGGAACGGACGTGTGGTACACAGCGGTGCTGTGCCGGGTTCTGCTCGGTTTCGTGTTTCTCGCGTCGGCGTTCGCGAAGCTGCGCGGGCGCGGTGCCTTCGACGCGTTCACGGACGGCCTGACCGCCATGCGGGTGGTTCCGGAGCGGGGCCTGCGGACGCTCGCCGGCGCGGTGGCGGCGGCCGAGGCGGTGGTACCGGTACTGCTGCTCGCGCCGGCGACGGCGCGGTTCGGGTTCGGACTCGCGGCCTTGCTGATGGGTGCGTTCACACTGGCCGTCGGGGTGGTGCTGCGGCGCGGGACGGTCGCGTCCTGCCCGTGCTTCGGGGCGTCCGAAGCACCGTTCGGAGTGCGGCACGCCGTCCGCAACACCGCGCTGACGGGCGTCGCGGCGGTGGGGCTGGCCACGGTCGGCGGCGGGGCGTCCGCAGCGGGTGCCAAAGGGGTGCTCGCCGTGCTCGCCGGCGCGGTCCTGGCGAGTCTGGTCATTCGTCTCGACGACCTCGTCGCCCTTTTCCGTCTGTCGAGTTGATTCCGTGAGTCAGGAGATCTTCGTGTCGATTCTCGCCGCCGCAGTGACCCTCGCGATCGGTTTGGGACTGCTGAATCTGGTGCTCGCCTACGGCATCATCCGCAGGCTCCGGACGGATACCCGGAATTCACCGTCCACCGTCTTTCCGGTGACCGATGCCGACAGTCTGGGCGCCACTGCGGAGGAATTCAGCGTACGCCTCAAGGACGGCCGGGAGATCTCCCGGGACTCCTTGGGCGACGACACCCTCGTGGCCTTCTTCGCGCCGGGTTGCGGCCCCTGCGCGGAGTTGCTGCCGCACTTCGTGGACACCGTGGCGCGCTCCGGCCGCCCGGCGGACGAGGTCCTCGCGGTCGTCGTACCGGGCAAGGAGGACTCCGCGCCGTACGCGTCGGCGCTGCGGGAGGTGGCGACGGTGCTGACGGACGACGACGCCCGTACGGTGGAGGCCGCGTTCGGGGTGAACGCCTACCCGGTGGTGTGCCGGGTCCGGGCCGGCGGCCGGCTCACGGCCCTGGCCCGCGACCTGCACGAACTGACGGCGCCGGTGGGCGTGTGAGCACCCGGGACACGGGCCGGGGCCGTGCCGCCGGGCTGCGTGCCGTCGCCGGTCTCGCGCTGCGCGCCGCCCCCGTCCCGCTGGCCGGCATCGCGCTGGCCGCGCTGCTGGGTGCCGGGCTTCCGGTGGCGGCCGCGTGGCTGACCCGGGAGGTGCTGGACCTGGTGGCCGGCGCCCGGCGGGGAGCCGTCGCGGACGTCATGGGACCCGCCGCCGGACTGGCCGGCGTGGCCGTGGCCGTGGCGTTCCTGCCGCACGCCGAGCGGTTTCTCTGCGGTGAGCTGGGCCGCCGGGTGGGGCTCGCGGCCCAGGACCGCCTGTATGCCCGGGTCAACGGCTTCACCGGGCTCGCCCCGTTCGAGGACCCGGAACGGCTGGACCGGCTGCGGCTGGCCGAGCAGTGCGGCCAGGACACCCCGGTGCAGATCGTCTCGGCGGCGGTGTCGCTGGGGCAGGCCGGGGTGACCGTCGCGGGTTTCGCGGTGTCGCTGTGGCTGATGAGCCCGTGGCTGGCCGTGGTCGTGCTGCTCGGCGCGCTTCCGGCGCTGGCGGCCGAACTGCGGCTGGCGCGCGCATGGTCGCAGGCCATGCTGCACACGACGTCGCTGGAGCGCCGGGAGTCGTTCTACGCGCATCTGCTGGGCAGTGTGCAGGCGGCGAAGGAGATCCGGCTGTTCGGCACCGGCACGCCGCTGCGGGAGCGGATGCGCCGGGACCGTACGGCGATCAACGCGACCCGGCGCCGGATGGAGCTGCGCACGGCGGCGGCGCAGGGCCTGCCCGCGGCCGTGTCGGCGGGGATCGGGGCGGCGGGTCTGTTCTGGGCGGTGCGGGCGGCCGCCCGGGGCGAGCTGACCGTCGGCGACCTGGCCGTGCTCACCTCGGCGATCGCCGCCGTGCAGGGCGGGCTGAGCGGCATCGCCGCCTCCGCCGCCGTGGCACGTCAGCATCTGCTGCTGTTCGAGCACTACCTCGACCTGACGAACGCGCCGCCCGACCTGCCCGTACCCCGGCCGGCCCGCCCCGTGGGCGAGCTGACCCGCGGCATCGAGCTGCGGGACGTCTGGTTCCGCTACTCCGAGCAGCACGACTGGGTGCTGCGCGGGGTGAACCTGACCCTTCCCCGCGGCCGCACGCTCGCACTCGTCGGCGACAACGGCGCGGGCAAGAGCACCCTGGTCAAGCTGCTGTGCCGGTTCTACGACCCGAGCCGGGGCAGCATCCTGTGGGACGGCACCGACATCCGCGAGCTGGACCCGGCCGAGCTGCGCCGTCGTGTCGGAGCGGTGTTCCAGGACTTCGTGCGCTACGACCTGACGGCCGCCGAGAACATCGCGCTGGGCGCGCCCGAGCGGGCCGGTGAGGTGGTCCGGGCGGCGCGGGCGGCCGGTGTCCACGACACGCTCGCCGCGCTCCCCCGCGGCTACGACACGCTGCTGTCGCGGTCGTACGGGGACGGCGAGGAGGTCGGCGTGGAGCTGTCCGGCGGGCAGTGGCAGCGGGTGGCGCTGGCCCGGGCCTTCCTGCGGGAGGATCCCGATCTGCTGATCCTGGACGAGCCCGCCTCCGGACTGGACCCGGAGGCGGAACACGAGATCCAGGAGGCGCTCCGGCTGCACCGGCGGGGCCGCACGAGCCTGCTGATCTCGCACCGGCTGGGCACGGCACGGGACGCGGACCTGATCGTCGTGCTGCGGGACGGGGCGGTCGTGGAGTCGGGCGGGCACACCGAGCTGGTGGGGGCGGACGGACGGTACGCGGCGCTGTTCCGGCGGCAGGCCGAGGGGTATGTGCGGTGATCGCGCTGCTGTCGCTGGCCGCCGGGGCGGCCGGGGGCGTGCTGTGGATCCGGCGCCGGATGGTGGTGATCACCGTCCGGGGGGTGAGCATGCGGCCGACGCTGCGGAACGGGGACGTGCTGATCGGGCGCCGGACGGGCGCGGGCCGGCTGCGGTCGGGGCAGATCGTGGTGGTCGAGATGCCGGACCCGGGCGCCGACTGGAAGAGCTGGAGCTGGCCGGACCGGGCCTCGCACTTCATGATCAAGCGGCTCGCGGCCGTGCCCGGCGAGCCCGTGCCGGCCGCCGCCCGCGACCGGCTCGGGCCGGGCACCGTACCGGCCGGATCCGTGGTGGTGCTGGGCGACAACCTGCAAGAGAGCGTCGACTCGCGGGAGATCGGTTACTTCCCGGTGCGGCGGGTGGTGGGGGTGGCGGTGCGCACGTATCGCCGCAGTCCGGAGGACATGCCGGGGTAACGGGGACGTCACGCTTGCGGGATCTTGCGGAAATTTCCTTGCAACATCTTTCGCAAGGACTTGCAGCCTTGCTACGTTCCTCCCGCGCCCGGCGGCCGTCGATTGGGACAGACGGCACCCGCGGTCTTCCCAGGGGATGATCCGGGCAACCCTCTTCTAGGAGTTCATATGCGACGTGGCATATCGATCGCCGCCGCGGTCACCGTGGTCGCCCTGGCCGCCACCGCCTGTGGCGGCTCGGACGACAAGGCCGACGGCAAGCCGAAGGACCCCAAGGACGTCTCGGGCACGATCACCTACTGGGACACCTCCGACGCGGCGACCGAGGCTCCGACGTACAAGGCCCTGATCAAGCAGTTCGAGGCCAAGTACCCGAAGATCAAGGTGAACTACCAGAGCGTCCCGTTCACCGACGTCGAGCAGAAGTTCAAGTCGGCCGCCAAGAGCGGCAAGGGCGCGCCGGACGTGGTGCGCACCGACGTGGGTCTGATGGCCGAGTACGCCTCGCTGGGCTACATCGCCCCGCTCGACGGCACCGCCGCGCTGAAGAACACCTCGGACTTCAGCACGGGCGCGATGAACACCGCCAAGTTCAACGGCAAGACCTACGGCGTCCCGTCGGTCACCGACACCCTCGGCCTGCTGTACAACAAGGACCTGCTCAAGAAGGCCGGCGTCGCCAAGCCGCCGGCCACCTGGGACGAGTTCATCGCCGACGCCAAGACGATCAAGAAGAAGACCGGCGCCTACGGCACCTACGTCAACCCGGACTCGTACTTCCTGCTCCCGCTGCTGTACAGCAACGGCGCCGACATGGCCGACCCCTCGGCGAAGAAGATCACCGTCAGCGACAGCAGCGCCGTCACCGCGCTGACCACCGCGAAGAAGATCTACGACGAGGCGTCGATGAAGGTCGACTTCGCGAACGCCTACCAGAACATGCAGACCGCCTTCAAGAACGGCAAGGTGGCCATGCTGATCCAGGGCCCCTGGTCCGTCAGCGACGACCTGACCGGCTCCGCGTTCAAGGGCAAGGAGGCCAACCTCGGCTACGCGCCCGTCCCGGCCGGCGCCGGCGGCAAGGCCCAGGCCCCGACCGGCGGTCACAACCTCGCCGTCTACCAGGGTTCGGGCAACCTGGACGCCAGCTACCTGTTCACGCAGTTCATGACGTCCACCGAGAGCCAGATCACCATCGCGGAGAAGACCGGCACCCTGCCGACCCGCACCTCGGCCTACACCACCGCGGTCACCTCCAACGCCAAGATCGCCGGCTTCAAGCCGATCCTGGAGAAGACCGCCCGGCCGCGCGTCGCGCTCCCCCAGGTCGGCTCGCTCTTCACGCCGCTGCAGCAGAACTACGTGAAGATCCTGCAGGGTGACTCGTCGGTCAAGTCCGGCCTGGACGCCACCGCCAAGCAGTTCCAGACGCTGCTGCCCGGCTACTCCATCGGCTGACCTGAACGGTCGGTAGCCGGACCGTAACCGAAGGACACGCAGCCCCGGGGAACGTTCTTTCCCCGCTGCCGCCCCGACCGGGGCTCCCCGGGGCTGCGGAACCACCCACCCTCCGCCGCGAACGAGCCGATAAAGAGTCGATGAGGATGACCACCGCAGCGAGCACGGCACAGACCGACAAGACAGCGCGGGACGACAGGTCCCCGCGCCCCGCACGCGTTTCGCGCCTCAGGCGGTCCTGGGACAAGTACTGGTACGCCTGGGCGATGGTGACCCCGGTCGCCGTCGTGATCGCCGTGCTGGTCCTGTATCCGCTGGGGTACGGCTTCTACCAGTCGCTGACCAACGCCAACGAGTCGAACGTCGCCGCCACCATCGGCGCCTTCCACCGGCCCGCGACCTACGACTTCGTCGGCCTCGACAACTACTGGCACGTCCTGTCGGGCGCGGACGGCGACTTCTACCCGCGGCTGGTGTGGACGGTCGTGTGGACGGTCTGCTGCGTCGCGCTGCACGTCGCCATCGGCATGGGCCTCGCCGTGCTGCTCAACCGCAAGATGCGGCTGCGCGGCTTCTACCGGGCGATGCTGATCCTGCCCTGGGCGGTCCCGTCGTTCATCGGCGTCTTCGCCTGGCGGCTGATGCTCAACTCCCAGTTCGGCGTGTTCAACGAGATCATCACCGCGGTCGGTCTGCCCGAGCAGAACTGGCTGGGCACCCCGCTCGCCCAGAAGGTCGCCGTGATCATGGTGAACGTCTGGATCGGCGTCCCCTTCAACATGGTCGCCCTGCTCGGCGGCCTGCAGTCGATCCCCAAGGAGCTGTACGAGGCCGCCGAGATGGACGGCGCCTCGCCCTGGCAGCGGTTCGTCAACGTCACGCTGCCCGGTCTGCGCCCGGTGTCCAACACGGTGATCCTGCTGGGCTGCATCTGGACGTTCAACATGTTCAACGTCATCTACCTGCTGCTGGGCAACAACACCACCGGCGACACCGACATCCTCGTCACCTTCGCCTTCCGCAAGGCCTTCACCGGCATCTCGGACTACGCGGGAGCGGCGACCTACGGGATCATCATCCTCGCCCTCCTGCTGGCCTTCTCGACCTTCTACCGCCGCAACACCCTGAAGTCCGAGCAGGCGTAAGGAGCACCCGCCATGACCGCAGCGACCCACGAGACCCCCGCGACCGCTCCCGCCGCCACCCGCTCCCTCACCGCCCCCTCCCGCAAGGTGCGCGGGCGTGAGGAGCGCAGCCCCGCGGCGTCGATCGCCCTGCACGCCACCCTGATCCTGGCCACGGTGATCGCGGCCTTCCCGGTGGTGTGGATCCTGTTCATCTCGCTCGGCCCGAAGAACGCCTGGCAGCAGCCGAGCGAGGTGCTCAAGGACCTCAGCTTCCACAACTACGCCGACGTACTGGCCCATTCGGACCTGCCGCAGTGGTTCCTGAACACCGTCGTCGTGGCCGGCGGCACCACCGTCCTCGGCGTCTTCCTCGCGGCGACCGCCGGCTACGCGGTGTCCCGGATGAAGTTCCCGGGCAGCCGGCAGCTGATGTGGACGTTCCTGGTCACCCAGATGTTTCCCAGTATCGTGCTGATCGTGCCGCTGTACCTGCTTCTGTCCGAGTTGGACCTGCTCGACAACTACCTCGGCCTGATCCTGGCGTACGCGACCACGGCGGTGCCGTTCTGCGCCTGGATGATGAAGGGCTACTTCGACACCATCCCCAAGGAGATAGACGAGGCGGGCCGGGTGGACGGCCTCACCCCGATCGGCACGTTCTGGCGGCTGATCGTGCCGCTGGCCAAGCCGGGCCTGGCGGTGACCGCGTTCTACAGCTTCCTCACCGCCTGGGGCGAGGTCGCGTACGCCACGCAGTTCATGCAGTCCGACCACTACACGCTCGCCGTCGGCATCCGCACCTTCGCGCAGGACCAGCGGCCCGACTGGGCGTGGACCTCGGCCACCGCGATCATCATCACCGTCCCGGCGGCCCTCGTGTTCATGCTCGTGCAGCGCAGCCTGGTCTCCGGACTGACCGCCGGCGGCACCAAGTCGTGACCGCCGCCGCGCACGCCCGCGGATCCACGTACCTCGCAAGCGCCTCTGTCGTTCCCCCCGCATCCTTAAGGGAATCCATGACCCAGCACGTCACCGACGCAGTCCCCACCGACGCCTCCTCCGCCGCCGCCGAGCGCCGGGAGTGGTGGCGCGAGGCGGTCATCTACCAGGTCTACCCGCGCAGCTTCGCCGACGGCAACGGCGACGGCATGGGTGACCTGCCCGGCATCCGCTCCCGGCTGCCGTACCTGAAGCGGCTGGGCGTCGACGCCGTGTGGCTGTCGCCCTTCTACGCCTCCCCGCAGGCCGACGCGGGCTACGACGTCGCCGACTACCGGGCCGTCGACCCGATGTTCGGCACCCTGACCGACGCCGACGACCTGGTGCGCGACGCCCATGCGCTGGGTCTGAAGGTGATCGTCGACGTGGTCCCCAACCACTGCTCCGACCAGCACGAGTGGTTCAAGCAGGCGCTGCGCGAGGGGCCCGGTTCGCCGCTGCGCGAGCGCTTCCACTTCCGCCCCGGCAAGGGCGCGGACGGCGAACTGCCGCCGAACGACTGGGAGTCCATCTTCGGCGGCCCGGCCTGGACCCGGGTCGCGGACGGCGAGTGGTACCTGCACCTGTTCGCGCCGGAGCAGCCCGACTTCAACTGGGACCACCCGGCCGTGCACGACGAGTTCCGCTCCATCCTGCGGTTCTGGCTGGACCTCGGCGTCGACGGCTTCCGCATCGACGTGGCGCACGGGCTGGTCAAGGCGGCCGGGCTGCCGGACATCGGCCGGGACGAGCAGGTCAAGCTGCTCGGCACCGAGGCCGTGCCGTACTTCGACCAGGACGGCGTGCACGAGATCTACCGGGGCTGGCGGCGCATCCTCGACGAGTACCAGGGCGAGCGCGTCGCGGTCGCAGAGGCGTGGACGCCGACCGTGGAGCGCAGCGCCCTGTACATCCGGCCCGACGAGCTCCACCAGGCCTTCAACTTCTCCTACCTGACCACCGACTGGAACGCGGCGGACCTGCGCGACGTCATCGACCGCTCGCTCGGCGCCATGAGCGCCGTGCACGCGCCCGCGACCTGGGTGCTGTCCAACCACGACGTGGTACGGCACTCCACGCGCCTCGCGGAAGGGGACGAGGCGCGTGGTCTGCGCCGGGCCCGGGCGGCGACCCTGCTGATGCTGGCGCTGCCCGGCTCGGCGTACCTCTACCAGGGCGAGGAGCTGGGCCTGCCCGAGGTCGTCGACCTGCCCGACGAGGTGCGCCAGGACCCGGCGTTCTTCCGCAGCTCGGGCCAGGACGGCACGCGCGACGGCTGCCGGGTGCCGATCCCGTGGTCGGGCCAGGTGCCGCCGTTCGGCTTCGGACCCGTCGACGGCGGCCCGAGCTGGCTGCCGCAGCCGGCCGACTGGAAGGACCTCACCGTCGCGGCCCAGGACGGGGACCCGACCTCCACCCTGGAGTTCTACCGCAGCGCGCTGGCCGTGCGCCGCGAGCACCCGGCGCTCGGCGCCGGCCGCCAGGTGACCTGGCTGGACAGCCCCGAGGGCGTGCTGGCCTTCCGCCGTGACACCGCCGACGGCTCCTTCGTCTGCACGGTCAACCTCACGGCCTCGCCGGTCACCGTGGCCACCCCCGGCACGCTGCTGCTGGCCAGCACCGATGTGGAGCCGGGCGGTGCGCGCACGCAGATTCCCGCGGATTGCGCCATCTGGTGGGCAGTCTGAGATGCGACCGGTACAGTCCAATCCTGTGACCACACGGCTTGCCGACATCGCTGCGCAGGCGGGGGTGAGCGAAGCGACCGTCAGCCGGGTCCTCAACGGGAAGCCGGGCGTCGCCGCCACCACCCGCCAGTCCGTGCTCGCCGCGCTGGACGTACTGGGCTACGAGCGCCCGGTGCGGCTGCGGCAGCGCAGCGAGGGGCTGGTCGGGCTGATCACACCGGAGCTGGAGAACCCGATATTCCCGGCCCTGGCCCAGGTCATCGGCCAGGCGCTGACCCGCCAGGGCTACACACCGGTACTGGCCACCCAGACCCCGGGCGGGTCGACCGAGGACGAGCTGACCGAGATGCTCGTGGACCGCGGGGTCGCCGGGATCATCTATGTCTCCGGGCTGCACGCGGACACCACCGCCGACATGCAGCGCTATGAGCGGCTCCGCGCGCAGGGCGTGCCGTTCGTCCTGGTGGACGGCTTCTCGCCGAAGGTGCAGGCGCCGTTCATCTCCCCCGACGACCGGGCCGCGATGACGCTCGCCGTGACGCACCTGGCGTCGCTGGGGCACACCCGGATCGGGCTGGCCCTCGGGCCGAAGCGGTTCGTGCCGGTGCAGCGCAAGATCGAGGGCTTCGTGCGGGCCATGCAGGACCAGCTGGGGCTCGCCGCCGAGGTGATCGAGACCGAGCTGATCCAGCACTCCCTGTACACCCTGGAGGGTGGTCAGGCGGCGGCCACGTCCCTGATCGAGCGGGACTGCACGGCCGTGGTGTGCGCCAGCGACATGATGGCGCTCGGTGCGATACGGGCGGCCCGGCAGCGGGGTCTGGAGGTGCCCCGGGACGTGTCGGTGGTGGGCTTCGACGACTCCCCGCTGATCGCCTTCACCGATCCGCCGCTGACCACGGTCCGCAAGCCGGTCCCGGCGATGGGGCAGGCCGCGGTGCGCACGCTGCTGGAGGAGATCGGCGGGACGCCCGCGCCGCACAGCGAGTTCGTGTTCATGCCGGAGCTGGTGGTGCGCGGCTCCACCGCGTCGGCGCCGCACGTCGCCCGTATGCCGTAGAAGGTGCGCCCCGGACCCGTCCTTGGGATGATCGGCCGAGGAAGCCTTTTCTGGCAGACTTGATGGCTATGAGTGACTCGACCGTGACGCAGTCGGAAGGTCGCGAGGAGGTGGCCGTTCCGCAGGCCGTCACGGGCGAGGTCAGACGGGGCGCCCGGGCTTTCGCGGCCCGGCTGCGGCATCCGCGGCGGCCCCGCCTCTGGTTCGAGATCCTTCTGATCGCGGTGAGTTACTGGACGTACTCCCTGATCCGCAACGCCGTCCCGGAGCAGAAGGCCGAGGCGCTGCGCAACGCCGACTGGATCTGGCGCGCCGAGCACACGATGGGCATCGCCGCCGAGCAGTCCGTCAACCGTGCCGTGAACTCGGTCGATTGGCTGATCGTCGGCATGAACTACTACTACGCCACCTTGCACTTCCTCATCACGATCGGTGTGCTGGTGTGGCTGTACCGGTGGCATCCGGGCCGCTACGCGGCGACCCGGACGGTGCTCTTCGCGACCACGGGCGTGGCCCTGGTCGGTTACTACCTGTTCCCGCTCGCCCCGCCCCGGCTGATGCGCGGCGGGCGTTTCGTGGACACCGTGATGGTCCACCACACCTGGGGCTCGATGGCCTCCGGCGATCTGAAGCACATGTCGAACCAGTACGCGGCGATGCCGTCCATGCACATCGGCTGGTCGCTGTGGTGCGGGCTGACGATCTTCGCGCTGACGTCGGTGCCATGGGTGCGGGTGCTGGGGCTGCTCTACCCGACGCTCACCCTGCTGGTCATCGTTGCCACCGCCAACCATTTCTGGCTGGACGCGGTCGGCGGTGTGCTGTGCCTGAGCTTCGGCTTCACGGCCGCCCGGGCGTGGTACGGCGCGCTGCCGTACCGGATGCCACGGGTGGCGCCGGCCGGGGCCCTGCGGCCGGCACCGGCGACCTCCCCGTAGCCCGGCCGCCGGTGCCGGCTCAGGCGCCGTCGCCGTAGAACAGCTCCTCCACCACCGCGCGCGCCCTGCGGGTGGTACGGCGGTACGCGTCCAGCATGTCCCCGGCGTGCCCGGCGCCGTAGCCCAGATAGCGGCCCACGGCGGCCAGCTCGCGCGGCTCGGTCGGGAAGGTGTCCCCGGCCCGGCCGCGCACCAGCATCACCGCGTTGCGCACCCGGGTGGCCAGCACCCACGCCTCGTCCAGGATCTCCGCCTCCTCGGCGGGCAGCAGCCCGGCCTGCCGGGCGGCGGTCAGCGCCTCACGGGTGCGGGTGGTGCGCAGCCCGGGCTGGTCCCAGCCGTGCCGGAGCTGGAACAGCTGGACGGTCCACTCCACATCGGACAGGCCGCCCGGCCCGAGCTTGGTGTGCAGCCTGGGATCGGCGCCGCGCGGCAGGCGCTCGGCCTCCATGCGGGCCTTCAGCCGGCGGATCTCGCGCACGGCGTCCTCGCCGAGCCCGTGGACCGGGTAGCGCAGGGGGTCGATCAGCTCGGTGAAGCGGCGGCCCAGCTCCTCGTCCCCGGCGACCGGCTCGGCCCGCAGCAGCGCCTGGGACTCCCAGACCAGCGACCAGCGGCGGTAGTACGCCTCGTATGACTTCAGCGTGCGCACCAGCGGGCCGGACTTGCCCTCCGGGCGCAGGCCCGCGTCGATCAGCAGCGGCGGGTCGGCGCTGGGCAGCTGGAGCAGCCGGCGCATCTCGGCGACGACCTTGTTCGCCGCCGCGGCCGCCTCGTGCTCGTCGACGCCCTCCTGCGGTTCGTGCACGAAGACGACGTCCGCGTCGGAGCCGTAGCCCAGCTCGTGACCGCCGAAGCGGCCCATCCCTATGATCGCGAAGCGGGTGGGCAGCGTGTCGCCCCAGCCGTCCCGGACCACCGCGCGCAGGGTACCAGCGAGCGTGGCGGCGGTGAGGTCGGAGACCGCGGCGCCGACCCGGTCCACCAGGGCGCCCTGGTCGGCCTCGGCCGGGCTGGTCTCGGTGCCGTAGGAGCCGACGATGTCCCCGGCAGCCGTACGGAACAGCTCGCGACGGCGCACACCGCGGGCCGCCGTGACGCCCTGCTCGGCGTTCTCCGCGCGGCCCACCGCCGCCAGGATCTCCTGTTCGAGCGGGCTTCGCTCGCGTGCCGCCAGCCCGCCGCCGTCGCCGTCGCCGAGCAGCGCCACCGCTTCCGGGGCGCGCATGAGGAGGTCGGGGGCGAGGCGGCGCGCCGACACGACAGTGGCCGGGCGCTCGCGGGCGCCGGCCCGGCCGCCTTGCGGGTCACGCCGGAGGCGAGGGCCTCCAGGTGGCGCAGGGCGGCGGCCGGGTCGGCGTAGCCGAGGGCGACCAGGCGCTCGCGGGCCGCCTCGGCGCTCAGGCGGGCCTCGCCGGGGGCGAGTTGGGCGACCGCGTCGAGCAGCGGGCGGTAGAAGAGCTTCTCGTGCAGCCGCCGTACGACGCCGGTGTGCCGCTTCCACTCGCGGTTCAGGTCGGCGACCGGGTCGGTGCGCAGGCCGAGGGAGCGGCCGAGGCGGCGCTGGTCCGCTTCCGCGGTGGGCACGAGGTGGGTGCGGCGCAGGCGGTAGAGCTGGATGCGGTGCTCCATCGAGCGCAGGAAGCGGTACGCCTCGTCCAGGCGGGCGGCGTCCTCGCGGCCCACGTAGCCGCCGGCGGCCAGGGCCTGGAGGGCGTCCAGGGTGGTGCCGCTGCGCAGGGCGGGGTCGGTGCGGCCGTGGACCAGCTGCAGGAGCTGAACGGCGAACTCGACGTCACGCAGGCCGCCCGGGCCGAGCTTGAGCTCGCGTTCGATCTCGGACACGGGGATGTTCTCGACCACGCGGCGGCGCATCTTCTGCACGTCGGCGACGAAGTTGTCCCGCTCGGCCGCCTTCCAGACCAGGGGTTCGAGCGCGTCGACGTAGGCCTGGCCCAGGTCGGCGTCGCCCGCCACCGGGCGGGCCTTGAGCAGGGCCTGGAACTCCCAGGTCTTCGCCCAGCGTTGGTAGTAGGCGAGGTGGGAGGAGAGGGTGCGCACGAGGGGGCCGTTGCGGCCCTCGGGGCGGAGGTTGGCGTCGACCGGCCAGATGGAGCCCTCGACCGTGGACTCGGAGCAGATCCGCATGAGGTGCGAGGCGAGGCGGGTGGCGCAGGCGAGGGCGTGGGATTCCGTGGTGCCCTCGGCCGCCTCCGCCACGAAGATCACGTCCACGTCGGAGACGTAGTTCAGTTCGTGGCCGCCGCACTTGCCCATCGCGATCACCGCGAGGCGGCAGGCGGCGGCGTCCTCCGGGGCGTTCGTCCGCGCCAGGGCCAGGGCCGCGCGCAGGGTGGCGGTGGCGAGGTCGGCGAGTTCGGCGGCCGTCTCGGCGACGCCGGTGGTGCCGCAGACGTCGCGGGCGGCGATGGAGAGCAGGCAGCGGCGGTAGGCGACGCGGAGGGAGACGGGGTCGGTGGCCCCGGCCAGGCCGCGTGCGAACTCCTCGACGCCGGGGTGCAGGTCCTGGGGCTCGTAGGTGACCAGGGCGTACCAGTCGCTGGGGTGGCGGGCCAGGTGGTCGGCGAGGGCGGCGGAGGCGCCGAGGACGCCGAGGAGGCGGTCGCGCAGCGGCTTGGCCGCGATGAGGGTGTCGAGCAGTTCGCGGTGGGACGTGGGGCCGTCCTGGGCCTCCAGGAGGCGGACCAGGCCGTGCAGGGCCAGGTCGGGGTCGGCGGTGGCACCGAGGGCTTCCAGGAGGACGGGGTCGTCGCGGACGGGGGCGAGTTCCGGGCCGTCCAGGAGGCGCTCCGCGGCGGAGGGGTCGGTGAAGCCGTGTCGGAGCAGGCGGGTGAAGGTGCTGCTTCTGCGCCCCGGCGTCATCTCCGTGGCCTCCCTCGGGTGCGGTCGTCCTGGCCAGAGCCTATCCGGCGAAGCGGGGGCGGAGCGGCTTAGGGCGGGGTCGGGGTGGGGTGGGGGTG